>JAQVGD010000005.1 GCA_028696945.1 Lutibacter sp.
TATAAATTAATTTTTTCATATTATATGTTTTATTTTAAATATTAAATACCAGTAATAACAGCATCACCTTTAAATCCAATTTTAAGTGTAATTGTTGTACTTCCAGCACTAACGACAAAGTTTCCATCACCATCATCCCAGGCGTTTAAATTTGTTCCAACATTAAATTTCCAGTCTTCTCCTGCACCAAAAACTGCGTTGGATAACGATTTGGAACGGAATTTAACTTCACCATCGGTTAAGTTTAAAGTAATTTCCCAAGTATTTGTGTTAAAATCGTATGTCATAGGCGTTTCTCCATCCCAAGAATCAGGTGTGGCGTTACCAATAACTCCCCATTGCATTTTAATCAATTCGTAAGTTAGATTATCAATATCAACTTTTATATAATATTGTCCTTCCTCAGGAATTTCAATATTTCCACTATCACCACTATTGATTAAATTACCATCCTGCGCACCATCAATAACACCATAGTTGCCCACTATATTATCCCAAACTGCTTGATTTGAAATAAATTTAAAGGCATCACCTTCGGTTGCCTTTAGATAAGCTTCAAAAACTTTTGTAGTTCCATCACCAATGTATCTCATTTCCAAACCTTGCTCTGGATTCCAATTACTTTTGCCATAATAGGATTGAACTGAACCTGTAATAAATAATTGTGGTTCAATAACAACTATTTTTTCATAAGCATTTACATTGATTGTGATTGGCTCTGAAAAACTTTTATCTTTAGAAACATCGGCCATGCTTACAACTCTTATATCAAACTCAGTAGCAGTTGAAAAATCAACTTTTAATGCAGAACCTGATGTGACAAGTTGTGTATTAATTGCATTTACGGCCATGTTTAAGTCTTTATTGCTAATTTCTTGAGACAATTCGGTAGTTCCTTGGCCACCTAAAGGTACGTAAACACCATTTTTAAAGTTATTTCCTTTTATGTCCATTTCAAGAAGATAAAGGATGGTGCCATTATAACTCCCCTTTACCTTAGTCCACGTAAAAGTTGTTGCTGTTTCATTTTCGTTTCCATCAACAACATCTGTGGTTTCTGTAATTTCAAAGTCAACCACGTTAGGTGTATTTAACACGGCAGTTCCTTCGACAGTTTCAGACCGAAAGATATCGATATCTGCATCATCATCCTCGCAAGACCAAATACCTATAGATAAAAGTAATATTAGTATAAATTTTAATTTTTTCATTTTAATATGGTTTTAATTAGTATCCTGGGTTTTGAGGCAATAAATTCCCATTTGAATTGATTGCAAATTGCGGTACGGGGAAAATATTTCGTGTGTTTGCAGAAGTATTTTTCTCCCACCAAGATTCATTAAATTTGCCAAATCGAATTAAGTCTTGTCTTCTAGTGCCTTCCCATAATAATTCTCTTCCTCTTTCATTTAAGATGTCTTGCAACGAGTAGTTTCCTGTAATAGAAACGTTTGCTCTTGATTTAATCTCATTTACCAACGCATCTCCAGCTCCGCTTCCATTTAAACGAACTTGGGCTTCGGCCTTCATTAATAAAATGTCTGCCAATCTAAAAAGTGCAAAATCATTGCTTAAATTTCCTTTTGCCCCTTCTTTAATTTCCCATTTGGCTACACGAACACCAGAGTTACGAATTTGATTTAGGCTATATGTATTAGCGTCCATTAGCAAAGCAGGAATATTAGGAGTTAAAATTAAATTTACGCCAGCAACGTCATCAATAATTTCACTGCCATCTTTTGCATATTGTTGTCCAACTAAAAGTCCTTTGGCTCTTAAATCTGAACTCGCAAATAAATTATACGTACTTTCTAATATAGCAAAACCATTCCAAGGTTGAACACTCATCTTAAATGTTTGTTGCGATAAATAATGCAAAGTTCTCATGTGAATATTAAATCCAGTAAATTTATCTTCATCATAAGCAATTGTATAGATGTTTTCTTTTGAAGCCCCATTATCTGTTAAAAAAGGAGTTAATGGATTTCCTTCTAAAGAGTAACCTAAATTAATTACATTGTTACAAGCATCTATGGCTTCTGTCCACATTGGTGTTCCTGTATAAACTTCAGCATTTAAATATAATTTAGCCAATAAAGCATAAGCAGTACCTTTGTTTATTGAACTAGATGCCACTCCTGGAGTTGGAGTTGATAATTTATCAACATTATCCAAGATGTCTTGAACAATTGTTTGAAAAACTTCTGCTCTAGGTGTTCTATGTGGAAATTCTTCTGCATTGGTAAAAGTTCTTGGAAAGGGAACATCACCATAATTATCAATAGCCAAGTAGTAATAATAGGCTCTTGAAACAATTGTTTGCGCTAATACTTCAGCAACTTCAGGGTCTTCTGTATTTACTTCCAGTATTTCAATTGCACTATTTGCTTTTGGTATGGCATCATAAATCAATCCCCACAGTTGATTAATGGCTTCAGTAGTATTTCCCCAAGTGTGTTGATGTAATACACGCCATTTACCACCATCATCCCAGTCAGCTCCTCTAGTTGGTGCTACAGCTTCATCACTTGTAACTTCTTGAAGGAACCACCAACCACCGCCATCCAACATGCTTTGGGTCTTAGCAAAAACCGGATCAGCAATTCGAATAGCTTGTTCAGAATTTTCAGGATAGGAATCTCCTGGAATAAAATCTGAAACATCACTCTCTAAGTCTGTGCAATTGTATAGCGTGATACTTGCTATAAGTACGATTGCAATTTTATATATGTATTTCATTTTTTTATATGTTATAATTCAACGTTTATACCGAATGTGATTGTACGGGTTTTAGGATAAATATTATATTGGTCTATCCCAAAATAAATTTCTCCTTTATCATTATCCCCTCCACTGAAGTTAACCTCAGGGTCAATTCCATCATAATTTGTTAGGGTAAATACATTATTTATTGAGGTATAAATCCTTAAATTTGATATACCTTTAATAGTATTTTTAGGTAAAGTATATCCTAAGTTAATATTATCTAATTTAAGGTAACTTCCATCTTCAATATAATAACTTAATGATTGGTATGCACCACCCACATAACCATCTAAAGCAAGTGCTTCGTCAAGTACATTTCTTTGGGTAATATAATCTGGATTTCCAAATACTTGTTTGGTGGCATTGTAAATATCATGCCCAACAACCGCTCTAAAAGATGCGCTTAAATCCCAATTTTTATAGCTAAAGCTATTGCTCCATCCCATTTCAAAATCAGGTAAGGCATTCCCGATAGGTTTTTTATGCTCATCAGATTGGGAAACGTCATCTAAATAGTGAATTTCATTATCATTTCCTTTAACCAACCATTTTCCGTCTTCACTAACACCGGCATATTCAAATCCAAAGAAGGTTCCTAAATCATGGTTAGGGAGCATTCGTTGCGTAGCCACACCAACAATACCCGGTGCAGAGATATAACCTACATCCCTAAAGTCTAAAGAGTATTTACCGCCATCAAGAGACACCACTTCCATTTTATTTGTAGAGAAAGTAAATGTTGTATTCCATTTAAAATTTTCGGTATTAAAAACTTTACCAATTAAAGTTGCTTCAAAACCTGAGTTTTTCATTTCACCGCCATTATAGAATACAGTTCCAGCATAATTTGTTTCTGTAGGAACATCATATACGGATAGCATATCTGTAATTTTTTTAGAGTAATATTCTACAGAACCAGAAATACGATTGTTAAAAAAACCGAAATCTATACCTACATTTATTTCTTCATTTTCATCCCATTTTAAATCGGGGTTGCCATTGTTGTAATAATCTAGATTTACAGTAGGATCTCCAGTTTCTGGGTCTATAGATGTGCCAGATGGACCTACCCTTAGATAAGATAGATAACTATCAATGTTACTGTTACCTGAAATACCCCAACTAACTCTTAATTTTAATAAATTAATAAAATTAGCGTTGTCTTCAATAAAATTTTCGTTTGCCATATTCCAAGCTACTTGAACTGAAGGAAACCAACCCCATTGATTATTATCACCAAATACGGATGATCCATCTCTACGAATCATTGCTGCTAAGTAATATTTTGAGTCATAATCATACATTGCACGTCCAAAAACGCCAATGTCAGTTCTTTCTCCTTTATATGATTCAATATCTCCCAATTGAACATCTTCAAAATTTTGAAGATTGTCTGCTCCAAGTGAGTTAGATACTGGCTCTCTTCCTTGTGAAAGAAATCCATCCCAATCTTGTTTTCTATAAGAATAACCCGCTAAAGTTGTTAAATTATGAACGTCATTAAAAGTTTTCTTATAAGTTAACGTTCCTTCAAGCATCGCTTGAGCCCAATTGTCATAAGCTCTTTTACCATACCCTGTTCTTATTAGCGTATTTTGTGATCCAATAGTGTTACTGTATTTTGGTTCAAAATAAGTTGATTCACTGTCATTTCTTAGGTAGCTTAAGTTTAAGTTTCCTACTAAACCCTCAATTATGGTATAATCAAGACCTAAGTTACCTGTATATTTTTTAGCATCTCTTTCATTTTGAATTTGATCTAAAATGGCTACAGGATTGTAATAATTAAATACTCTAGAAGTTTCAAAATAACTGCCATCTGAATTATAAATAGGGTCGGTCGGCAATCTTTGATAAGATTGGAATAATACATCAGTATTTCCATTTCCTCCATAATTAACATACTCGTTGCTTTCAATGGAAGCAGACATCCCCATGGTAATTTTTAATTTATCATCAAATGATTTTTGGGTTAAATCAAGCCTTCCTGTGGTTCTATTTTTATCAGATCCTACAATTACGCCTTCAAAATCAGTATTTGTGATGGAAGCTCTATAGGTATTGGTTTCAGAACCTCCAGAAATTGCAAGGTTGTTGTTTATGGTAATACCTGACCGATATACTTCATCTTGCCAATCTACAGATCCACCAGCATCAGAGAAATCACCATATTTATCTTGATTTGCTGCAATATAACTTCTATAACTTTTAGCAGACTGAAGTCCTAATTTTTTATAAACATCATCCACGGCGATATAAGTATTGTACTCAATTTTTGCAACACCAGCCTTACCGGTTTTTGTTGTGACAAAAATAACCCCATTTGCACCATCTGCACCATATATCGCAGTCGAGGCGGCGTCTTTTAAAATATCATACGATATGATGTCTTCTGGCGCAATAGTAGTAATATCTACTCCTCTAACACCATTAACAACATATAGAGGATTTCCACCAGCGGCAAATCCTGCAGCACCTCTAATCCTCACATCAAATCCTGCATTTGGGTCACCACCTTGTTTGGTTACACTCACACCAGCAGCTTTTCCTTGAATTGCTTGTATTGGGTCAACTAAAGTACCTTGATTTAAATCATTGGCCGAAACCTTTACCGTAGCTCCTGTTTTATCTTTCTTTTCAACAGTACCATAACCAATAATTACAACTTCTTCTAGTGATTCTGTGTTTTCAATCAAAACAACATCTATGGTAGTCTTGCTTCCTACAGTAATAGATTGGGTATTGAACCCAACATAAGAGAATACCAAAATATCTTCTGGCTTAACATTTTCTAAGGTATAGTTTCCGTCAAAATCTGTTGCGGCACCTACCGTAGTTCCTTTAATAATAACGCCTACTCCAGGTAGTGGTGTTCCACCTGCTGCTTCCGTAACTTTTCCTTTAACGGTTTGCTGGGCAAACATAACTAAAGGTAAAATAAGCATGACATTAAACAAAAAAATTTTAAAATTTTTCATCTATTTTAAGTTAATTAATAATTAAGTTTATTTTAAATTCTTGTACTATTTATTACATTTCACTTTGTGAAGTTAAGCAGTTAACATTTATTTAACAATGATAATAGTTAGTTTTAAAGTTTCGCAAACGTTTTCGTGTTTGTAACTTTTTACGCAAACGTTGGAGTTTGGTAGTTTCTTTTTTAATTTTTTTGAAAAATTTTACAAATAAGCTAATTTTCTGAGTTTTTCTGAGTTTTTAATGGAGTTTTATTTAATTGTTCTACTTAAAATTACTTCATTTTTAACTATAAAGTTTATATTTGCGAAGAAGAGCACTTTTAATTTTTTTTATAGAGATTAAAGATAAAATATACTTAAAATATTAGTATATATAAATAAAATTAAGCATTTTTTAACGTATAACCTATTAATAGCTTTAGTTTTTCAACTTTTTTCAACTTTCAGCGAGATTAAACAGATGAAACGAGCATTTCAAATTTTGACACACAAAGAAATGATTAATGGCGAACAGCATCTGTACCAATAAAAAACAAAGATTAAACAGATGAATCGAGCATTTCAAATTTTGACATATAAAAGAATGATTAATGGCGAACAGCATCTGTACCAATAAAAAACAAAGATTAAACAGATGAAACGAGCCAGAACAAATTTTGATACACAGCAGAATGATTCATGGCGAACTGCATCTGTACCAATAAAAAATAAAGATTAAACAGATGAAATCAAGAATTACCCTTAAAAAGATTGCAAGAGAATTTGGCGTATCAATTTCTACGGTTTCAAAAGCGCTGAAAGACAGCCATGAAATTAGTGAGGAAACAAAGGGGAAAATTAAAGCCTTTGCCGATTATTATAACTACAAGCCAAACAATCTGGCTTTGCAGCTTCGCAACCAAAAAACATCTGTTATTGGTGTTATTATCCCCGAAATTGTACATCATTTTTTTTCAACGGTAATCAATGGCATTGAAAAATACGCTACAGAAAAAGGATACAACGTTATGATATGCCTTTCTAATGAATCTTACGAAAAAGAGGTTTCAAACATGAGCGTGTTGACCAATGGAAGCGTGGATGGATTGATTGTATCAATAGCTAGAGAAACCCAGCAAAATCAAGACTTCAAACATTTTGAAGCCATAATTAAGGACGATTTTCCGCTGGTGCTATTCGACAGAATTAACGATGACATTGAATGTGATAAAGTGATTATTGATGATGTTGGCGGTGCTTTTAAAGCCACAAATCATTTGATTGAAATAGGTTCAAAACGAATTGCATTGTTAACAACCCAAGATTTTATTACGGTTGGATCATTGAGAAAAAAAGGGTATATAAAGTCATTAAATAAAAATAAAATTTCTGTTGATGAAAGCCTAATTTATAAAATTGATGACAATTTGGATTTGTATGAACAAATAAAGGAAGTGTTTAAAGCTAAAAACCTGCCTGATGCCATTTTAGCGGTAAATGAAATATATGCGGCAATTGCTTTAAAAATTGCCAAGGAAAATGGTTTAAAAATACCCGAAGACATTGCCATTATTGGTTTTACCAGCGGTTTAATATCTGAATATACCGATCCACCATTAACTTGTATTGAACAACACGGATTTTTAATGGGCAAACAGGTTGCCGAATTATTAATTAACAGAATTGAACATAAAGGTTCTGGAGAATTTCAAAAAACGGTTATTTCACCCGATTTAAAAATTAGGAAATCAACGCTTGATAATTGACAATTAAAAAAGTAATAGGCATTAGGCAAAAAACTTGAAACTTGAAACTCAAAACTCAAAACCTGAAACTCAAAACTTGAAACTCAAAACTTAAAACTTGAAACCTGAAACCTGAAACTCATAACTCCAACGTTATAGTGCCTAAATGTTAATTTTTTTACTTAAATCTTACTTTAAAATGCCTTCAACTTAAAAATTAATTTATATATTTGACCCGTACTATTTTTCACACTTCACACAAAAACAATTAATTAAGGCCTATCGGCTATTGATTGTATTATATTTTTTAACAATTACATTATGGAAAAACGGAAACTAAGTTTCTGGGATATCTGGAACATGAGTTTTGGCTTCCTTGGAATTCAAATGGGTTTTGCACTGCAAAATGCCAATGCCAGCAGAATATTGCAAAATTTCGGAGCCGATGTCCATGAGTTGTCATGGTTTTGGATTGTTGCACCTTTAACAGGTTTAATTGTTCAACCAATCATTGGTTATTACAGTGACAGAACTTGGACCAAACTAGGCCGAAGACGCCCTTATTTTTTAGCGGGTGCATTAATGGCATCTGTCGGTTTGGTTTTAATGCCAAATGCCGATATGTTTATTGCCGTTATGCCTTCTCTTTGGGTTGGTGCCGGAATGCTGATGATTATGGATGCTTCATTTAACGTGGCCATGGAACCTTTTAGGGCTTTGGTTGCCGACATTTTGCCTTCTGATCAAAGAACGCTCGGATTTAGTGTACAAACCATATTAATTGGTATTGGCGCAGTAATAGGCTCTTGGTTGCCTTATGTGTTAACAAATTGGTTTGGTGTTTTAAATGAAGCCGCACCTGGCGAAGTGCCAACAAATTTAATACTATCATTTGTTATTGGTGCTTCAGTTTTAGTCATCAGTATTTTGATTACTGTGTTTACTACCAAAGAATATTCGCCAGAAGAAATAGCGCAATTTCCAGAATCAAAGCTCGATGAAACTGGGATTGTAGAAAAATCGAGCTTGCTAAATATATTTTCCGATTTCAGAAAAATGCCGGCTACTATGAGACAACTAAGCTCAGTTCAGTTTTTCTCTTGGTTTGGTTTATTTGGTATGTGGGTATTTGCAACACCGGCAATTGCACATCATATTTACGGTTTGTCATTAGATGATACACACAGTCTTGCCTATAACATTGCTGGCGATTGGGTTGGTATTTTATTTGGCGTTTACAATGCGGTCTCAGCAGTTTTTGCCTTCTTTTTGCCAGCGATTGCCAAAAAAATAGGAAGAAGAAACACGCATGCCTTTTCACTGGTTGTTGGGGGAATTGGACTTATTTCGGTGTATTTTATGCCAAATGAAAATTGGTTGATTCTTTCTATGCTTGGTGTTGGTGTAGCTTGGGCAAGTATTTTAGCAATGCCTTATGCTATTCTGGCAGGATCAATTCCTCCTAAAAAAATGGGCGTTTATATGGGGATTTTTAATTTTTTTATTGTAATTCCTCAAATTATAAATGCTTTAATAGGCGGACCGATGGTAAAATATTTTTATGGCGGTGATGCTATTTATGCCTTGGTTGTTAGCGGAATTTCATTTTTAATTGCTGCTGCATTGGTATCAAGAGTTAAAGATGTTGATGATGTTGTATTGATAAAAAATTAGATGAAATGAGCATATTAAATTTTGGTACACAAAGAAATGGTTAATAGCGAACTTGCCTACCGTTAGGTAGGCAGCAACTGTTACCAACAAAAAAATAAAATATAAACAGATGAAACGAGCCATAACGAATTTTGATACACAGCAGAATGGTTAATGGCGAACTGCATCTGTACCAACAAAAAAATAAAATATAAACAGATGAAACGCCTACAACAAAATAATCTAATAGAAAAAGTAAGCTGCTAGGCGTTCCATTTGACAAAAAAAGAATAAAAATTAAACAGATAAAACGAGCCATAACAAATTTTGATACACAGCAGAATGATTAATGGCGAACAGCAGCTGTACCAATAAAAAAATAAAATATAAACAGATGAAAAAAGAACTCGCATTTATATTTGATTTAGATGGCGTAATTGTGGATACGGCAAAGTACCACTATTTGGCTTGGAGAAATTTGGCGAACGTTCTGGGTTTCGATTTTACCGAAGAACAAAATGAACTCTTAAAAGGCGTAAGCCGTGTTAAATCACTCGAAATTTTATTGTCCATCGGAAAAGTTAATTTATCCGAAGCAAAAAAACAAGAATTTTTACTTCAGAAAAATAAAGAATATTTGGAGTATGTCAATAAAATGACTTCCGAAGAAATTTTGCCCGGCGTGAATGATTTATTGAATTTTTTAGAGCTCAATGACATCAAATATGCCTTGGGTTCGGCCAGTAAAAACGCACCTTTAATTTTGGAGAAAGTCGGACTTTTAAACAGATTTACCGCCATAGTTGATGGCAATGATGTTTCCAAGGCGAAACCCGATCCAGAAGTATTTTTAATCGGTGCCAAAAAATTAGAGATGAAACCTGAAAATTGCGTGGTTGTAGAAGATGCCATTGCGGGAATACAGGCGGCAAATGCCGCAAAAATGATAAGTATAGGAATTGGAGATACCAATGTGTTGCATGAAGCTGATTATGTTTTTAAAGATTTGACAGCCATTACACCCGATTTTTTAAAAAATATAATGAATTAAAGACAATGAACAAAAATTATATTAAGCCTTACGAATGGTCAATTGTAGAAGAAGGATTTTATGCTGAAAATGTAGAAGCCTCAGAAAGTTTGTTTAGTATTGGCAATGGGTCTATGGGACAGCGTGCCAATTTTGAGGAAGCATATTCAGGAAAAACTTTTCAGGGAAGTTATATTGGCGGTATTTATTATCCCGATAAAACTAGAGTTGGCTGGTGGAAAATTGGCTATCCAGAGTATTTTGCCAAAGTGCTGAATGCGCCAAACTGGATTGGTATTAATATTCAAATCAATAAAACACAACTCGATTTAAATACTTGTGAAGTTTCAAATTTCAGAAGGGAATTAAACATGAAAGAAGGCTGGCTAAGTCGCTCTTTCCATGCAATTCTTGAAACAGGAGAGGAAATTCAGGTTGATACAAAACGCTTTATAAGTCTGGAATACAATGAAATAGGAGCGATTGAGTACGCTGTAAAAGCTATTAATTTTTCGGGAGAAATTTCTTTCTCTCCTTATATTGATGCTGGCATCAAAAATGAAGATACCAATTATGATGAATATTTTTGGGAAATTTTAAAAATCGTTAAAGGCAAAAAGAATGGTTGTATTCTTTCAAAAACCTTAAAAACAGCATTTCATGTGGCAACGGCCATGGAAGTTTCGTTTGAGATAAATAATGAAAATATTGAAGTTTTACAACAAACTGAAGTTAAAGAAAAATCTTTACATTATACCTTTATCTTAAATGTTTCCAAGGGAGATACCGCTAAAATTTATAAATATGGAAGTTCTGTAAGTTCCCTAAATTATCAAAAGGAAGATTTGATTGAAGCCGCTTTTAACAATGTTAAAAAAGCACATAACTTAGGTTTTTCGCAACTGTTGGAAAGTCAGAAGGAAGCTTGGTCAAAAATTTGGCACACGGCTGATATCATTATTGAAGGAGACATAAAAGCGCAACAAGGCATAAGATTTAATATTTTTCAATTGAACCAAACTTATTTGGGAACCGATGCCCGATTAAATATTGGTCCGAAAGGTTTCACTGGCGAAAAATACGGCGGAAGCACTTATTGGGACACCGAAGCTTATTGCATTCCTTTTTATATGGCAACAAAAGATGCCAGCGTGGCGAAAAATTTATTATTATATCGCTACAATCATTTGGAAAAAGCCATTGAAAATGCACAAAAGCTCGGATTTAAGAATGGAGCGGCTTTATATCCGATGGTTACCATGAATGGCGAAGAAAGCCATAACGAATGGGAAATTACTTTTGAGGAAATTCATAGAAACGGTGCTATGATTTACGGAATTTACAACTATGTAAATTATACACAGGATTTTGAATATGTTCCAAAATTTGGATTGGAAGTAATCATTGCTGTCGCACGTTTTTGGCACCAGCGCGCCAATTTTTCTGAAGCAAAAGGCCAATATGTGGTTTTAGGAGTTACGGGTCCAAATGAATATGAAAATAATGTAAACAATAATTTTTACACCAATTATTTGACAAAATGGTGCATTCATTATGCAGTGGAATGTTTGGAGAGGGTTAATCAGGAGTATCCGGAGGATTTTAAGCGTGTAATGGATAAAACCAAATTAACAGATGAAGAAATCGAAGAATGGTTGAAGATTGCCAATAATATATATTTTCCTTTTAGTTTGGAACACAATGTTTATTTGCAGCAGGATGGATTTTTGGACAAGGAATTAATTCCAGTTACTGAATTGCCACAATCTGAAAGACCCATCAATCAAAATTGGTCTTGGGATCGCATTTTGCGTTCTTGTTATATCAAACAAGCCGATGTTTTGCAATGCATGTTCTTTTTTGAAAACAAATTCAGCAAAGATGATTTAGAACGTCATTTCGATTTTTATGAGCCTTTAACGGTTCATGAATCCTCGTTATCGCCTTGCGTACATTCCATTTTGGCAGCTTCAATAGACAGAATGCCAAAAGCTTATGAACAGTATGTACGGACTGCACGTTTGGATTTAGACGATTATAACCACGAAGTTCATGAAGGTTGCCACATTACAAGCATGGCTGGAACTTGGATGTCAATTGTGCAAGGATTTGGCGGTATGCGCGTTTGGGAAGATGGCATTTTAACCTTTAATCCACAAATTCCAAAAGAATGGAAATCGTATTCCTTTACCATAAATTTTAGGGGAAATATTATAAAAGTTTATAAAAGTCAGACAGGAAGTAAATTCTTTAATGAATCGGAAAATGAAATTAAAATGTTGGTAAATGAGAAAGAAATTTTAATTCCAGCAAATCAATTGGTTACGGTATAATTCTTAAATAACAACCCATGAAAAACCTATTTTTCAATTTATACCTTCTGTCCAAAATAATATCATACAAATATGAAGAGATTGGTTTAACTGGGAAATAAGTTAAAATATAGTAAACGGTGATGCAATTATTTTTGAAAACACTATAGAAATCTATTAGAAAGGTGTTTTACTGCTCACAACAAAAATTATAATTAAATGAAATTATTAAAATTATTGCTAATTTTTCTTATTGCAGGAAGTTCATTGTTAAATGCACAAAATGCAGACAGGAAATTTGTTTCCGTTAGCCAAAAAAATACAGTTGTTGAGGTTAAAACCAATGATGGTTCTTATCAAATAATACCCTTTTCAACCAAAATTGTGGAAACTTCATTTATTCCCAATGGCGAAGTTTACAATCCCAATTCGCATGCGGTGGTTTTGAATTCTGAAAATTTGGAATTTAACATAACTGAAAAAGAAAATTCAATTCAATTGAAAACAGACGGTGTTTCAGTTCAAATTACAAAAACACCATTCCAGATTTCCTATTTTTATAAGAATAAACCTTTAATTTCTGAAAGAAAAGGCTACGTTAAAACCGAAGAATTTGAAATATTAGATTTCAATTTAACAGCCGATGAAATTTTATATGGTGGTGGTGCCCGCGCTTTGGGAATGAACCGCAGGGGAAACAGATTGCAATTGTACAACCGAGCACATTATGGCTATGAAACACGTTCGGAATTGATGAATTTTACCATGCCTTTGGTATATTCTTCCAATTTATATGCAATTCATTTCGACAATGCGCCCATAGGTTATTTGGATTTAGACAGCAAAAAAGACAATTCTTTAGTTTATGAAACTATTTCAGGTAGAAAAACTTATCAGGTGGTTGCAGGTGATTCCTGGGAAGATTTAATTGAGCAATACACCAGTTTAACTGGAAAACAACCGATGATTCCGCGTTGGGCACTGGGAAATTTTTCAAGCCGATTTGGTTACCATTCCCAAAATGAAACGATAAATACCATCGATCAATTTTTGAAAGATGAAATTCCTGTTGATGCTATTATTTTAGATTTATTTTGGTTTGGAAAAGAGATGAAAGGCACGATGGGAAATCTGGAATTTTTGAAAGATTCATTCCCTAATCCAAAGAAAATGATTGCCGATTTAAAAGAAAAAGGTGTCAAAACCATTTTGATTACGGAACCTTTTATATTGACAACCTCAGGAAAATGGGATGAAGCCGTTGAAAAGGATATTTTGGGAAAAACCAAAGAAGGAAAACCATACACTTACGATTTTTACTTTGGAAACACAGGAATTATAGATATTTTTAAGCCTGAAGGAAAGGCTTGGTTTTGGGAAGTTTACAAGAAATTTAACGATTATGGTGTTGCCGGTTGGTGGGGAGATTTGGGCGAGCCAGAAGTGCATCCTTCCGATTTGCAGCATGCAACAGGTTCTGCCGATGAGGTTCACAATATTTACGGCCACAATTGGGCAAAACTCATTTTTGAAGGTTATCAAAAAGAATATCCAAACCAGCGACCATTTATTTTGATGCGCGCCGGTTATTCCGGTTCCCAGCATTACGGCATGATTCCGTGGTCGGGAGACGTAAACAGAAGTTGGGGTGGATTGCAGTCGCAACCCGAAATTGCTTTGCAAATGGGCATGCAGGGAATAGGCTATATGCATTCTGATTTGGGCGGATTTGCAGGAAATAATTTAGATGATGAATTGTACACGCGTTGGTTGCAATATGGTGTTTTTCAGCCTATTTATCGTCCGCACGCCCAGGAAGAAGTGCCTTCTGAACCCGTTTTTAGAGAGCCGAAAACAAAAGCATTGGCCAAGAAATCGATTGAATTGCGGTACAGTTTATTGCCATATAATTACACCTTGGTTTTTGAGAACAACCAAAAAGGAACGCCTTTAATGAGACCATTATTTTTTGAAGATTCGAATGTTTCCTCATTTATAAACGATAAAACCTATTTGTGGGGCGACAGTTTTTTGGTGAGTCCAGTGGTAAAACAAGGTATTTCTGAACAAGAAGTTTATTTTCCAGCAAACTCAAATTGGTACAATTTTTATACCGATGAAAAAGTTGGTGGCGGACAAACAAAATTGATTTCCTTAAATGAAGAAAATATTCCTGTTTATGTTCGTGGTGGTGCTTTTATTCCCAGGATTCAACCCATACAAAATACAGGATTGTACAATTTGAAATCATTCGATTTGCATTTTTATTTTGATGAATCCGTTAAAGCAAGCGAAGGACATTTGTACAATGATGATGGTGAAACGCCAAATGCTTTTGAAAAAGGTAAATATGAGATTTTGAATTTTGAAAGCAAATACGAAAACAATAAATTAGCTATTGAAATTGAATCAAAAATTGGTAAAAATTATCAATTTTCTAAAAAAATGATTAACTTACTGATTTATAATATTTCAAAAAGACCTAGAAAAGTGACAGGCAATGATTTTACCTGGGATGAAAATAATAAGACTTTATTAATTCCTGTTTTATTAAATAATCCTTCAGTAAAAAAGATAAAAATTAAATTAATTCATTAATGAATCGAGCATTACAAATTTTGACAGATAAAAGAATGATTAATGGCGAACAGTAGCTGTACCAACAAAAAAATAAAAATTAAACAGATGAAACGAGCCATAACAAATTTTGATACACAGCAGAATGATTAATGGCGAACTGCATCTGTACCAACAAAAAAATAAAAATTAAACAGATGAAAAAATATTTATTCATTCTATTATCGATTGTTTCAATAAGTTGTTCTCCTAAAAAACAAGATAAAATTTTGACAAAAAACAATACTGAAAAACCGTTTCTATGGGCAAGTGCAAACATTTATTTTTTACTGACAGACCGATTTAATAATGGTGATGTCTCAAATGATTTAAACTTCAGTAGAACTCGAGTTGCCGCTAAATTAAGAGGATTTGAAGGCGGAGATATTAAAGGAATTACTCAAAAAATTAAAGAGGGCTATTTTACCAATTTAGGTATCAATGCGATTTGGTTAACACCAATTGTTGAGCAAATCCACGGTTCTGTTGATGAAGGTACAGGAATCACATTTGGTTATCATGGGTACTGGACAAGAGATTGGACTTCACTAGATCCAAATTTTGGATCGGAAGAAGCGTTGAAAAATTTAGTTGAAGTTGCACATAAAAACGGAATTAGAATTGTGTTAGATGCCGTAATTAATCATACCGGTCCTGTAACAAATGTAGATCCTGTTTGGCCTGAAGATTGGGTAAGAATTGGTCCGCAATGTGATTATCAAACCTACGAATCTACCACGGCTTGTACTTTGGTTAAAAACCTTCCAGATATTAAAACTGAAAGCGATGCAACTGTTGAAATCCCAGTGCAATTGGCCAAAAAATGGAAATCGGAAGGAAGATATGAGCAAGAAATGAAAGAATTGGATGAGTTTTTCATGAGAACTGGCTATCCGAGAGCCCCAAAATATTACATCATTAAATGGCTAACAGATTATATTGCCGAATTCGGAATTGATGGATACAGGGCTGATACCGTGAAGCATATGGAAGAAAGTGTGTGGGGAGATTTTAGAAATGAATGTGATTATGCATTTAAATTGTGGAAGGAAAACAATCCAGAGAAAGTGTTGGATAACAATAACTTTTATTTGGTTGGTGAGGTTTATAATTATGGTATTTCCGGTGGACAAATTTTTGACTTTGGCGACAAGAAAGTCAATTATTTTAAAAATGGGTTTAACAGTTTGATCAATTTTGAATTCAAATGGAATGCTGCCCAACTTTCTTCTTATGAAGCCCTTTTTTCAAAATATGATTCTATCTTACAAAATGATTTAAAAGGATTTGGCGTTTTAAACTATATAAGTTCCCATGATGACGGCGCGCCTTTCGACAAAGAAAGAACCAAATCTTTTGAATCTGCCACAAAATTATTATTATGTCCAGGTACTTCTCAAGTTTATTATGGCGATGAATCTGCCCGTTCATTAATTATTGAAGGTACCGAAGGTGATGCCACTTTGCGTTCCAATATGAATTGGAACGAAATTGCAAATAGGCTACAAACCAAAGAAATTTTAACGCATTGGCAAAAATTGGGATTGTTCAGAAATAACCATGTTGCTGTTGGCGCAGGAGTTCATAAAATGATTTCTGAAAATCCTTATGTTTTTCAAAGAACCTATTCAAAAGGAGATTTTAAGGATGTAGTGGTTGTAGGACTCGATTTAAATATAGGCGAAAAGAAACTGAATATAGGAACTGAATTTATGGAAGGCACTGTTTTGGTTGATGCTTATTCCAATACCGAGGTTATTGTTAAAAACGGAATGGCGATTTTAAATACGCCATTCTCGATTGTTTTATTAGAAAAGAAAAACCAATAAAAATGAAAAATAGTTTAAAACTTAGCATAGTGCTTTTGAGTATATTGCTATTTTCTTGTTCAAAAAAGAGTGAATGGCAAACTGCTGTTGCTTCGCCTGACGACAATGTTAAAGTTGAATTTATGTTAACCGAGAAAGGTGAACCTACCTATTTGGTTACCTTCAAAAATAAGGAGGTCATAAAAACATCCACATTGGGAGGTTTCGATTTAAAAGATATGGCATCTTTAAAAGAAAACTTCGAAATTATAAATGCAACAAAAAGTAATTTTAATGAAGTATGGGAAATGCCTTGGGGAGAACAAACCAAAGTTGAAAATAACTATAACGAGTTAAAAATTGAGCTTCAAGAAAAAGCAGATTTAAAACGAAAACTAACTATTGTTTTCAGGGTTTATAATGATGGATTGGGATTTAGATATGAGTTTCCTGAACAGGAAAACCTTTCTGAAGTAATTATTACCGATGAAAATACTCAGTTTAATTTAACTGGAAATCATAAAGTTTGGTGGATTCCAGGCGATTGGGATATTTATGAGCATTTGTACAATACTTCAAAATTTACAGAAATTGATGCGCTTTCAAAAGCAAATCACCCAGATTTGGCCCAAACATACATTCCTGAAAATGCGGTAAATACGCCAGTTACCATGAAAACGGATGAAGGTTTGTATTTGAGTTTTCACGAAGCTGCTTTGGTGGATTATTCGGATATGACTTTAAAAATAGACAAGGAAAATTTAGCCATGAACAGTGAATTGGTGGGGTCTGAACGCACAGGTTACAAAGTAAAAAGAGCAGTTCCTTTTCATACGCCTTGGAGAACCCTTCAAATTGCCGAAAAAGCTGGTGATTTAATTGAATCTAAATTGATTGTAAATCTGAACGAACCAAATAAAATTGGCGATATTTCTTGGTTTAAACCCACAAAATATATGGGAATTTGGTGGGAAATGCATTTGGGAAAATCTACGTGGGATTATAGTGGAAACCAAGATATGACTTCATTTACAACAGATGCCAAACCACATGGAAAACACGGAGCAACTACTGAAAACGCAAAAGCATTTATAGATTTTTCAGCAAAAAACAATATAGGTGCAGTTTTGGTTGAAGGTTGGAATACAGGCTGGGAACATTGGATCGGTTTTGAAGACCGTGAAGGCGTGTTCGATTTTGTGACGCCTTATCCAGATTACGATTTAAAAGAAGTGGTGCGTTATGGAAAAGAAAAAGGGGTGGAAATTATTATGCACCACGAAACTTCTGCGGCAACTGAAACCTACGAAAAACAACAAGATACCGCTTATGCTTTGATGCAAAGTTTGGGAATTCATGCGGTTAAAACAGGTTATGTTGGCAAAATTTTACCAAAAGGAGAATACCATCACGGACAATATATGGTGAACCAATACAACAATGCGGTACTAAAAGCGGCGAAATACCAAGTAGCCATCAATGCCCATGAACCTATTAAAGCTACTGGTTTGCGAAGAACGTATCCCAACACTATTTCCCGTGAAGGTTTGCGCGGACAGGAATTTAACGCCTGGGCTTCTGACGGAGGAAATCCGCCAGAACATTTACCGATTATTGCCTTTACAAGAATGTTGGCAGGACCAATCGACTTTACCCCTGGAATTTTCGACATAAAATTTGACAAGTGGAAAAAAGAGAATCAGGTAAATACAACCATAGCCCAACAATTGGCTTTGTATGTGGTAATTTACAGTCCAGTTCAAATGGCAGCCGATTTAATCGAGAATTATGAAGGAAATCCAGCTTTTCAATTTATAAAAGATGTTGGCGTAGATTGGCAAACAACAAAAGTTTTAAACGGAGAAATTGGCGATTTTGTAACTATTGCTAGAAAAGAACGCAGTTCAGAAAATTGGTTTGTGGGTGGAATTACCGATGAAAATGCAAGAGAAATGGATATTAAATTTGATTTTTTAAGTCCAGAGGTAACCTATGAAGCCATTATTTATGAAGATGGGAAAGATGCACATTGGAACGAGAATCCAACCTCCATCAACATCAGAAAATTGGAAATTACCAATCAAACAGATTTAAAATTAAAATTAGCTCCTGGAGGCGGATTTGCCATCAGTTTAAAACCCTTAAAAAAATAATACAATAATGAGAAAAACACTTTTTATAATAACACTAATTATTTTAGCTTCTTGTAAAACAGAAACTAAAGAAGTTAAATCAAATGAAAATAATATGGATTCCATTGCGCCAATTTCAAATGAGGCATTAGAAAACGCTATCATTTATGAAGCGAATATTAGACAGTATTCACCTGAAGGAACCTTCGAAAAATTTACGGAAGATATTCCTAAGCTGAAGGAATTGGGGGTAAAAATTATTTGGGTAATGCCAATTTATCCAATTTCAACAACAAAAAGCAAAGGCAGTTTGGGAAGTTATTATGCCATTTCCGACTATACCAAAGTGAATCCCGAATTTGGAAATTTAGACGATGTTAAAAACTTGGTAAATACCGCACATAAAAATGGCATGTATGTAATTCTGGATTGGGTTGCAAACCATACTGGTTGGGATCACGTTTGGTTAAAAGAGCATCCTGAATATTACACCAAAGATGAAAAAGGAGAAATTACGCATACCGTTGGGACAGATTGGACAGATGTGGCGGATTTAAATTACGACAACCATGAAATGCGTGCCGAAATGTTGGAAGATATGAAATATTGGCTGAAAGAAGTTGATGTGGATGGATTTAGATGTGATGTTGCAGGCATGGTTCCGCTCGATTTTTGGCAACATTCTATTGCTGAATTGAAAAAAATAAAACCAATTTTTATGCTTGCTGAAGGATGGGAACCCAATTTGTTTGAAAATGCTTTTGATATGGGTTACAGCTGGGATACACACCATAGAATGAACGCCATTGCACAAGGTAAGGAAACCGTTAAAAACTGGGATGAGAGAATGATTCAAATTGACACGCTTTATAAAAAAGATGATATTTTGATGAATTTTGTGACCAACCACGATGAAAATTCTTGGAATGGAACTGTAAAAGAACGTATGGGAGATGCCTCTGAAGTGATGTTGGCATTGTCATATTGTGCGCCTGGAATGCCTTTGATTTATAGCGGACAGGAATATGATATGGACAAACGTTTACGGTTTTTTGAAAAAGACACCATCCCGAAGATAAAAGGTAAAGTATGGCCATTATTGGTAAAATTAGGGGAACTAAAAACCAATAATAAAGCATTAAACGGCGGTAAAAATGCAGCCTCATACACTAGAATTCCTTCTTCTGATGATAAAGACATTTTAATTTTCTCAAGAGAGAAGGATGGTGATAAACTCACTTTTATGGCAAATCTATCTAAAAAGGAAGTTACTTTTACCTCGGAAAAGGAAGGAGAATCAATTGATTTTTTCAGTGATGAAAAGTTTGTGTTTTCCAAAGAAAAGCCTTTAACTTTTAAAGCTTGGGAATATAAAATTTTTATCAACTAATTGATAAAGCTAAAAAGTTGAAAGTTTAAAGATTGTACATCAATATTGCAACAATCTGATAATTAATGTCATTAAATTTCGCCGCTATTAATTAGGCAGCGACACATTTAGAGCACACAACCAAAAACTTACAGTTTACAAGATAAGGACTTTATTTTAAAGTCCTTATCTTGTAATTTTCAACGAAATCGTTTTAGTGAATATTAGGAGGTTTCGTAGGACGAAAAAGCATTTAAAAGTAACTTTGTATTATATTTTTTACCCATGAGTGAACCAATTAAAAAGATAGCAGTTTTAACGTCTGGAGGCGATGCACCTGGAATGAATGCTGCAATTAGAGCCGTTGTTAGAGCCTGCACTTATTATAGAATTGATTGCGTTGGCGTTTATAGAGGTTATCAAGGTTTGATTGAAGGTGATTTTGAAATGCTTTCTGCACGTCACGTCAGCAATATTATTAATAAAGGCGGTACAATTTTAAAATCTGCACGTTCCAATGAATTTAAAACAGTTGAAGGAAGGGTAAAAGCGCATAACAGTTTAAAAGAAGCCGGTATTGGTGCTCTGATTGTTATTGGAGGAGATGGTACTTTTACAGGAGGTATAAAACTTATTGAGGAGTTTGATTTTCCGATTGTTGGAATTCCTGGAACCATTGACAATGATATTTTTGGGACAGACAACACGATTGGTTATGACACTGCCCTAAATACAGTTGTGGAAGCAATTGATAAAATTCGCGATACTGCAAGTTCTCACAACAGATTGTTCTTTATAGAAGTGATGGGGCGTGATGCTGGTTTTATTGCATTAAACTCAGGAATAGGTGCCGGTGCCGAGGAAATCCTGATTCCCGAAAAAGATTTAGGATTGGATAGGTTGGTAGAGTCTCTTCAAAAAAGTAAAGATAAAGGTAAAACAAGCAGTATTGTAGTTGTTTCAGAAGGAGATAAAATTGGCAAAAGCGTATTTGAATTGGCCGATTATATCAATGAAAACTTCCCTTATTACGACATCAGAGTATCTGTTTTAGGGCATATGCAACGCGGAGGTTCTCCAAGTTGTTTTGACAGGGTTTTGGCGAGCAGATTAGGTGTTGCGGCAGTTGAAGCTTTACTGGACAGGTCAACAGGTATTATGGTGGGAATTACAGACAATCAAGTGTCAAAAGTTGATCTCAATAAGGCCATAAAAATGAATAACGATATTAGCAAAGAGTTACTTAAAGTAGCTGAAATAACTTCATCATAAAAATAGATTAGTAAATTAAAATAATAAATTATGTCAACAATTAAAATAGGAATTAACGGGTTTGGAAGAATAGGAAGAATTGCTTTTAGAGTAGCAGTAACCAGACCAAATGTAGAAGTGGTGGGAATAAATGATTTGTTGGATGTGGATCATTTGGCATATTTATTAAAATATGATTCAGTTCACGGAAGATTTGATGGTAATGTGGAAGTAAAAAACGGAAATTTAGTAGTTAACGGAAAATCCATTAGAATTACTGCCGAACGCAATCCTGAAGATTTAAAATGGGGCGAAGTAGGAGCAGAGATTGTTTTAGACTGTACGGGAATATTTACCAGTTTAGAAGGTGCTCAAAAACATATTACCGCTGGTGCTAAGAAGGTTGCCATTTCAGCACCATCTGCTGATGCACCAATGTTTGTGATGGGTGTAAACCATAAAAAGATTACCGCTGCAAATACCATTGTTTCAAACGCATCTTGCACCACCAACTGTTTGGCACCTTTGGCCAAAGTGATTCAAGATAAATTTGGAATTGTTGAAGGATTAATGACTACCATACACGCAACAACTGCCTCACAATTAACCGTTGACGGTCCGTCAAAAAAAGATTGGAGAGGTGGCAGAAGTGCCTTGGTCAATATCATACCTTCATCTACAGGAGCTGCAAAAGCTGTTGGAAAAGTAATTCCTGAATTGGATGGAAAACTAACAGGAATGTCTTTTAGAGTTCCTACTGCAGACGTATCGGTTGTTGATTTAACTGTTAGAACTGAAAAATCGGTATCTATGGAAGAAGTGAAAGCTGCTTTAAAAAATGCTTCTGAAAATGAGTTAAAAGGTATTTTAGGATATACTGATGAAGCTGTAGTTTCACAAGATTTTGTGTCGGAACCGAGAACAAGTGTTTTTGATGCCGAAGCAAGTATTGCTTTAAACGATAATTTCTTTAAATTAGTGGCTTGGTATGACAATGAATTTGGATATTCAACAAAACTAGTTGATTTGGCTGAATACATTCATTCCGTTAAATAAGAAATAACAGTTTAAAAAACAAAAAAATGATTCTAATAGCAGATGGAGGTTCAACGAAGGTTGATTGGATTTTACTGGATAAAGATGGAAGTCAGGTATTTAAAACAAGGACTGAAGGATTAAATCCAGAAATCTTGTCTGCCGATATATTGAAAATCAGAATTCGGGCCAATGAGGAAATCTCGAGTTACAAAGACAAAGTGACTGAGGTTTATTTTTATGGTGCTGGATGCGGAACAAAGAAATTGACATCGCTTTTGAAATCTATATTTGAATCATTTTTTAAAAATGCGAAAATTGTTGTAAAGGAAGATACTTTTGCCGCAGTTTATGCTGTAACCACAAAACCAGGAATAGTTTGTATTCTGGGAACAGGATCAAATAGCTGTTATTTTGACGGCAAAAATGTCGATGTCAGAGTTCCTTCATTGGGCTATATTTTAATGGATGAAGCCAGTGGTAATTATTTCGGCAAAAAATTAATACGGGATTATTATTACAATAAGATGCCAAAATCCATTGCAGCACTTTTTGAAACGCAATTTGATTTGGATGCTGATGTCATCAAAAGAAATATTTATAAAGAGGAAAATCCGAATGTCTATTTAGCGCATTTTGCTGAATTTATTTTCAAAAATGATCGCACACCGTACTTTAATAAAGTGTTGCGTAAAGGGTTAAAAGATTTCTTTAAAAATAGGGTGTTGCCTTATGTTGAATCAAGCCATGTTCCAGTACATTTTGTTGGTTCAATAGCTTTCTTTTCACAGGATATTATCAACGAAGTTGCGAATTATCATTTGATTGAAATTGGCAAAGTTATTAGGCGACCTATTGATGGTTTGATAGAATACCATAGAGAAAAAATAAAATCAGAGAAGGTCTAACAACCTTTCTAAAGCCATACCGCGAGATCCTTTTATAAGAATCGTGGCATTGTTAATGTTTGAATAATTAGTTGAATTTTTGAAAGACTCATAACTTTCAGAAACAAAAGCATTTTTTACACCAGTTGTAGAAAATGCTTTTCCTATTAAGAAAACCTTCGAAAAATTATACGAAATTACCAAATTTGCTATTTTTTCATGTTCCGCTTTGCTGTCTTTTCCCAGCTCAAACATATCGCCTAAAAACACCACTTTATTTCCATCCTTCAATTGGGCAAAATTTTCAAGCGCAGCCTGCATACTGCTCGGATTTGCGTTATAGGCATCCAAAATTATTTTATTGCTGCCTTTTTCAATGATTTGCGAGCGGTTATTTGCTGGGGTATAACTTTCAATGGCATTTTTAATATCATTTTCAGAAACATTAAAATAATTTCCAACCGCAACAGCTACCGCAATATTGCTGTAATTGTATTTTCCGATAAGGTTGCTTTCAATCAAAATATTTTTAAATTGAACATTCACAAACGGATTGGCTTCTATAAATTTAATGGTATTGTTGTTAAATTGGATGGAATTTATGTCTGATGATTGTTTTACCTGAAGTTCATCATCTGTATTAATAAAAACAGTTCCGTTATTCAATCTTAAAAAATCATACAATTCGGATTTTGCTTTAACAACGCCTTCAAAATCTCCAAATCCTTCTAAATGTGCTTTTCCGAAATTGGTAATTAAGCCATAATTCGGTTCAGCGATGCCACATGAAAATTCAATTTCCTTTAAATGATTTGCGCCCATTTCAACAATGCCAATTTCTGTTTTTGGCGTTATGGATAACAGTGTAAGCGGTACGCCAATATGGTTGTTTAAATTGCCAGAAGTAGCCACAGTTGCATATTTTTTTGACAATACGGCATTAATAAGTTCTTTGGTGGTGGTTTTTCCGTTGCTTCCTGTTAATGAAATAATAGGAATGGCAAGTTGCTTTCTGTGATGATTCGCTAACTTTTGAAGCGTTTCCAAAACATTTTCAACCAAGATGGTTTTGGAATCAGTTTTGTATTTTTCCTCATCAATAACCGCATAGTTTGCTCCGCTTTTTAGTGCTTCTTCAGCAAATTCGTTTCCATTGAAATTATCGCCTTTTAGGGCGAAAAACATGCTTCCATTTCTTATTTTTCGGGTGTCGGTATCCACCAAATAAGTTTGGTTATATAACAGGTATAATTGTGCAATATTCATAGGTTAACTATAAAAAAGCCTCACTGAAATTTCAGTGAGGCTTGGGTTTATTTTAAAAATAATTTTAATATCTGACTTTTGTTGTTGTTGGTTTTCTTTTTTTATAAGTCATTGGACCAATTCTGTCTGAAGCACACCTAAAACCAATATAATTGGTGGCCATATATTCGGGCAAATACCTGCGTTGGGAAGGATCTAGCCAATATTCCATATCTTTCCATGAGCCACCTTTGTAAACACGCGAGATGTCGCTAATTAAAGTAGTTCTTTTAGCAACGTCATATTCTTGCATCAATAAGCCGCTTTCTCCAATAACTTTTGGTTTAACAGGCGAATTGTACATTCGTGGTTTGGTTTCTAAATCTTCCTCATTTTTATTGTACATTTTTGTTGAAGCCAAATCACCATCTTTTACATCCACATTATAAGCTTCCTCATAATTATTTCTCATATAAGCATCGCTCTTGGTAACAGGAGTATATTTAACGCTTCCAGGCAAAAATTTAGGCACTATTTTGCCATTAGCTAAAGTATCATATTCAACTGTCTGATCATCGGCAATTACAACACTTCCTTCAGCATCAATCATTTTTTTTGTAAAAATATTTCCTCTGAAATAGTTGAAGTCATTGGCTTCACTATCAATAATTGGTCGGTAAACATCTGCCACCCATTCAGCGACATTACCAGACATGTCATACAAACCAAAAGCGTTTGGTTCATAAGATTTTACAGCGATAGTGATATCGGCACCATCATTGCTCCATCCTGGAACACCGCTATAATCTCCTTTTCCTTGTTTAAAGTTAGCCAATTGGTCACCTTTATATTTTTTTGATTTGTTTCGGGTATATTTTCCTTCCCAAGCATATTTTTTTCTACCTCGCGTATTGTTATACTCACGGTTTTCAACAATAGCTTTTGCTGCGTATTCCCATTCAGCTTCGGTAGGAAGTCTAAATTTAGAGCTCAATATTCCGTCAGAAATTTTGACTTGTCTGCCAGTAAATGAACCTCTTGAAGGTCTGGATTCCCCTTTTTTAAGTTGTTTATTAGTTGGTAATCCTTTTTTGTAGATAGAAGAATCTCCATCAAAAAGACTAAATGGACTGCTTAAATAGGTATCTGTATTAAAATTGTTCTGTCCCTTAACTTCTAGAGAATCTAACTTGAAAAGAGGTTTTAGCACTCCTTTATCCATCAATATTTTTTCATTAACCCTATCGGTTCTCCATTTACAATATTGTGTAGCCTGAATCCAACTAACGCCTATTACCGGATAATCAGCATAACCTGGATGTCTCAAATAATTTTCAGTCAATAATTCATTCAATCCCAAAACATCTCTCCAAACTAAAGTATCTGGAACGGCAGATTCATATATATGCTCATAATTTGGGTCGCTCGGAGGAAAAACTTTTTCCATCCAATCTAAATAAAATCCATATTCAGAGTTGGTCACTTCAGTTTCATCCATATAAAATGAACGAACTTGTTGTTGAACTGGTGTGGTATTCCAGTCAAACAGTACATCATCCTGTACATGACCCATAGTAAATGTACCGCCTTCAATTAAAACCATTCCTGGAGGTGCTTGCTGTCCTTTATATTTTGTGTCTCCCGCAAAACCACCTGCTTTCTTATCCTTAGAACTCCAACCGGTAAGAGATACATTATTTCTTGGGTTTCTATTATGGCAACTCACAAAGAAAACAACAGTAATAGTTAACAAGATTAACTTAGAAATGTTATTTAGATTTTTTAAGTTCATTTCAAATTAGTTAGGGTTATATTTTTCCGCAATTTACACTAAATTAATTTTTTTGCAAGAAATAATTCTAATATTTAATAAATATTTGCTACGCTTTTACTAACGATGGTTTTCAATCTTTAGTATGCAAAATGTTGTAATATATTTCAATGATACAGCTATTTTTTTAATGAAACGCCTTACAAAGCGCAATTATTTTTCATATTTCTTTTCGCCAAAAATACCATTTTTAGATTGTAATTGGACATATTTTTTTAAATAGTAATAAAAATAGTAGGGCGAATGGAGGCATTATCTTTACAGTATAAACTAACTTACTGTAAATATTAATTGTAAAAAAATGTTTAAACATCTCATATACACATACTTACAATTATATAAAAACCCACAGAAACAGAACTTGTAGCTTAATGACACAATTTATAAAATTCAATCTCTCTTATTTGGGCTGTTTTAAAAGTATGGAATCCTACAATAATATGAAGGAAATAGCGTTTTTTTCTCTGAAGTTGATAATGATTTTGCGTATATAAAAGTTTGAATTTTGCCTGTTGGTGGACAAATTATTATCTTGTTGTTTTTATCAATTATTTTGTGCGAGCTAAAAATAAACTAAAATTGGTAATTAGCCTGTTCAATTTTAGGGCATTTATTTGGAATTGTGCGTTGGGTTAATTTGATGATTTTGTTTTTATGCAAAAAAAAATAGGTAAATTGGCTTAAATTAAATCTGTTGAAACTTAATTTTTAAAACAGACATAAAAAAGCAGAAAAATTAGGATACTTCAATAATAAAATGAGATATTTGATAATTAAATATACAAAATTAATGAGAAAGATAATAGGATTGACATTTTTAGTTTTTATGGTAGTTGTAGAAACTTATGCGCAAGAAAATTATAATCCAATTACCACAGCTGCTCCATTTTTATTGATTGCGCCAGATGCACGTGCTGGTGGAATGGGAGATGTTGGCGTGGCAACTTCACCTGATGCAAATTCACAGTACTGGAATGCCTCGAAATATGCGTTTATGGATTCTCAATTTATGGTTGGAATCACTTACACTCCTTGGATGAGGGAACTTACGAACGATGTTTTTTTGGGTGGATTTAACTTTGCAAACAAAATAGATGACAGAAGTGCTTGGGCGGCAAGTTTTAAATATTTTAATTTAGGAGAAATTCAATTAACGGATGATTTTGGAGGAGACCAAGGAACTGAAAATTTAAATGAATTCTCTTTAGATGGTTCTTATGCTTTAAAATTGAGTGAAACCTATTCCATGGGAGTAACCTTGCGTTATATTCGTTCCGATTTAGGTATTAAATCCGCAAATTCAACGCTAGATCCAGTAAATACTTTCGCAGTGGATATTTCAGGGTATTATGAATCTGAAGAACAAAGTTACCGCACTTTTAATGGTGTATGGAGAGGTGGTTTCAATATTTCAAACATTGGACCGAAAGTTTCATATACCAATGATGGACAAGAGAATTTTATCCCAACCAATTTAAAAGTTGGTGGTGGATTTGATTTTATATTAGATACCAACAATAAATTGGGTTTAAGTTTAGAGTTTAATAAGCTGTTGGTTCCTACGCCAAGCGTTTCCATAAATGATGATGGCGAAGCACCTTATAAACAAGAAGACGTGAGTTTTTTTGAGGGTATTTTTAAATCATTTGGCGATGCACCTGGAGGATTTAGTGAAGAGCTTAAAGAAATTACATGGGGATTGGGCGCAGAATATATGTACGACAATTCTTTTGCTTTAAGAGCTGGGTATTTTAATGAAAGTGATTTAAAAGGAGCCCGTAAATATTTAACCGTAGGTACGGGATTTAAGTTTAAAAGTTCCAAAATTGATATTTCTTATCTATTCAATACTTCAGAAGTTAAAAATCCTCTTGAAAATACACTCCGATTTTCCTTGTCTTTCGATTTTGGAAATTCCTACTAAACGACTAAATTAATTGACCATAACTATAATTTTTAATGAAGAAAGTTGAGCTAAAAACACAGATTACTATTTTTGATTCTATTGAAGAACTCCCTACAATAGTAAAAGATTTGATGGATAAAGCCGTTGAAGCCAAACAAAATGCTTATGCGCCTTATTCTAAGTTTAAAGTTGGTGCTGCCATGCTTTTGGAAGACGGAACCATCATAACAGGAAACAATCAGGAAAACGCAGCATATCCTTCTGGAATGTGCGCCGAGCGTGTTGCTATATGGAAAGTCTCCTCCGAATTTCCAACTAAAAAAATCTTAAAGCTGGCCATTTCTGCAAGTGCTTCAACCAAAATTCTTAAAGAACCTGTGGCACCTTGTGGGGCTTGCAGGCAAACCTTATCGGAATATGAAATTAAACAGAAGGATAAAATTGAAGTTTATTTTATGGGTGAAGTTGGTGAAATTATCAAAACTGAATCGGTTTTAGATTTGCTTCCTATAGCTTTTGATAAAACCTTTTTATAAATATAGCATGAAGAGCGATATTAAAGATCGAGAGGATATTTACTTGCTTGTAAAAGATTTTTATGTGAAATTAATGAATGATGATGAAATGTATCATTTTTTCTCTGAATTTTCTGATTCTGAGTTGTTAGAGGAACATTTACAAATATTGGTCGATTTTTGGGATAATATCCTGTTTTATTCAGGAACTTATCAAAGAAATGCCATGAAACCCCATTTCAATTTACAGCCAACAAAACCTTTTAAACCAGACCATTTTCAACGATGGCTTTTGCATTTCAACAATACAGTTGATGAACATTTTAGCGGCGAAATTGCCCATGTGGCCAAATCACGTGCGCTTTCTATAGCAACAGTTATGCAAATTAAAATAATGGAATTGGGCAAGCAATAAAAAAACTTGGTATATTTGTACTTTAAATAAAGACAATGGCGATAAATTCAGTAATTACAGGAACAGGAAGCTATATTCCTACAGTGGTTAAAAAAAATTCAGATTTTTTAACCAATCAATTTTTGAACGAAGACGGAACACCTTTTGGTTATGAAAATGAAGTGATTATTGAAAAATTTAAATCGATTACGGGTATTGTGGAAAGACGCTATGCCAGTCCGGAATTAAACTCATCAGATTTGGCATTTTTTGCAGCAGAAAAAGCGATTGCAGATGCTAAAATTAATCAGGAAGAATTGGATTATATTATTTTGGCGCACAATTTTGGAGATGTGAAAATTGCTGCCAATCAAAGTGATATTTTGCCAAGTCTCGCTTCAAGAGTAAAACACAGGTTGGGAATTAAAAATCCGAATTGTGTGGCTTACGACATTCTTTTTGGATGTCCAGGATGGATTCAAGGAATGATTCAGGCGGAAGCATTCATAAAATCAGGTATGGCCAAAAAATGTTTGGTAATTGGAACAGAAACACTTTCAAGAGTTTTAGACGAGCACGACCGAGATTCCATGATTTATTCTGATGGAGCAGGGGCGTGTGTTGTTGAAGCAATAGAAAGCAATACCAAAACAGGTATTTTAAGCTTTGCCGCACAAACCCATACATTGGAAGAATGCTATTATTTATTTTTTGGAAAATCGTTCGATGAAAAGGATGATGAGCACGTGAGATATATAAAAATGTATGGCAGAAAAATTTATGAATTTGGATTGAACTTTGTTCCAATGGCAATGAAAGAAGCATTGGATAGAAGTGGTGTTGATATTTTGGATATTAAAAAAATATTGATTCATCAAGCAAATGAAAAAATGGATGAGGCCATTATTAAGCGATTTTACAGATTGTGCAAAACTGATATTCCAGAAGCGGTAATGCCTATGAGTATTCATACTTTGGGAAATAGTTCTGTAGCTACCGTAATTACGCTGTTCGATTTAATTAAACACGGAAACTTAAAACCTCACAGTCTTCAAAAGGGAGATGTGGTGTTGATGGCTTCAGTTGGAGCTGGAATGAATATAAACGCAATGGTTTATAAATATTAAAAGAAATATTGAAATAAAGTATTAAAGAGCCTGTTTTTGCAGGCTTTTTTACGTCTCTTTTTCCTTAGAAACTTCTAAAATAGCATCCGCTAAATACTCAAAAATAGAGCTTGCCGTAAAGGTTTCATAACCAGTTTTAGGAATAGCGATATCAGCAGATTTACCATGCAGGTAAACGCCGAAAATTGCCGCATTTAGGGGCTTATAGCCTTGGGCAATAAGTCCGGTAATGATTCCTGTCAGCACATCGCCGCTTCCTCCGGTTGCCAATGCCGGATTTCCCGTTGAATTGAAATACATGTTTTCATCTTGAATAGTAACGGTATGCGCGCCTTTTATAACCACTATTACAGCATATTTTTTGGAAAATTCCTTTACTTTTTCGAGTTTTTCATAATCGTTTTTCCAAGTGCCAATTAATCGTTCCAGTTCCTTTGGATGTGGCGTTAAAATGGTATTTTTTGGCAGATGGTTAAGCAATAATTGGTTTTTGGAAAGCAAATTAATGCCATCGGCATCAATAACCAAAGGAAGTTTATTTTCTTTTATAAAATTTTCAAAACCCTGAGCTGTTTTTTCCGCAGTTCCCATTCCCGGACCAATGCCAATAACGGTTGGGTTTGTTTTAAAATTGAAATAAGTTAATAGTGAATCGGTGTCAACTTCAACCATAACTTCAGGTGCCGAAATTTGTAAAATTTCATAACCACATTTGGGAATATAGGCAGAAACCAATCCGCTTCCAATTTTTAAGGCTGCTCTGGAGGCCAAAGTAATCGCGCCCATTTTACCATAGCTTCCTCCAATAATAAGCGAATGCCCGAAAGTTCCTTTGTGATCCCATTTATTGCGGGTTTTGTACAAAGGAATAATGTCCGTTTTTGTGATATAGTGCGTTTTCGGTTTTAAACTTTTAATAAAATTTTGATCTAAACCAATATCAAGAACCTCCCACGTATTTACATAATCTTTATTTTCTGGCAACAAGAAAGCCAATTTTAGTGTTTGAAAAGTAAGTATATGGCTCGACTTTAATACTGCAGAAGGATCCGTAACCGATTTGTCGCCAAACAATCCTGATGGAATATCAATAGCCAAAGTAAAAGCTTTTTTGCCATTAAGGTATTCAATTAATTCTTTGGTAAAACTTTCTGGATTTCTATTAAGGCCATTTCCGAAAATAGCATCGATTACAATATTATCAGCATTAATTTCAGGAAAATCGTTTTTGCTTTTTATGTCGATTGGGGTTAACCCAATTTCTTTTATTTTATTGTAATTAACTTTAAATTCATCGGTTCGGATATCGCTAAAATTAACAATATAGCAATTTATCTTATAATTATGTTTGTACAAATGGCGTGCAATGACCAAACCATCGCCACCATTATTTCCAATACCGCAAAATACATGAATTTGAATATTGCCTCCTTGTAGTTTGTTATGAAGCCACTTAAAGCAGCTTGTGGCGGCAGTTTCCATTAAATCGACAGAAGTTATTCCTTTATTTTTAATGGTTGCTTTATCTGCTTTTGCAGTTTGTTGTGGCGAAAGAATATACATTGCAGTTTAAAAGTTTAAAGTTAAATATTTAAAGTTTACAACTTAAAGCTAATAACCAACAATAACTAACAACTAATGTGATGTTAGTTGCTAATTTTTTGTTCAGAATACTTTAAGAATAGAATATCCGATTTACAGTTATACGTTTTTTGTTCAGGCTTCCAGTAGAATTCTGTTTCTAAACTTGACATATCCATTGATAAATTTGTCAAATGTTCAGTTATCTTATCCCGAAGGAAAACAACATTTCTTTTAAGCTTCCAACTATTAGACATATCTGTTTCATCAGTAAGTACTAAAAAGAATCTATTCGAAGCATCAAAACGAGGTTCTCCTTGATTTTCATATAGCCATTTCTTTAACTCTGTGGGATTGGCTTCTGCTTCGGCAATTATATTTTTCTTATGAGTTTTTAAAGTTGTTATAAAGTCTTTTGCTTCTTGTCTCTGATCTTCGGATATTTTGTTGTATAAATGAAGTTTTAATACTTTATCTTTCATGTCAGTAGGTATAAATATCTTTAATTTTCTACAAATCCCTCTAAGCATAGTAAGTTCATTTCCATATCCAACTGCTTTTAATTTATCAGCTAATAATTGTTCTGGAAAATAGGTAACCTTTAAATCGAATGGTATATCATTAATAAAAAAGTCAATTTTCTTTACTAGCCCAACCGTAGGAAGTACTATTTCGTGGTCTTTGAATAAATCTTCAATCAAAATAGAAGTCCAATGATTGTACCAAGAGTTTAGCGTATAACCTTTTAAACTTGTCAGAAGACGACCTTCTATCTCTTCATTTATGGCGTCATAAGATTGAATTTTCTTAACGTAATTGTTAACAATATTCTTCTCTAAACTATTGCCGAAAGAACCACCCCAATCGAAATGTTGTAGCCTAGTAAGTTGGTCAACTAAATAGTCTTGGTTTCCTATTCTTGTAGCTCGTTCTTCTTGATATTTTGCATTAATAAAATCATTTATTTGGCCGTTTGCAATCTGAGCCAAATTAAAAATATATTCAAAATATTCTTTTGATTTTAGCTCTGAAATATCAAAACTGTGAATTTTACTAAATTCTTCCATCGTGTCTTTTCTTGACATACTTCGAAGTTTAAGAAATCGAATACCTCGATTATCATTTTCTATGCTTGGGAAATCATTATTTCTAAAGCATTTTTCCAGTTGTGCAAAATTCAAGTTCGTCATTTAATATCCATTGCTGATTTTCTGAAAATTTAAAATTTTCAATCAATATTTTAAGTAGGTCAACATCTCCTATTAGTATTTTTTCAGAGAAGACTTTATTCATTGTTTTTAAAAAAATTTCATTTGTATCAAGACCACCATTGTTTAACCATTCTTCAATCTGTTCAATAAATAATTGAGTGATTTCCTCGTCAGATTTACAGATTACGGGTTCAATAGTGTAAGCTTTTTGAAAAGTAACCAGCACGTCACCTTTAATACTTGTCAATCGATTGATTTGCCTTGGGGTAAAAGATTTTTGAACAAGCCATTCATAATTGACTAATTCAAATCCGTTTTTGATGCAGGCATTTGTAATAGCTTTCCATTCTTTTCCAGATAATGAGTGATAAGTAAGAGAAAAGTACTTATTTGGTTTAAGCACTCTTCTAATTTCAGAAAAAGCTAAATTTATTTCCTCTTCAAATTTATTATGGTCTTTTCCTCTTTCTTTGCTATCTGAAATTACGATTTCATTTTTGTAGTCTGGTTCAAGTTTAAGCCAGGAATTCCAAATAACACTTTGTTCAAAATAGGGTACAGCATCTCCATAAGGCGGATCAGTAAAAACATAATCAATTGATTCGTTTTCGATTGATAGATTTTTGGCATCTTTTTGAAGTGTTTGATAGCTATTAGAATAATTTACGGAATTGAAATTAAACTCACTTTTATTTCCAAACTGATTTAAATAATCTTCTTTTCCTTTAATAATTTTTGAAAATCTATTTTCAAAATAGTGGAGAACGTTATTCTCTAAATAGGTTTCTCCAATATAGAACCCAGTCATCCAAGCTCCGGGAGCCATTGCCCCTCTGCTTTTAATTGGTGGTAATAATTTTGAACAATTTGCTAAATTGGCTGTAAAAGCAAGCTTAAATAAATTTTTTTCTTTTCCGCTTGAATGTTTTTCAATTAAAGTTAATAGTCTTGCGTGACAAGCAAGCGTTCTTTTTGTGAATAAGTCAGAAACATTCATTCCTTCTTTTGCAGAAATTCGCGAGTTTTGAATCAGTTTTGTTGTTGGAAACCAATCAACTATTTCTCGGTTCTCTTCAAATTTCAGGTATTTTTGTGATTCTATTTCTGTAATATCAATTTCTTGAGATTTATTAGTTCCAGATATTTTAAACTTACATTTTAAAAGATTATCATCGTTATCTCGTAAAACAGTTATTAGTTCAACAGATTGTCCATTGTAACTCCAGTTATACCATTCAAAATTATAAGGTTCAAATTCAGATTTAATTAATTCCCATTGCTTTTTGAGAAGCTTTAAGTCTATATTTTTCTCTAATAGTTGAATGTTTATAAAGTTAGCAACTGGATTTAAGTCGTTTGAAATCACATTTCTATTTAAAATGTATGCTTCTGAACAAAACACACCGTAACCAGAAAATGGATCAAGCACAGTATCTCCTTCACTTGAATATTTTTCGATTAATTCTTTCAAATCATTGGAGGGCTTTTTACCCCAATATTTGTGCATTTCGTATCTATCTCTCTTCTGTTTCAAACTTTCTGTTATTTTCTTTTCAAAGGTAGGTTTCTTTTTTGTTATTAAGTTTTTTCAGCTTGCAGGCAAAACCCACCTACCCTTTAAAAACACCCATATCGGCATATTTTTCCATCCGTTTTTTTACGAGTTCTTCAGGAGATAATTTTTTTAGTTCACCAAAGGCTTTTAAAATTGTTTTTTCAACTTCTATAAATGCAGCCTCTCTGTCAAAATGTGCTCCACCAAGAGGTTCTTTAATAATTCCATCGATTAGTTTTTGCTTTTTCATGTCTGCCGCAGTCAATTTTAAAGCTTCTGCAGCTTCTTCTTTGTGTTCCCAGCTTCGCCATAAAATAGAGGAGCATGACTCAGGAGAGATAACGCTGTACCACGTATTTTCCATCATATAAACCCTGTCACCAACACCAATTCCAACAGCACCTCCAGAAGCACCTTCCCCAATCACTACGGTAATAATTGGCGTTTTTAAACGGGTCATTTCTAAAATATTTCGTGCAATGGCTTCACCTTGTCCACGCTCTTCTGCTTCCAATCCTGGATAAGCACCGGGGGTATCTAAAAAAGTTACTACAGGAATACTGAATTTTTCGGCCATTTTCATCAATCGCAATGCTTTTCTGTATCCTTCAGGATTTGACATTCCGAAATTTCTGTATTGGCGCGTTTTTGTATTGTAGCCTTTTTGTTGCCCAATAAACATGAACGATTGGTTTCCTATTTTTCCCAATCCGCCTACCATGGCTTTGTCATCTCTAAAGGTGCGGTCACCGTGTAGTTCCATAAAAGTTTCTCCGGCAAGTGCATTGATATGATCTAAAGTGTAAGGCCTTCTTGGGTGGCGAGAAAGTTGCACTCGTTGCCAAGCAGTTAGGTTTTTATATATTTCATTTTTGGTCTTCAGTAATTTTTTTTCAATGTTCTTACAACTTTCAGTCATATCAACATCGCTTTCTTTTCCAATTAAAACACATTTATCATATTGTTCCTCTAATTCTTTAATTGGCAATTCAAAATCTAAATATTCCATATTTTAAAGTTTGGTTGAACTACAAATATAACAACTAATCAATTTTAGAAAGTTAAATTATAGTCTTTTTTTTATTTTTTATAATTCCGTTGATGATAACGATCAATAAAATTATGGCACCACCAACATAAAACATCGCACTCATTTTTTCTTTTTCGCCAAAAATAATTACCGCTAAAATGATTCCGTAAACAGGTTCCAGATTTAAAGTAAGGATAACGGTATAAGGTGTTAAGTGCTTCATTATTTTTACTGAAACAATAAATGCATAAGCGGTGCAAATACTGCCTAATATCAGCAAATAAATAAAATCTGAAGATTTTAGGGCGAATTGTTCAAAAGTAAAGCCTGTTGTGGCAAAAATATAGATTGTTATGAATCCGACACCAAATAACATTTGATAAAATGAAATTACTTCAGCGGTGTGTTTTCTTACATATAAACCGTTAAGGACTGTAAATAAGGCCGATAAAAAAGAGGCGATTAACGCATAAATAATGCCTAGAGTATAATCTCCTTCAACATTTAAAATTAAATATAAGCCGGAGATAACAATTAACCCAAATAGCAATTCAAGGAAATTAATTCTTCTTCTGAAAAATAGAGGTTCTATGAATGAAGTGAATAAGGCACCTGTACTCAAGGCAATTAAGGCAACGGAAACATTGGCGACTTTTATTGCAGAGAAAAAAAAGATCCAATGGACGGCAATGATAACGCCACCAACAAAAAATTTCAATAGTGCTTTTGGTCCTACCTTTAATGATTTTTTTTTAATTACAAAATAAATAAATACAAAGATTACAGCGAAGAGCATTCTGTACCAAACTAAAGGAATGGCACCAATACTAATTAAAGCTCCTAAAATTGCGGTAAATCCCCAAATAAATACCAATAAATGGAGATGCAGGTAGTTCTTTAGCTCAGTTTTTAGCATTCTTGAGGTATAAATATACTGCTAAAGATCCAAAAGCAATATTTGGCAACCAAACCACAAAGAGTGAATTTGCATCGGCTCCTGCACCCAACACTTCAGCAATTTTTAATAAAAACACATAAACAAACATGAGGGAAATTCCAATAGCTAAATTTATGCCCATGCCACCTCTACGTTTTTTTGAGGCCAATGAAACTGCCAAAAATGTTAATATATAGGATGAAATCGGCAAACTGGTTCGCTTATGAAGTTCAACCAAATAAACATTTAAATTGCTGATGCCTCTTTCTCTTGAGGTATTTATAAACTCATTTAACTTTATTGAGTTCATTTCTTTGGCCATATAATCAACATAAATTAAGTCGTTGGCCGTAAAACTAAATGTGGTGTCTAATTTTGGACCTGATGCTATAATATCTCTATCCTTTAAAAGGAATCTTTTTTTATAGTTAATCAATTGAAAAGAACTGTCTTTTTCCTGCCATCGAATATTATCAGCCATCAATTTATATTTTAGTTTTAAGCCATCAAACTTTTCATAAGAAAAATTATAGCCCATATTACCGTCAACCGTATAACTTTTTAAAAAAACATAATCATTCGGTCCTAATTGTAAGTTAATATTATTTAAATAGTTGGTGTTTAATTGTTTTTTTTTCAAATAGGTTCTACTAAATTCTTCAAATGTTTTATTGCTGTTAGGCACCACAAAATGATTCATCATTAAAGCGATTACAGTAACAATAGTAGCACCTATAAAATAGGGTTTTAAAAACCTTGTAAAAGATATTTTAGCTGAGTGGATTGCAATAATTTCAGTATTTTCCGCAAGTTTTGAAGTAAAAAATATGACTGCTATAAACAATGCCAATGGCATAAATGTATTGCCGTAAATTATGATAAAATTTACGTAATAGTCTTTAAGAATCTCTGCTAACGACAAATCCACGTGTCGCAAAAATTTATCTACTTTTTCTGAGACATCAATAGCAATGGCGATAGGAATTAACAAAGTTAACACCAACAGTAACGAGCTTAAATATTTTTTTAATATGTATTTGTCGAGTATTCTCAAGTTAATTGTTTAATCGTGTAATCGTTGAATTGTGTATTTGTTTAATAAATCTTATTGAATTGTTTATTAGTATCTGGTATTGGATATCTCGTATTTCATTTTTACTTCTAATATCTAATATCTAATATCTCACTTCTAATATTTTACTTTTAATATTTTACTTCTAATATCTAATATTTAATATCTAATATCCCACTTCTCACTTCTCACTTCCCACTTCTCTACATTCTATTTTCCATTTGTTTTACCATCCTGTTTTTCCAAGGCGTAAAATTTCCGGCTAATATATGCTTTCTTGCTTCACGAACCAACCACAGATAAAAGCCTAAATTATGAATGGAAGCTATTTGTTTGCCGAGCAATTCCTTTGAAATAAATAAATGACGCAGGTATGCTTTTGAATATATTTTATCAACAAAAGTGATGTTCATATCATCAATAGGAGAAAAATCATTTTCCCATTTTTTATTTTTGATGTTGATGATGCCATTGGCCGTAAATAACATTCCGTTACGTGCATTTCGAGTTGGCATAACGCAATCGAACATATCAATTCCCAAGGCAATATTTTCCAAAATGTTTGCCGGTGTGCCAACGCCCATTAAGTAACGGGGTTTGTCTTCCGGCAAAATTGCGGTTACAATTTCAGTCATCTCATACATTTCTTCTATAGGCTCCCCAACTGAAAGTCCGCCAATTGCATTTCCTTCAGCACCAACAGAAGCAATAAATTCGGCCGATTGTTTTCTTAAATCTTTATAGGTGCTTCCTTGTACAATAGGGAAAAAAGCTTGGCTATAACCATATTTAAAAGGTGTTTTTTCCAAGTGCGTAATGCAACGATTTAGCCAACGGTGTGTCATGTGCATGGATCGTTTTGCATAACTGTAATCGCAAGGATAAGGAGTGCATTCATCAAATGCCATGATGATATCCGCACCAATAGTGCGCTGAATTTCCATGACGTTTTCGGGAGTGAAAGTATGATAAGAACCATCTATGTGGCTTTTAAATTTCACGCCTTCTTCCTTAATTTTTCGGCTTTCCGACATGGAATATACCTGATAACCACCACTATCTGTTAAAATATTCCGATCCCAATTCATAAATTTATGCAAGCCACCAGCTTGTTCTAAAATGGTTGTTTGCGGACGCAAATATAAATGATAGGTGTTTCCTAAAATAATATCTGGATTTATTTCGTCTTTTAATTCGCTTTGATGCACGCCTTTTACCGAACCAACGGTGCCGACGGGCATAAAAATAGGTGTTTCAATTTCGCCGTGATCAGTGGTAATTATTCCAGCTCTTGCCTTGCTTTGAGGGTCTGTTGTTATTAATTTAAATTGCATAGTCGGCAAAGATACTGATTAGAATTAAAGTATAAAGTTTAAAATTAAAATTAATAAAAACTGGTCAATGTTAAGTAGGTTATTTCATTATAAAGTAGCCATTGAAAGTTTAAATCAATCCAAACCAAATTTGATTGTGATTAAAAGTTTTGTACACCAATGAAAAACTTTTTTAAATTTCTTAACTATAGGCACCCCAAACTTTTGGCACTAATAATAAGGTTATTGTTTATATTTCTTTTGATGTGCATCTGTTGATGCATCTTCTGTTTTGGAGGAATCTGAAATCATATTATTAATTTCAAACATCTCTTTTTCAGTTAATTCTCTCCATTTACCAACTTTAATACCCTCTAAATTAACATTCATAATTCGGGTTCGTTTCAGGCTGGTTACTTCATAATTTAAATAATCACACATTCTTCTAATCTGGCGATTTAAGCCTTGGGTTAAAATAATTTTAAATGAGTAATCACTTAATTTAGTTACCTCACACTTTTTTGTTATTGTTCCTAAAATAGGAAGACCACTACCCATTTTATGAATAAATTCTGAAGTAATTGGTTGTCTGACTGTTACTATATATTCTTTTTCATGGTTGTTTCCAGCCCTCAATATTTTATTTACAATATCGCCATCGTTGGTTAGAAATATCAATCCTTGTGAGGGTTTATCTAACCTCCCAACCGGAAAAAGCCGTTGCGGATGGTTGATAAAATCAACTATATTTTTACGTTCTTTTAAATCGGTTGTGCAAACAATGCCAACAGGTTTGTTAAAAGCAATGTATAAAGTTTTGGGTTTTGCATTTAAAGGTTTACCGTTAATTTTAACCAAATCGCCGTCAAAAACGCGATTGCCTAGTTGCGCAATTTCGCCATTAATGGTAACACAGCCTTTTGTAATAAATTTTTCTGCTTCCCTGCGAGAGCAAATTCCAGTACTGCTGATGTATTTGTTTAAATTAACCGAGTTTTCGTTTGTTTTTTCCACACCATTTATTTCAAAATGCGAAGTTACTAAATAATCCAAGCAACCATAAATCAATAAATGAAAATTTAAGAACTTGCTTTAACAGATTCAAATTTTCGACATATCTTTGGTGTTTGTTAATGCTTGCATAATTGCATGAGATTGTTTTGCATATAGTTAAGAGGCAGCATAACCAATATACCTTAAGATTTCGTCAAATTGCAAGACATGGAATACCGATTAAATTATTACTGTATGCTTATGAAATGAGCAACGGTAAATGATTCAAATTGCGGCTCGATCTTTTGTGGACAGGCGGCCTGTCTGTAGGCAGACAAGTATAACCAATAAAAACAAATAATATTTATATGAAAAGACTTATCAACTATTTACTGGAAGGTTTGTTATATATCGCGCCATTAACTATAACAGGATATATTATTTACTCCGTTTTTATGTTTATGGATAATTTGTCCCAAGATTTATTGTTTGAATTTTTCGACATTAAAATTCCCGGTTTGGGTGTTTTAACACTTTTAATATTCCTAATTTTTATAGGTTTTGTGGGAAGAACCTTTATTGCGCAGCCATTGAAATTAATATTTCATAAGGTAATTGACAGAATTCCGTTGGTAAAATTTGTTTATTCATCTTTTAACGATTTGTTTTCAGCATTTGTTGGCAAGGAAAAAAAGTTTAACCAACCAGTTTTGGTAAAGGTAAATTTAAGCTCTGATCTTGAAAAAATTGGTTTTATTACTGAAGAAAATTTATCGCTTTTGGATGAAGAGGATAAAGTAGCGGTGTATTTTCCGCATTCTTACAATTTTTCGGGGGAATTGTTTATTGTTCCAAAAGCCAATATTAAGCCCATAAATATAAATTCTAGCGATGTCATGAAATTTATTATTTCAGCTGGATTGACAGGCTGGGAGAAAGTTTAAGTTTTAAAAGTTAAACTGTGATTTTTGAAACTTAAAAACGAAACTATCTAAAAGAAACCCAGTTTTTAACCGCAAGTAACGCCAGTCTTTTCACAAGGAATGCAAGGCACTGATTTTAAAAATTTAAAACTTTACGCACATTGCGGTTAAATTGATTTTTTAGACAGCTTCGTTTTATTTTATGGATTTCGAAGATTGTATTGGTTTTCAATTTTTATTTTTTTATGGCTCTTACCACCACAAAAGAACCTGCTCCATAACCTTTTTTTGGAGGCTGAACTTCTTTTATTTCTTCTAAATTTCCAAATAAGGTTTGGTTGTATTCAAGATTTTTAAATCCGCCTTCCTTTAATAATTTAGTGACTTGGGCTACTGAATAAAAATTTGCATACCTGAAAAAAGTGCTGCGCATTCTGTTTTCTTCATAAAATTTTCCGATTTTTTGATCTTTATCAATAAAACCAATTATAATACTGCCTTGAGGTTTTAAAACCCGTTGTGCTTCTTTAATCGCTTGTTTTATATTATTTAAATGGCAAATAGTGACAAACAGCACAAAATCGAAATTCAAATCTTTAATAGGAAGATTTTCAGCCCTGCCATTAATTATTTCAATGCCTCTTTTTAACGCAAGAGCTGCCATTTCATTAGCGGGTTCAATACCTTCCTTAATTCCTAAAATTTGCGCAAACCTTCCTGTTCCCACACCCACTTCAATACCTTTTATATTTTCTGGTAATTTTAAAAATTGTTCTTTAATAGCGGCAACTTCTGATAGATAGACTTCAGAATATTTTTCATACCAAGCCTCATAGGCTTCCACATTTTCATTAAATATATTTGCTGTATTCATGTTGTTTTGATTTAGTGTTATTTAATTGGTTGGATTTGTGGATTTTTATATTGATAAAATTGAAATTTTGTAAAATAAAACGAGGTGCTTTTAAATGGGCATTTTGCAAGTTTAAAAACACTTCGTTTTACTATTTATTAAATGGACGAAAGAAAAAGAATATAAAAGAAATAATAAAAGACTATTATAGTAAAAATCAATTGTTTATCACATTTTTCTTTCCTTATTTATTACCGTCTATTTAGTAACTCAAATAACCAATCAATCTAAAATTCCAAAAGTGACTTTTGCAGTTACCCGGAATTCCGATATTTTATTGCCATTTACCTTTACTTGCATATCTTTTATATATACAGACTTGATGTTTTTTACCGTTTTAGAAGCTTCATTCACTACATTTTGAACGGCATCCTCAAAACTAACGGTGGAATTTCCCATGAGTTCAATAACTTTTAATACTGACATAATGTTGGATTTTATGATTAATAATTATTGTTGAAATTAGGGGTTATATTTTTTTATTGAAATGATATCCCTCAACATGTTACTTATTTTAGTTTGAGATGTAAGTATTTTTAACAGATTTTAGAATTGAGTATTGAGACTGATGATGTCAGGTATTTAGATATTGCCAATTTAATATTCAGCCATTAATTTGAATAATTATTTGGATTGATATGATGGTTTAAATTTTAATAAAATCGGAACAGAACTTTTAATACCTAAACGGCGGTATTGGCTAATTTTTCGAAAAGGGATTTAGGTAGCAGATGTTCTACAGTAACAGACATAATGTAGAATTTTGTTCTAAATTAGTGATGCTTGTGAAGATTGATAATGATATTGCTCAAAATAGGTTGTTTGTTTAGTTGTTTAATTGTTTATTTTGTAAATTTAATTTTCAAGCTTTCAAACATTCAATCTCAAGAAAAACTGATATTAATCAATTATTGGGATTGATATTCCTCAATACATAAAATATTTGGGCTTGCTAATTTTAAGATAAAACTAAAAGTCATGAAAAGAATTGCATTATTTATAGGAATATTATTGTTATCGGCTTGTTCTTCTACCAAGTTTGTGGACAGTTGGAAGAACCAAGAAATTACTTCTTTTGAACCAAAAAAAATGTTGGTAATTGGAATGACTGATAATCTGACCGCTCGTAAAATATTTGAGGAAAAATTAAAGAATGCTTTTGTGCATAGAAATATTTATGCCGTGGAAAGCATGGCTGTTCTTGATGAAGGTTTTAGCAATTCCAAAAAAAGCGAAAAAGAAATAGATGAAATGATAAAAAAAATAGCCGATGAAGGTTTTGACGCCGTTGTAATCACATCGGTTAAGGGTGTTGATGAACGTGAAGACTACCGTACAGAACATTACCCATTTATCGGTTATCGTTGGTCGCGATTTGGAAGGTATTACTATTTGAATCAAGACATTTATTATACCCCGCAATATTATGAATCCTATAAAGTTTACAAGGTTGAAACGGCAATTTATAATATCAATAAAGATGATACCAAATCACTTGTTTGGGTAGGTGCATTAAATTTGGTAGATCCCGAAGCAATCACTTCAACAGTAAATAATTATGTAACCAAAATAATTAAACAACTTGAACGCGAAAAACTGATAAAATAGCTATTATGCAGCCTTAATAATTGACTTCATTAAAGCTTAGTAAAGGGATGCTTCCAAAGGATTCCATTTCTTTAACCAAGCCACGGTAAAAGAGTTTTTTCAGGAATCCGCTTTTTTCTCGTTCCAGCATAGCCACCATATCAGCTTGATTGGTGTCTAAATAGTTTTTGAGTGTATTAAATATTTCTTCTGAAAATAGCACATTGAATTCAATCTTTTTATAGGTTACCTTTTGCAATACCAGTTCCTTAAACCATTCCATTTTTATATTTCCATCCCCATTAATAACTTTGTCAATGTGTACAACTTTAATTTTGGCATTAAATTTATTGGCAATTTGAGACACTTTATAAATTGCGCCAATATCTTCTTCTTCAAAATCTGTGGCATAAACAATTGTTTTTACCTTTTTGCTATCTGCACTTTCAGGAATTGCCAATATAGGGCAAGGAGCTTTTTCAATTAGGTTTATGGTAGTATTACCCATAAAAAGATCTTCTAACGCACTTTCTTTTTTCATTCCAATAACAACCATAAATGCTTTATGCTCGGTTGCTTTTGAAATTATTCCTTGGGCAATGGACAATGCTTCAAATGATTCGGTTTTTATGTTCATTTCCTCCAAATTTTTCCCCAAGTGTTTTTTACAGAAACTTTTGAGGTTCGAGTTGTGTTTTTTAAGTGTTATTTTCTCGAGCTCACCGTAAAAAACGTCAAATTCCAATCCCAACATCAACGGAAGTTGATAAACATGAATCACCAATAAATTAGCACCCATTTTTGAGCTTATTTCACGCGCATATTTTATGGTAGTGACCGCATTTTTTGCGTAATCTATGGCACATATAACTGTTTTCATCTTGTCTATTGTTTAGCGGGTTAAAAATTAAAGGTATTGATCCAAAGTCAGTAATAGAATGATATAACTCATTTATACACTTGTATTAATTGATAATGGTCATTTTTTTGAGCGAATGGCTTTACTAAATTTAACGCATAAATTTTGATGGTTTAAATGGCGCTTAATCATTCAATATTTATCAAATATAATAATTTTTCTAATTTAAAATTGAAACTATTATGAGCGATTTTAGAAACAGGCCAAGCGGAACTTACATTTTTGAAGCCAATTGGGAAGAATTATACATTCTTACAAAATACTGGAAATCGGATTTATTGTTTTACAAAGACGATTTAAATTTTTTGGATAATTTGATCGATAAATATTTAATATGGATTTCAAAAAAAGAGGACAGTGAAGCCGTGCGTAAAATTGACAACAGTATTTTAGAAACCGCTAAAAAATGTGCCGATTTATTGAAAAGAGTTGAAAAGCATTTAAAGCGTTTGGCAAAATTAATGGAAGATCCTTTTAAACACGATTCTCATCAATTTAGAACCGAACATCAGCAACTTGAAAGTGATATTTCAAATTTTGTGAAAGTTTTTAGAAATAATAGAAAAGAAGTTTTTGAAGTGACTTCGCTTGTGGTTGAAAGCGATAAATTTATTCGGCAGTTTGTGGTAGGGTAATGTTATTTCTAAAACTTTTGAAACGCTAAATATTTAATATATAACCCAGATTTTAAAATGATTGGTTGGCTAATCTAAATTATTTAAAGTCGTTTTTTAAGCCGATAATAAAAATGGAAGCAAAAATTCACTAACTATTTCTGGAGTTATTTTCAATATTATCGGAAACCAAGTTGTTTGTAAATTAAAACATCAGAAAAGGAACAACTTATAAAATACATTGAAGGAGATTTCATAACTTACAAAAATTATAAAAACCAAATACCTGAAACGCTATCAGTTTTTAGATAAACCAATGACAATCCCTTCGGAAAGCGATTCATCCATAGATAAAAAGTATTTCAAGATTATTTGGAAAGTTTAAAGCAATTGGTAAAACATTATTTAAAAACATGAAAAAAAAATCTAATTTTAAAATCAATAATATGGGAGGAATAGCTACATCAAACCGACAAATTACTTTGTATTATGATGCTAATTCCAGTATCGCTAAACAAACTTTGGCTTTTGCAAAAGCGGAAGGATTACCAATACTTGAAATAGACATTTTAAAAACACCATTTACTGGAACACAAATAGTTGAACTTGCAAATCGTTTAAAACTAGAGGTTAAAGATTTCATAAACCAAGAGCTTCCTGCATACATTTCAAAATTTGACCCTCATAAATTATCAACAGATGATTGGATTAAAATGATACAAAACAATCCAGAAATTATGAAACAGCCCATTGCTTTAAGAGGCGATAAAACGGTTTTAGTGGAAACCCCAACAGATATTTTAAAAATTTAGTTGAGAAATATCATTTTAAGGGTTCTTTATTTTGAATAATTTTAACAAACAGTAAAAGTTTTGAAGAATTATTTTAATTGCTACATCTAGGAAGCCTTGGCAAAAGACCACAGAAGAAATTAATTGGATTTAGAAAAATTAATTGCGCAAATTAATGAAGAAATTCTTTCGGTAATGACTGGTTTTAACAATCAATATTGGGAAAATACACCAAGGAAATTCCCACTAATACAAAGGGATTTAAGATTCAATTCTTCTAAAAACAATAAATAGTTTACAAGAAATAAAAAGCAAAACAATATTTAAGGAAAAAATACATTTAAAATTATTAGTGTCCGATAAAAAATCCCTCAATAATTGAGGGATTTTTCGTATATAGCAGAATTAATCTATAACCAAAAATTCAGCTATGGGCAAAAGTACAATTTTTTTCGGACAGCCGAT
>JAQVGD010000101.1 GCA_028696945.1 Lutibacter sp.
TTTGTAGTATTGGTCAACACTAATTTAAGTGAATATTACGTAGCTGCAAAGCTTTATCTAATAAGGTTTTGCAGCATTTTTTTTAAAAGACTTGCGGAGATTAGGAGCTATCGGGATTAGGAATTTTTTCTGGCGCAATCAAATGTTAACCAAAAACAAAATTGACATTTGCGGTTAAAATAGAGATTAACCAATAATTAATTTATTGTGATTTCGAACTTTGTGAATCTTTGTGTTTTTCTTTGTGAATCTTTGTGTAATAGCTTTTTATTACACGAAGTTTCTATGAGAGCCACGAAGTTGCACAAAGAAGATTTAGCCCTCCGCTAGCCTGAGCGTCCCGCTCGTGACTACAAGTAATTTTAGAGATTTTTTATTTTCCTTATTTGCAATTGTGTATAGCTTTTCAAAAAAAATTAGGTTACTAGTGTTATTGGGTACGAGCGGGACGCTCGCACCAGCGAGGGAAAATTCCAAAAAGGTCAATTAAAACCGCGTCATTGCGAGGCTTTTGAAAAAAGCAGAAGCAATCTGTTTCTTATTTAACTTAATCTTAGTTTTGGGCAGTTTTAGCCAGCAAATCCGCTAGCGCGAGAGAAAATTAGAATTTAAAAGACTTAAAACTTTTTTGCGCGATTTGCGGTTTTTTTTTGCGGAATTTGCGGTTAATAAATTTTTGGTTCGGAGTTTTTTTATAATTTATTCTTGCTTTTTATCATAGAATTCGCAAATTGAATTAAATTGAATAGCTAAAGTCAATCATAACATAAATCCTGATTGATAACTAAAACACTACCTCTTATAAATTAACGCGTTTTTAAAGTTGCTTTTTTTTGTGTTTAAATCTATCAGAAAACCGTTGATTACTGCATAGTCAATTTTACCATTTTTTTGCAGTAAAAAAGTAGCATCACCTCCAACATTTATCGCAAACTTTGAAACTTTAAAATTTGGACTTACTAAGTTAATGGGTACAGACACTTCTTTTTTACCCGCAAGCAATTCTTCCACTCGCAAATAGGTGTAGCCAGTTTGTAACAGGCTATAAATATCTAGTTTTGCCAAATCTTTTTCGGATTTTATTGTTTTTGGATATACTTTTCCTTCTAAAATAGTGTAACCACTGGCATCAAAAGTGTCATAACCGTAAAAGGTGGATAAATCTCCTTGGTCAATAATTTTGCCTATGTTGTAAAAATTGGTGTGATTGGCATTGTCAACCTCCAAAAGATTGATTCCTAAATCAATTATATAATCCTTATCCAACAATTTATAAGTTAATCCGCTCAATTTTAAATCGAATAATTTACGGTCGTTTTCCGGTATCTTTTCATATCCATCAATAGAAATATTTTTATAATCTCCATTGGCAATAGTGTAAATCGCCGAAAGGATAGACACGTAGTTCAACTTTCTGATTTCTTGCTTTTCTGTGTCATTTTGATAACCTCCCGATTCAATTAATATTGCGCTTGTTCCCCATTTCTGAATATTGTCGCCAAATGCACGTGGCTCAAAATCATCATTGTACCTACCTACCTGTCCCGGCGCATATTTTTGGATAATGCTATTCATAAAGATTATAACTTTCATGGCATTTGCCCGAACATCATTAATATCCTTTTCATAATTATATGCAGGCGCCAAATAAGAAATTGTAGCCATTTTATCGGTACGTTCTGCATTGTAATAAATGCTTTGATCGTGCAAATTGAATCCGAAATCCGCATTAAGGCTGTCCCTTACCCTTTTTAAAGTTTGCCCTTCAGGAGACTGCAGACGCAAAGCATCTCGATTCATATCTATTCCCAACGCATTGCGTCTTGTAAATTGTTCTGCGCCATCCGGATTTAACATAGGTAAAAAATGAAGTGTTAAGCTACTTAATATCGCTTCTTTTTCACTTAAAAATTCAGGGCTGTCCAAAAAATTAAAAATATCAAAAATTGCTTGTGTTGCCGTTGGCTCATCTCCATGCATTTGTGACCATAAAAATACATTGGTTTTACCTGTGCCAACACTAATTAGCGTTAAATCTCTGCCCTCAATAGACGCTCCTACTTTTTGTACGGTATATTTTGAATTATTTTTAAGCCGTGTAATTAATGGTTGTATATCATTATATTTTATTCTGCGATGAACTAGGCTAGGTTCTTTATAATTATCATAAGTTTCATATAATTCATCAGTAATTTCGCTGTTTTGCCCAACAACACTTATGGTAATAAATGCAATTATGAAGGTAAAAAATTGTTTCATTTGTGACTATTTATTATTTAGTTTGACTAGCTGTCCATAAATTTTATAAGTGATTATTTGCTCTTCCATTGCGATAAATATTCTGTAAACCTTTATCGGTATCAGTAATTAATAATCGTTATGCACAAATATAATTAAATATGCTTTAGTGGTGCAGGCGTAGGCTTAAATTTAAATTTCTTAGTGCCTTCTTTTACTGCATTTAGAAAACCTGCGCCCGGATCTGTTTTTTGTGTTCTGTAAGCATCATCCTTTTCCAGCCAAAGTTCATGCCCTTCAAAATTGGTATATTCATAATGCCCAATTAAATATTCAATACCATATTTTTTACTTAAATATTTTACCAACCAAATATTGGCCATGATTTGCTTTTTTGTCAAAGGGGTTTGTGCAGTTCCTCCTACATTTTCAATACCAATAGCACAATGGTTTAAACCAATTACATGCCTGGCCATGGTGGTTTCATCCATTAAACGATAAATGGTACCATCTTGATCCACTAAAAATTGTGAAGACACATTTAACCCGCTTGAACTTTTAATTTCCGACCTAAAATCGGGCAATTTTGAGTTATAGAATGCCTCAAACGATTTTTGCAAGGTTGGAATTTCAGTCCAATGCAAAACAATCATTTTTGGTGTTATGAAGGGCGATTCTTGCTCAAGGCCATAACGGCTTGAAAGATATTCTAAAGTAAGCTGATTTCGTTCTTCATTAAAGGTAATTGGCCTTTCAACAATCTTTTTTGAAGTTGCACACGACATTAATAACAGAAAACTTATAAAAACCGTGAAATACCTCATTTTAAAATTCATTATGTTTTTTTCAAATTTAGCATAAAATTATTTGGATAAGAATATGGTATCCCAAAAATTTACATCAATTATTTAAAGATTAAAAATAACTAGTCATAATAACTAAATTTTTGCGCTTTCATTGGCCAATAAATTACCAAAAAACATATATTTACAACAAATCTTTTTATGATGTTTTTAAAGCGAATAATCTATTTTACCCTTTTTATGGCTTTGGTGAATGTTGGCTGTAAATCAATACCCCCACCAAGCACAGCACCCGTTAATATTCCTACGGAGCCCATTATCGTTGCAAAATCAGAAAACTTGATAAAACCGCCTTACCTGCAACAAGGTGATACCGTTGCTATTGTTTCTCCGGCAGGAAATTTAAACAATAAGGTCGCTGAAATAGAGCAAGCGATAAAATTACTTAATGGCTGGAATTTAAATGTTGTTGTAGGCGAAAATGTCTTTAACCAAAATAATGAATTTGCCGGCACCGACGAAGAACGCGCCGCCGACTTTCAAAAAGCATTGAACAATCCAAACATAAAGGCCATTTGGTGTGCCCGTGGCGGTTACGGGTCTGTCAGAATTTTAGATAAATTAGACTACGAAGCGTTCAAAGAACATCCTAAATGGGTAATTGGTTATTCCGACATAACTGCCATTCACAATCAAATTCATAACCTCGGCTACGAGTCTATCCATAGCATTATGGGCATAAGTTTAGATATTTACTGTGAATACCCAGAAGAAAATGCGGCTTCATTTAAAGATGCCGTTTTCGGGAAACAATTGTCCTATAAAATTGAAGGATCTGCTTACAACAGGACAGGAAGTGCGACTGGGCAACTTGTTGGAGGCAATCTTACGCTTTTACATACAATGTTGGGTTCAAAAACCAGTATTGACACCAGCGGAAAGATTTTGTTTATTGAAGAAGTTGGGGAGCAAGCCTATCATATTGACCGAATGTTGCAAAGTTTAAAACGAGCCAGTTATTTTGAAAACTGCAAAGGAATTGTTGTTGGCTCTATCAGTAAAATTAGGGGAAACGTCATAGAGGATTGGGGAAAACCCATTGAGCAACTTATTTTGGATGCTGTTAAAGAGTACGACTTTCCGATATTATTTAATTTTCCTGCTGGTCATGAAGAATCCAACTTGACATTAATTTTAGGAAGAACTGTTGAACTGACTGTTGGAAATAGTGATGCTACCCTTATTTTTAAAAATTTATAAATCTAAATTAAATAATATTACACATAAATTATGACTAGCTCCTGCACTTCTTGTAAAAAAATCGATAAATTCACCTCTTATTATTTTATGCCATGCAATTAATTCTAAAACCCTATAATTTAAAATTACAACACACTTTTACAATTTCCAGAGAATCCTATAACATACAGCCAACTTTAATAGTTGAACTAAAGGATGGTAAATTTTTAGGTTATGGTGAAGCAACTTCCAACCCATATTATTATATAACGGTTCCAAAAATGATAGAGGATTTAAAATCCTTAGAGCTGGTTATTTCAGAAAATTCAAATTTAACGCCAGAAGCGTTTTGGGACAAAATATATCCTCACTTAAAACATGATATGTTTGCTTTATGCGCATTGGATCTTGCTTACAATGATTTGTTTGCCCGCAAAAAAGGAAAAAAATTGTATGAGTTATGGAATTATAACATTAACCATAATCCAATGACAGATTATACCATAGGCATAGATACCATGGAAAAAATGGTGGAAAAAATGCAGGAACGTCCTTGGCCAATTTATAAAATAAAATTAGGAACCAAAGAAGACATTAAAATAATAAAAGAGCTCCGCAAACATACTGACGCCATTTTTAGGGTAGATGCAAATTGTGGCTGGACGGTTGAAGAAACAATAAATAATGCTGTTGAATTGAAAAAGTTGGGGGTAGAATTTATTGAACAACCTTTAAAAGCCGACCATTGGGATGGACATAGAGAAGTTTTCCTGAAATCGGTTTTGCCGATTATTGCAGACGAAAGTTGCCAGGTGGAAGCAGATGTTTTAAGATGCCACAATCATTTTCATGGCGTAAATGTGAAATTGGTAAAATGTGGCGGGTTGACGTCCGCCAAACGAATGTTACTTCAAGCGAAGGATCTTAACATGAAAACTATGGTTGGCTGTATGACGGAATCTTCGGTGGGTATTTCGGCAATCGCCCATTTATTGCCCTTATTGGATTATGTAGATATGGACGGTGCTCTTTTATTGGCAAAAGACATCGCAACAGGCGTTACCATTAAGGATGGGATTGTAAAATATAGCGATTTAAACGGAATAGGCGTTTCTTTAATTTAACGGAAATGATTGTAGATGAATTCCCCGACAGGGAAATTACCGTAAATGGAGAGAAGTACCTATATTTTGGAGGCACTTCTTATTTGGGAATGGCAACAAATAAGGAATTTCAAGAAATAATTTCTGAAAGTCTAAAAAAATGGGGCTCCTTTTATGGAAGCTCTAGAAATGCAAATGTAAAATTAGCGATTTATGACAAGTTCGAAAGCTATTTTTCGGACTATTTGGGAACAGAAACTGCTTTAACTGTTTCCTCAGGAACCTTGGCGGGTAAAATGGTTATCGATTATTTGTCGAAATCCGAGGTTGTTTTTTTTCATTATCCAAAAACACATCCAGCTATTTTAGCACCAAATAGCCTGCCTTTGTTTATCAATAATAAGCTACATCCCAAACTTCAAGATGCTATTTTGGAAGAAATTGTGATTACCGTTGACGCTATTTTACCTTTGGAAACCACACCTACTCCATTCGATTTTTTAAATGAAATTTCATCCCAAAAGAAAATTACCTTGGTGGTGGATGAATCACATAGTTTAGGTATTCTTGGAAAGTTAGGAGAAGGAATATTCTCAACAATCCGATCTGAGAAGTTGTATAGAAAAATTATGATTTCATCGTTAGGGAAGGCTTTCGGACTCTCAGGAGGCATTATTGCATCGGATAATCAATTTATTGAAGGTGTAAGGGAAGAACCTGTTTTTGTATCCTCTTCTGGGGCGAATCCCGCTTATTTGGAAGCCCATATTAAGGGGCTTCACTTATATGAAAAACAGCGACAACTTCTAACTAAAAACTTAGACTTTTTAGATAAAATATTAGCGCCAAAAAGAGATTTCCAATTTAACAAAGCCTATCCTGTACTATACTCAAACAGCGATAAGATTTACAAAGCTTTGTTGAAGGAAAATATTGTTATTGCCAGATTTAAATATCCAACCTACGAAAACTACATGAGCAGAATAGTGATTACCGCGAATCACACCACGGCAGATTTAATGAGATTAAAACAAGTTTTAACATTCAATAATTAAAAAAAGCTGTCTCGGACAGCTTTTTTAATTGGATTAAAATCACACCAAATTTATTATTATTCAAATAGCCAAATATTCGTTACTGAGCTACTCTCGTCGTAAGGGATATTAGAATTTGTATTGGTTTCTGTAGTTGGATAGATGGCTTTAGTGAACCATTTACCCGCATATTCATCATCAGGTTGTTGTACTCTTAAAGCCAAACCTTTAAATACATCGGAAGAAAAATTATATCTACGAAAATCGTTATATGTTTCAGTATTATGAATATTCGAAATATATTTTTCTCTCATAATATTATGAAGTTGCAAATTAGATTGTCCTACATCAACAGAGGCATCAGCTATATAAGCAGCTCCATTAACACCCAATTTATCCATACTAGCCTGAATTCCTGCCAAATAAGCACTATAACCACTTGCGGTAGTTCCGGCACTAGTGGTAGAACCACCATTTGCTAAGAACTCAGCTTCAGCTTTAATAAACAAAGCTTCAGAATAAGTAAACAACAATAATGGTGAAGTACTGGAAGTATAAAATCCACCATCTTTGTAATAAACGTTCCCTGGTTGTCCATCAGAAGATTCTCCATCTCCACCATTCATAAAACCTCTCCAAGGAGTTCCAGCAGGTGAAGGAACACCAACACCTGTTTCGTTTACAAATATAGATGAAAGTCGAGGATCCTCAGTAATAGTTCCAACAAAGGGATACTGATTGCCATTCATTAAACTTATAAGTTGATCATTAAGTGCATAGTAAAAATTAGAAGATCCTCTTTGTGTTATATTTATAGAATAATAAGGATTGTTTTTATCGGTTGGATAATTTAATTGAAAATCATCGAGATTAGAATTGAATCCTTTAGACAATGAAGTTAAAACGTCAGAGGTTGTGGTACCACCATTTTTCATCATTTTTAGTTGCATTCTTGCTTTAAAAGTATAAGCGGCTCTTAGCCATTTACCAAAAGCATCAGCTCCTCCACCATATATTATATCTTCATTGCCTAAAAGTTGACCTGACGGATCTGCCGATTCTAAAGTTGTTATGGCTTCATTCAATAAAGTTAAGGCTTGATTGTACACAATTTTTCCATCATCTAAAGTAGGATATGGATAATTTATTGGATCATTAGTTTGAGAATATGGTACATCTCCCCAACATTCTACAGCAAAACTTATATTGATTGCCTCTAATATTTTAATCACTGCCCCATAATGAAGTGCCCCACTTTCGGTGGCTTTAGCTTCCAAAACATTAATATCTGGTAGTATATCTGTATAAATTATGTTCCATGTGCTTCCTAGTGAAGTAAACCCACTGGCACCATAACCATAGCTACCAAAATTTTGAACATAATTACCAAATACAGTAGTTGCATAATAATTAGCCAGTACAGTATTTTTCATTACAGGACCAATAATATCCTTCATTCCTATTGCACTTTCTTCTTGGGCTCCAGAAGGAGTATTTACATCTAAGTAATTATCACATCCAGTAATCATAAAGATGGTGGATATGATGAGTATTAAATTTTTTATATTGTTTTTCATCTGTTTACATTTTATTTTTTTGTTGGTACAGCTGCAGTTCGCTATTAATCATTCTGCTGTGTATCAAAATTTGTTATGCTCGTTTCATCTGTTTAATTTTTATTTTTTTGTTGGTACAGCTGCTGTTCGCCATTAATCATTCCTCTGTGTATCAAAATTTGTTATGCTCGTTTCATCTGTTTACATTTTATTTTTTATTGGTACAGATGCAGTTCGCCATTAATCATTCCTCTGTATATCAAAATTTGTTATGCTCGTTTCATATTTTTTAATTTTAAAATTTGAATGAAAGACTAAACGAATATGACTCAGTTAAAGGAATGCCTCTTCCTGTAAATCCATTAATATTACTTCCTGCACTATAATCACTTCCTTCTGGGTCGTATCCATCAAAAGGAGTCCAGAGTAAAATATTATTAACACTTGCGCCAATCTTAATATTATCAATATGTTTACTAACAAGATTGCCTTTTAAAATGTAGGAAAGACTTACATTTCTCAACTTAACCCATGAAGCATCTTGAAGAAGTACTTCAGCGTTTCTTCTCCAATATGTTGTAGTGTTAAATAGATTGTATAATGACGCAGATGTAGGTGATGTGTCCACAACAGTGGTATTTGGGATATATGACCCTGCGTTATTGGGATCTTCCATGACACCATCAAACACATAAGTATCATTTTCCCTAAATTGTAAAGAAAATTCAGAACTTCCCATCCTGTTATTAATATACCTAGTCCAAGAATATTTATCTCCTCCTTCTTTCCATTCTATTAAGAAATTTAAATTAAAACCTTTCCATTCTATAGTATTGCCAAATCCCATTGTAAAATCTTCAGTTGAATTACCCACGATTACCTTTTCATCAAAATTAGTGGTTGGCAATCCATTACTGCCAAGAATTAATTGACCGTCAGCGGTTCTGTTAGAAGGATACCCATAAATAGCACCAATATGATCACCTTTTCTTGGTTGAAGATATAAATTTGCACCAGTAGGATCAGGGTCTGGAGTTAAAAAATCGATATAAGGAACATCATCGGGTAAATCGGTAACTTTACCATCATTTGTTGTAAAAGTATAATCTATTGAATAGGTAAAGTCTTTGCTCTTAATAATATCTCCACTCAATAATAATTCATGCCCGTACGTTGTATAAGTGCCTGCATTTCTCAGAAAAGATGTGTAGCCGGAAGTTGGAGGCGTGTTTACTGGGAAAATAGCATCCGTTACTTTATTTGTAAAATAGGCATAATCAACACGAAGTCTGTTGTTTAAAAACCGAAGGTCAGCACCTAGCTCCCAACCTTTAGTGCGTTCAGGCACTAAATTAACATCACTTGATTTATCATCCAATTCATAACCGCCAACTCCTCCCCAAGGAAAATCACTGTCTGGAGAAAAATATGGCCGTCCACTTAAACCAAAACCAGTTCCATTACCTGCTTCTGCGTAGGCAACCCTTAATTTACCAAAAGAAAAAGCAGTGCTTTCTTTAGAAAATAAACTATGAATATCATAAGCTACGCTAGCAGAAGGATAGAAAACAGAATTATTTTTTAGAGGCAATGTGGATAACCAATCATTTCTTCCTGTAAATGTTAAAAACAGTTTGTTGTATAATCCCACTTTAAGTTCAGCAAAAACACCAATTTCTCTTAAGGTGGTAACATCATTTGAAACGGCAAAACCTCCTTGCGTATTGCTAATGTGATTTACACGTGGAAACAGCAAATCTTGACCATATTGTCTATTAGATTCCCAGCTTTTGTCGGAGATTTGATTACCTAAAAGTAATGAAGTATTTATGTCATCTGAAAAATCATTGGTAAAATTGACTAGAAAATTAGACTCTAAGCCAGTAAAATTAATGTTTTCATTAATAATAAACCCATTTTCACCAGCACCTTCATCTAAATCCGGAGCTACAAAACGATTAAAAATTGAATTGTAATTATCTATTTGGGCGGAATAATTTACACTAACCCATTCTTTTGGAGTCCAAATAAGATTTGTATTAGCAATCCAACGATTTGAATCTTCATTTAATGAACTATACTTAGCATTGTACAAAGGGTTATCAATAAATCCAGGATAAGGATTTCTTCTGGAACCATCTGGATTTAGATAATCAGCTATTGGAAAAGTAGGAGTCCAATATCCTAATGCGCTCATGATAGATTTATCCCCGCCAGTAGGTTTACGTGAATCTGATTTTGAATAACTCACAGAGGTTTCTATTTTAAAAGATTCTGTTGCTTGATATCCAGAGTTTAATCTAAATGTCGTTTTTTCATAATCTGTTCCGGGTATAATCCCTTCTTCTTTAGTATCAGATACAGATGCATAATAATTAAATTTATCTGATGCTCCTGAGATATTTAAAGTTATGTTCTTATCAATTCCAGTAGTAAAAGTATCATCAAAAGGATTATAGGCGCGATCGTTGGTTAAATCAACTGTTGTTCCATTATATTCAAAACTATCATCACTATATCTTACACCCCAAGAGTATGGGCCATTACCGCTACCAACTCCAGTAAGTGTATAACCACCGTCTGCTTCAGGGGTGTAAAGCCTGTATGGCCTTCCATATCGACCTTCTCTAAACACATATTGTAAATCAGGTGTTTTATTTACTTTACTACTTGTAAAAGAACTTGAAATATTGATTGATGGTTTACCTTCTTTTCCTTTTTTAGTAGTAATAATAATAGCTCCATTAGCTGCTCTAGTTCCATATAATGCAGTAGCCGCAGCTCCTTTTAATATATTATATGATTCTATATCATCAGGGTTTAGGTCATTTGATTTTGAGGTAGCAGAATATTTTTCACTACTTGATACCCATTCATTTTCACCACTACCAGTTAAATTAGGAACAATATTATCACTATTTATGGCGACTCCATCAACAACAATCAACGGTTGGCTATTAACCGAAGGATTCATAGAAGATAGTCCTCTAATAGTCATATCAAAACCACTACCTACAGATCCAGAAGTTTTTGATATTTTTAAACCAGCAACTTTACCTTGGAGTGAAGAAATAGCATTGCTTTTTCCGGCGGTGCTAACATCAACTGCTTTAATCATTGTAGAAGAATACCCTAATTCTCTCGTCTCCCTTTTTACCCCAAAAGCAGTAACCACAACTTCTTCCAATTGTTTAGAATCTTCCTCTAAAGATACATTGATGGATGTTCCTATAATAGGCATCTCTTTAGTTTTATATCCTATAAAGGAAAACACTAAAATATCATCTTGTGCTACAGTAATTTGATACTTTCCGTCAAAATCTGTGGCTGTTCCAGTTTTGGTTCCCTTTACTTGAATACCTACGCCAGGCAATACATTACCCGAGACATCACTAACTTTACCGCTTACCGTGATATTTTGTGCAAGCAGTAAAGAAAATGCTGTTGTAAAAAAAACAAGAAAAGATAAGGTAATTTTTTTTCTCATAATGTTTTAATTTTTATAATAATTTTAACAAATATAATTTTTTTTTTAAATAAACGCATACTAACGCAGAAATAATGTATGATTTTACAATTATATATCGGATAAATCATTAATCCATTAAATATTACCTATTTCGTTTTCTCACATTAATTAAAAATATAAATAAGGTTTCTGGTGCGGGTATTGGCAATAAATAAGAAACCTAGACCCTTCTATATCTGGTTAAATAATCCTTTTAGTGGATTGTTTTAAAAAATAAATTGCATCTTTGTACTTGTTCATGTAACAAACATATAAATTATGTTAAAAGAAGAAAGACATCATTATATATTAGATAAGATTAAATTAAGCAGAAAAGTATTATCTGTAGATTTAAGTATTGAATTAAATGTTTCCGAAGACACCATAAGACGTGACCTCAACGAATTGTCTGC
>JAQVGD010000102.1 GCA_028696945.1 Lutibacter sp.
ATCTTTGTTAAAAGATGCTCTTGTTCAGACAGATTGCAATGGTTTGCCTATGATTTTAGGGACAAGCCTCGCTGGTGTTTTAAGACACTCATTATTAGGAAATACTTGGATTGAACAAGTTTTTGGTTATGCAGAAGGAGATAAAGGATGTGGCTCTTTGTTAAAAGTCAGCTCCGCATACATGATGATAAACGAAACTGATATTTCGGAGGGTATAATTGAGAAAATAGATGATAAGGTTTTGAATAAATTTACGAATCTTCCGTCTCGTCAACATGTGAGAATAACAGAAAAAGGTGTTGCTGCTGATAAAGGTTTGTTTGATAACGAAGTCGTTTACAAAGGAACACGTTTCGTTTTTGAACTGGAGTTAAAAGGAAATTCAGAAGATAAAACCTATTGGAATAGCATTTTAGAGCAAGTAAACAATCCGACTTTCAGAATTGGCTCAGGAACTAGAAATGGATATGGTAGTTTACAAGTTATTTCGGTTTATAGTCAAGTTTTTGACTTACAAAACGAGAAAGATTTTGAATCATACATAAATTTTAATCCATCGTTTAATGCCGATATTAATTGGAATGATGCGAAACCATTAGAATTAATAACCGATAAATTCACAAAGTATTCATTAAATCTTAAACCAGATTCTTTCTTCATTTTCAGCGAGGGTTTTGGCGATGATGAGGCTGATAATAGACCACTTGAAGAAGAGATCGTTGTTTATAAAAATGGGAAAATTGATTTTGAAAAGCAAACCGTTATCCCTGCTAGTTCAATAAAGGGAGCAATATCACACCGTGTGGCTTTCCACTATAATAAGATTACAGAAAAGTTTGCCGATTTCGGAGGCGGAAAAATTGGTTTTGATAACGAAGCTGTTGCCACTTTATTTGGGAAAGCTGGTCAAGATAATAATAAAAAAGTTGTTGATGCTCAAGCAGGCTTGGTTTTTATAAATGATTTTTATTTTTCAGATGAACAAGTCAATAACAAGAAAATATTAAATCATGTTGCCATAGATCGTTTTACAGGTGGAGCTATGGATGGTGCATTGTTTAGCGAAAAAGTCTCAAATCTGCAAGGGAATGAATTTAAATTTGATGTTTTAGTTCAGTACAATACAGAAGACGAGATCCTGAAATCTTTAGAAAGTGCATTGGTTGATATTTGTAGAGGCTTATTGCCACTTGGCGGAATGACAACAAAAGGTCATGGAATGTTTACAGGTAAACTCTTGAAAAATGGAGAAGAAATTTTCAATTACAATAAAAAGGAGGTGTTATGCTAGATTTTATCAAAAGATATAATTCGATAAAAGAAATACCAAACAGAAACTACGAAGGTTATGTTTGGTTATCAAATGAGAAAAAGCCGTTTATCTTACCTGATGTATCATTTGATTTTTCGACGGTTGAAGCCAATCCGTTTGTAGTTGAGGCTCTATTATTTGATAAGGCTGAAAACAAGTCAATTCATGTTCAGCACACAGGTGAATATCAAATTTTCGAGTATGATTTACAAAGAATTGAAGAGTCGTGTATTGAAAAAAAAGAATATTTGCCACACAGATTAAAAGACGTTAAGAATGTTCTTTTTAAACAAATTTGGCTGCCAGAAGAGGATGAAAATTGTGCTGGATTTGAAGTGTTAAAATTAAAAGCAATTGTTTTTTGTGGATTTAAAAAATAAATAAATTATGAGTATAAAATCACCATATAATTTTGTGCCAGCACCAAGTGAAAATGAGGTTTTTAAACCTGAATGGGCAGATAACGTAAGCCATGATATTCCTTTTTCTGATGGAGAAAGCGGCGAAATAGAGTTGAAAATAACTGCTATGACTCCAATTTTTATTAGGAATGGACATAAAAAAGATGATAAAACAAATGATTTCTCTCATTACATTGATGAAAATGGAGAAAAAAGATATTTTATTCCAGGTTCATCACTAAAAGGTATGTTTCGGAATGTGTTGGAGATTATAAGTTTATCTCGTTTAAATAGTAATCTAGTAAATGATGATAGATACTCTTATAGAGATTTGTCAAAATCTGGGAATTTGTATTTGACAAAGTATAAAGAGTTTGATATTAAAGGAGGGTGGCTAAAAGAGAACCATGATGGGAGTTGGATAATTGAAGAGTGCGAAGAGTTTGCTTTCATACATCATAAAGAGTTAGCAAAAAACGGAGTGCCTTTTCGTGAATTGTTTTTGAACAAAGATCCTAAAGAAAAGACTGCTAAATATAAATATGGTATTGTATCTGAAAATAAATTGCCAGGCACTTTTGCTACTTATACAAAAGAACTTTTTGGAAATGTCAAAAGATTGATGGCAAAATATGAATCAGATGGTGGCAGAAAAGGAACAGTTGTTTTTACAGGTCAGTCAAGTAAAAGGAATGAATTTAAGGATAGAAATGGAAATTTAAAAGCTAATGGAAAAATTCATGAGTTTGTGTTTTTTGATAATATTAGTCCAAAATATCTAGCCATAACGCCAGAAATGAAAAAAGATTTTAAATTTATTTATTTAGACCATGATAAAAATAATATCTCTCCCGACTGGAAGTACTGGCGAAATAATTTTTTAGAAAAAGGTAAAAAAGTACCTGTGTTTTTTGCAAAGGACAATAATGGAAATATAGCCCATTTTGGTCTTGCTTATATGTATAAATTGCCTTACAAAAATAGTATTCATCAAACTCTACCATTAAAAGAATATGTAAACAAAAAAAATGATCTCGCTAATACAATATTTGGCTATACAAGTTATGTCAAAGATAATTCTATGAAAGGTAGAGTTTTGATAGGAAACGCATTTATTCAAAATGATGTAACCCCATTGCATGAAGAGAGCGAGATTCTTGGAGGTCCAAAGGCCAGTTTCTACCCAAATTATCTTCAACAAAGAATCGAAAATGATGAGGTTAAGAATTATAAAACATTTGAAGATAATTCCGTCTTAAAAGGTTTTAAAAGGTATCCAATACATAATGATGTTAAGCATGGTATTTATAATGAAAAACAACTAAATAATAAAAAAGTATTTGCATCCTTTAAACCATTGCCAAGTGGTGCAGAATTTATTTGTAAGATTCGTTTTCATAATTTGCGGAAGTTTGAAATTGGTGCCTTATTATCTGCTGTTACTTTTCATAATACAGAGAGTAAGTCTTACCATACAATAGGAAGCGCAAAACCATTTGGTTATGGTAAACTCAAAATAAGCTCATTAGAAATAAATAATTTAAAACACAATTTAAATTCATATTTAGCAAGTTTCGAGGAAATTATGGGTGGCGGCAAGTGGTTAGATACTCCTCAGATGCAGGAACTACTAGCAATGTCGCAGCATACAAGCGAAAGTCTAGTTTATCCAAAAACACCCAAAGATTTTGCAAATTTCAAAACAGATAAGAAAGCACTTGAGGATTACTCTAAAATAATTAATCATGAAAACAAAAAAATAGTTGTATCGAGCATTGTTAATAAATCAGAAATGCTTAAGAACGCTGATAGCTTAATATTTCCAGATAATAGTTTTAAGAATCTAAAGATATTTATTAGAGAATCTGGATTTATAGAGATTCCAGAGGAATTGCATGATAAGTTATTCTATGCACTAACTGTCATTTTTAACAATCATCCTGATTCAAGAAGGAAGTTAAGTAATAAAGGTTTTAGAGATGAGTATGAATGGAAAACGACAATTTGTGGATGGGTCGGTGAAAGTATTGCGTTTGAGTTTTACAAAAACCTTACTGGGAAAACGGATTAAACATTAACAGATTTTATAAGCTATGCCAGTAAACTTTCCTCCAGTATCCTATTACCGAAATCCAATTATTGCAGAAGCAATGAGAGTATTAGGTTTTGTTAATAAATTTAGTAGAGGTGTTTTTAGAGTTAAAGAAGAACTAAAAAACAATGGGAATGATGAACCTATTTTCGATTTTACATTATTAACTGCCTTTAGTGTGCAAGTAAGTGCAGCTTCAAACTTTTTTACTTCTAAAAAAATATCAACTGATTTTAACCAGTCAGACCCCCAGTCAGACCCCCAGTCAGACCCCCAGTCAGACCCCCAGTCAGACCCCCAGTCAGACCCCCAGTCGGGTTTTACATCAGAGTCAAATGAAAATAAAATTCTCCAATTTTGTTTAAAAGATAGGTCTGCTGTAGATATTTCACAATTTTTTGGGATTAAGGATAAATCTTATTTTAGAAAAAAATATCTTTTCCCTCTTATCGCTCAAGGTTTATTGGAAATGACTATTCCGAATAAACCAAATAGCCGTTTGCAAAAATATAAAACAACTGCTCATGGTGAGAAATTTTTAAAAACAAAATCTAAACTCGAATGAACCGCTACATACAACAACTTATCGAAATTTTTGCAAAAGCGGAGACTAATCCTGTGGCTGAACCAGAAATTGGGCAGTCATTTGGTGAGTTTATTGAACACATGCGCGCGATTGAGCGTGGTGGAAAGTTGTCGGCTCAGCAACTGTTTGGCGTTAGTTACGAAGAGTTGCCTCCTGTTGAGCTTTTAGATAAAATACAGATTCAAGACTTGCTAATTGCAATATTAAATGCAATGGCAGCAAAGGGAACTCGAGTGCATATACCAGGAAACGGAGTGCCCGGGAAAATTGTTTATGAGGAAATTCTCGGAATATTTAAAGAGGGATTCTATGCAGTGCCTGGCTGGCATATTGATCTCTGCACCGGAAATTGTGATGATTGCAAGTATGAAGAGTATTGTGATTCGGAAAGAAAAAAAAGACGAGTTTTAGGTTTAATAAACAAATCAAATATTTAAAATGGCAACCAAACTCCACATATCTTTAGTTGGCGGACAAACCGCACCAGTTTATCAGGGAATTATTTATGCAAATCCTGACAAAGTGATTCTTATTCATTCTTCAGACACTTTAGAGCAAGCTATACGAATAAAAAGTGAAATTGCTTTTGCTGTTGACTTGCAAGAGTTCGATCCAGTTGATATTAATAAAATATTTCAAAAAATTGATACTATTTCGCAACATGTTGATGTTAAAACTGAATTAAGTATTAATTTGTCGAGCGGCACAAAACCATGGGCTTTAGCATTTTATAGTAAATTTGTTGGTAAAGATAATGTAGCACTTTTTTATGTTGACCAAAATGCCCGAATATGGGATTTCAAAACTTTAAAATCTGTTAATGCAATATTTGATATTGATGCTCAATTTAGACTTTATGGTAACCCATTAAATAATTACAAGAGATTAGCTGATTATACAGATGAAGATTTTAAAATTCTACCTATTGTCGAAGAATTGCGATCATTCAATTTTTCCGATTTTAATAAACTAGTAACAGAGTTTGAAGAAAAACCAAACATTGTTAATTTAAAACTTAATAGTGGAAGCTATTTAGTTTGGCATAAACAAGAACGAGAATTTGAGATAAGCTTGGTAAATAAATCAAACGTTAAAACTAAGCAACTTAGCTCCCCACACATAAGAAATATTCTGTTAAATTCGGGCTGGATGGAATTGAAAGTTGCAAATATCTTGTCGAAATGGAATAAAATTAACGAAATTAGATTGAATTGTGTTTTTCCAACAAAAGATAATTCTCCAAAGAATGAAATTGATATTATTGCCGACATTGGTTCTAAATTATTGTTCGTTGAGTGTAAAACTCATCTTAAAAGAGAAACAGATATTGATAAATTTGCATCTGCTGTTCGGAATTATGGTGGAATGGCATCGAAGGCAATTCTCATAACTCAACAATCATTAAATCAAAAAGCAATCGAAAAATGTTCTGATAATGGAATTATGTATTTTTCACTGGATTCTGATTCTGTGTATTTTTCCAATCAAGATTTGCTTATATCATTACTCGAAACTCAATTGTTAAATATTAATCCAAGATAATTATGGCACGAAAAGTATTTATCTCTGTTTTAGGCTCAACAAATTATGGAACCTGTAAATATGAGTTTAGAGAAAAAAAATATTTATCTCAAGATATTCGATTTATTCAGGAAGCTACTCTAGAAGTGTTGCGAGCAAAAGATTGGGGATCGGATTCAATAGCATATATTTGTGTAACTAAGGGAGATAGAGGTTCTGAAGAGTTAAATTGGAAAGACAATGGTCACAAAGATAGAACATCTAACTGTTACATCCACTGCGAGGGATTAGAAACCCGTTTAAATAAATTAAAGCTCGACTTCGAGATTAAACCTATTCATATCAAGGATGGTAATGACAAAGATGAGATTTGGGAAGTGTTTGATACAATTTTCAAACTCTTAAAGGATGATGATGAAATTTATTTTGATATAACTCATGGCTTTAGGTATTTGCCAATGTTAATTCTTGTTCTCGCAGATTATTCCAAATTCTTGAAAGGCATAAAAGTAAAATCTATAACTTACGGCAATTATGAGGCTCGCAAGGATGGGATTGCTCCGATAATTGATATAACATCGTTTACTGTATTACAAGATTGGACTAGTGCGGCAAGTGACTATGTAGAACATGGAAGAACAAAAAAGATTACAACTTTAGTCGGTTCTGAATGGGAAAGTATTGATAATAATAAAAAAGTTTTTATAGATACATTAAATGAACTCGAAGGTGTTTTTGTAACATGTAGATCTAAGCAAATTAGATCGGGTAAACTTTTTATAAAATTCGATAACTATCTTAAAGTTTTTAACAAACAGGCCGATATCCTACCTCTAAAGCCAATAATTGGAGCTATTGCGAAAACAAACAATTCATTTGTAAAAGAAAATAGTTTAACAAATGTTTGTGCAGCAGTAGATTGGTGCTATTCTAATAATTTGCTGCAACAAGCAATTACAATGGCCCAGGAACTGATATTGTCTGTTGTTATTGATTTGTTGCCCAATATTGACCCAAAGGTTAAGCAGTCAAAAGACTTTAGAAGTGGTCTTAATGCAATACTTTCTAATGATAAAGTATTTGATAGAAAAATTCAATGGTACGAAAGCATGATGCCATTTGAAAAAGAATACATGCAATTATTAAATGAAAATTTAGTGCTATCTTTGGTTGATAAAGAAATAATTAGTACTGTAAATAAACAAAAAATAAGCTATTATAATGCACTTTCTGAAATCAGAAATAAAATAAATCATGGTGGTGTTACCGACGATTTGAGTTATCATCTGTTTGAAGAGTGTTTTGTTGAATCATATTTAGCTTTACTTTTCAAGCTGAGTAAATTCGGTTTTGAGTATAAATCAAAAATTCCTACAGCCCAATGCTCCTAAACCTATCAAATCATCCGTCCCACAATTGGGATAAAAAGCAAACCGAAGCTGCAAAATTGGCTTTTGGCGAAATTGTGGATATTGAGTTTCCGCAAATTGACCCCGAATGGGATCAACATCAGATTTGGCAAATAGCGCAAGAGTTTTGCAATAACATATTATTAGCAATTGTTGATAAGGCGCATAATAAAAACGCTGTCCATTTAATGGGTGAAACAGTATTTTGTTTTTGCTTGGCAAACATGTTAAAAGATGCTGGCGTTCAATGCGTTGCCTCAACGACTCGTCGAAATGCTGTTGAGAAGAATGGTGTAAAAACCTCGGTTTTTGAATTTGTTCAATTTCGGAATTACTACGATTTATGAGCAAAATCGAAAAATATTTGAATTTTAAGCCCACACCAGAGCAGCAAGAGCTTATTGGTGCTTTTCTCGACTTTCTCGATTCCGACGACCAGGTGTTTGTATTATCGGGATATGCCGGAACTGGCAAAACGAGTATGGTGCTGGGTTTTGTTCGCATGTTGGACGAGATGGAGATTCATTCGGTTTTGTTGGCGTCAACAGGTAGGGCAGCAAAAGTATTGCAGGATAAAGCCTTGCGCGATTGTAAAACCCTTCACCGAAATATTTATTCGCTGGTAACAAAAATCGAAGAACGAACCAAAGAAAATTCTGATTTTAAACTTAAATTTCGATTAACCGAAAATGTGTCTTCTACCGAAACAATATATTTTGTTGACGAAAGCTCTATGATTGCCGATACGGATAGTCTTAATATTAATCTTGAATTTGGTTCGGGGCGATTACTCACCGACTTTTTTAAGTATCTCGATGGTCGTAAAGTTGTTTTCATTGGCGATCCAGCACAGTTGCCTCCTATAAATTACATACTTTCGCCTGCTTTAAATCCTAATTACATCGAAAAGCATTTTAATACTGGGGTTCAACTTTTCGAGTTAAAGCAAGTGATGAGGTTTGGTGCAAATACAGGTATTTCATATAATACATCGAAACTCCGTCTTAACATTGTTGAAAACAGGTTTCCGTATCTAAAGATTAAAGCAAATGGGAACGAAGATATAAAGGTAATTGAAGGCTCGGACGGGATGGCTGCAAAACTATATTCACTTATCCGCAGCGAAGGTATTTATAGCTCTATTGGAGTAGCATATTCGAATAAATATGTGAATTTCGTTAACGATAGTGTCCGTAAATTGCTTTTTCGCGGACACACTGCCGAAATAAACGAAGGCGAGTTAATGATTGTAATGCAAAACAATTACAAATACGGCATAAGCAACGGCGAGCATCTCGAAGTAATCAGTTGTACTGGCAGGCGAACACAACGCGGTGGGGTAAAACTAGTAGAGCTAAAATTGCGTGGGCACGATTTAAACGGAATGTATTTGTTTAATTCGTGGGTTTTAGAAGAGTATTTGTTTAGCGAAAAAGCTAGCCTCGATTACGAAGCCGAGAAAGCCTTATTGCGCGATTACATAATAAGGATGAGTTCAGTAAATATAAAAGCTGGTAGTCCAGAATTTTACGAAGGATTATTAAACGATGAGTTTTTGAATGCACTCCGTGTAAAATTTGGTTATTGCATTACCTGCCACAAGGCACAAGGCGGCGAATGGAAAAACGTTGTGTTGGCATTAGAGCCGGTTTTATTTATGCAATCGCCAGAAGTAACTTACCGCTGGGCATACACAGCAATTAGCAGAGCCCGCGAGCGATTATTTATTACAAATAACAAATGTTTGATTTAAAGCTATTTTTATGGATATTGTTATCAATACTTTTGGAACTTATGTAACCAAGGATACAAATAATTTTGTGATTGTACACAAAGATGGTAAACAAATGTTGGATGCGTCAAAAATACGAAGCATAAGTCTATCGCGTGGAGCCCAAATTAGTACAGATGCCGCAATTCTGGCTATCGAAAACGGAATTGATGTTTTTTTTGTTGGTAATGGAGGCGAGCCAATTGGTAGAATTTGGAGCAATAAATATGGTTCGGTTTCTACCATCAGACGCAATCAGCTCGATTTTACTTTATCGGAACAAGCAGTAGAATGGATTAAGCAAATGATTATTGATAAAATTGACAATCAGGTTGCAGTTATTTTAAGTTTGATGCCAGATGACGATATTAGAAAAGAGAAAATTAAAACCGCAATTCGTAAATTAAACGATTATAAACTTAAAATTGCTAGTCTTAAAGCTAGTGTAGTTTCGGAAGTTTCTCCTTCATTACGAGGCTGGGAGGGAGCTGCATCAAAAATTTACTTTTCTATTTTGTCATTGTTTATTAAACCCGAGGTGTTTACTGGGCAGCGCTCACAAAATCCGGCTACCGATATTTTTAATTGTTTGTTAAATTACGGATACGGCATTTTATATGGTAAAATTGAAGGTGCTCTAATCAAAGCTGGTATAGATCCTTATGTAGGAGTAATGCATCGCGACGATTATAATCGTCCGGTTTTAGTTTTTGATGTTATCGAAAAATATCGGGTTTGGGTTGATTACGTTGTATTAAATCTTTGCTTGCAAAATGCTGTTGATGATGATTGTGTAAGTGTTAAAAACGATGGAAGTGTTTGGCTCGAGGCTCTTGGCAAAAGAATTTTGATTCAATCTTTAAATGATTACCTTGATGAGGTTATAAAAGTTAGTGGTGTTGAGCGCAGTCGCTTATCTCAAATTAAACTGTATGCGCATAAGTTAGCACAAGATTTTATGAAATTTAAAGTTTAATATTATGCTACAATCAGGAAAAAATATAACTCATGCCGACGATCAGTTGTTTACAATAAGCGTTGATTATTTTATAAATGCAGTTCGTAATCCCAAAGAAGAAATAAAAACTCACATACGGCAATTGCGAATGCTACAATCCTTGGATGTGAAAAAATATTCGTTATTAAAACGTCAATTACCATATATTGTTAGTGCAATTTTTAAACCTGCATTTCGCCGTAAATCTAATTTTGCACATATATCGTATTTTATTTTAGATTTAGATCACTTGGCAGAAAAAGGTTTGGTAATAAATAACTTACGCACTAAATTGGTAAATGATAAACGAGTTTTGGCTGTATTCGAAAGTCCAGGTGGTGATGGACTTAAAATTATGTTTAAGCTAAGAGAAAAGTGTTATGATGAGGTAAAATACAGCTTGTTTTATAAGTTGTTTTCGCGCAATTTTGCCGACGAATATAAAATGCAACAGGTTGTGGATACTGTTACATCTGATGTTACAAGGGCATGTTTTATAAGCCATGATCCAGATGTTTATTACAACTCAAATGCAGAAACTATTAACATAGATGATTTTATAAACTTTGACGATTTGTATGCAGTAAAGCAAATTGAGCGAGAAATTAAAGTGGCAGAGATGGAACAAGAAAAAGAACAAACGGAGCAAGAGGAAGTAACTAAAGCAACCACAATAAGTAGCGACTTGCTTAATGATATTAAAAGAAAATTAAATCCAAATGTGCGATTAAAACCGCAAAAGAATATTGTTGTTCCCGAAATACTTGAAGATATTATGCCAGCAATAAGTGATTTATTTAGCGAAAAAGGCATCAAGATTATAAATGTAACTGGAATAAATTACGGTAAGAAAATGAATTTTGAACTTGGGGGCAAACAAGCCGAAATAAATTTGTTTTATGGCCAGCGAGGCTATTCTGTAGTAAAAAGTCCTAAAAATGGGATGAATGAAGAGTTAAACGATATTTGCCATCGAATTTTATGTGAGTTTTTATTTGGAGTTGAATAATTATGGCACGTAAAAAGACACCGGAATTAGATTATATTGAGCGAGTTCGCATATTGCGAAATGCAGGTTTAACGCAAGGGCATAATATAAACATTAAACGCGATGATAATGATGAGCTTGCTGATATTGATGAGAGAATAAAGTATTTAATGAATTTTACATCACAATCATTTAAAAATTCGGATATGGTATTTTTTGTAATGTATGATATTGAAAATAACAAGATACGCACCGAAATAGCAAAATATTTAAAGCGCAACGGTTGCTATAGAGTACAGAAAAGCATTTTTATTGCAAAAAAAGATAGAGAGCAATACAACGAGATTTGCCAAACACTAAAAGAAGTGCAGGAGTGTTACGATAACGACGATAGTATATTTATTGTACCTGTCTCCACAGATGAAATAAAGGCGATGAAAGTATTAGGTCAAAATATTGATTTTGATTTAATTTTTGGCAACAAAAACACCTTGTTTTTCTAAACAAATAAAAAAGTTAATTGACGTATTGTAAAATAAATTATATTGCAGTAATTTTGCAGCCCTAAAAAATGCACCAAAATTTGGCTAAAATATTAAGTTTTTTGAAATTATTTACATCTAATTGCTTGATTTGCAGTTCGTTACAAAACTACCTGTCAGCATTGATTTTCCATTACAAAAAGGATTAAGACTCTTTTTAAATCTTTTATAAGACTTATAAGAATAGTCGTCAGCATTGATTTTCCATTACAAAAAGGATTAAGACCACAATATATAGTTTC
>JAQVGD010000103.1 GCA_028696945.1 Lutibacter sp.
TTCTTGTCAAAGGAACCACACCTGTAGCATTGAAACTTTTCAGAATTAAAAACGGACAAAAGACCATTGAATTAGAACATGGAATCAAATATATTAACCAGTTTCCCATAAAGGAAAATGAATGGACACTTTTTAAAGGAAGTATTTTAGTGCCTTATATTGAAAATGACAGCGTTTCTATGTTTATAGGTTCACAATCGGGAAAGGAATCCTTACTTCAGATTAAAGATTTAAAAATTGTGGAAAATCAACCTCAAAAACAGCCTTATAACAGAATGAATATGGGAGAAAAGGTTACAAAAACAACTTTCGTTTTTGTGGAACCTTATACAAATCATCACGATTTTGTGATTTCTTCACAATCGCGTCTTGCCGAAGGAAAAGGATTTGAAGGTTCATTGATTGAGAAAATGCTCTATGCAAACTTCAATATGTTAACTTGGATTACTTCTATTAATGATTTTACGCCTTTGAATGTTCCCAACATGAATTATGCGCCGGATATGTACAATCGGGATTCGTTTTTCTCTATTGTTTCAAGTTATAATGAAGAATTAAACCTTAAAATTTGGGAGCAATGGGCCAAAACCCAAACTGCTAAAGGGGTGATTGCCACCATTATTACGCCTTATATGGGAACGGTTGAAGCCAAAGACAACGAGGCTACCATTCAGTTTTTAATTTGGGGAATGATGAATAAAAGACGATTCGGAGTTACATTGCCTAAAGATAAAATTGATAAAGCCGTGGAATACGTATTGAATGAATTTGATGAAGATGGGGATGGGATATGTGAATCACATTATACACTTAGTCAAATAGACATTAATGAATACAATCCAAAGACTAGTGATTTAGCTGTAAATCAAGGGATGTTTGCTATTGCATTGAGAACTATAAAAGAATTAGGGTATAATATTTCAGATGAATATATGGAAAAAGCAGAAAAAGCGTATGTAGATTTTTACGATGCAAGCAGAAAGCATATTGTGTTTGATAAAGAATATCCTGATATCATTACTTTGACTGATTTAGAACCGGAATTTTTCTCTTTGTGGTTATTTAACCGACCAATGTTGTCAGATGAAATGGTAATCAATCATTTGGAGCAGGTGCCAATCCTTAACCAAGTTTTAAATTCTCCCCATCCTGAATATGGTACAACAGCGCCAGTATGTGTCAGAATAACAGCCGATGAAAAAGGATATGCATACTTAAGCCCAGACTACCAGCCTTTCAGGGAATTTGGAGAGGTTAACTATAAAGATGGGGCACGAGATGGTTTTTATTACAATGGCGGAAGTTGGATGCGTCCTGAATATGCTGCCTATGCAGTTGGAAAACGTCACGGATGGAAAAAAGCAGAGGCACTTATGGAAAATAGGGCTTGGGCAGAAATCAACCTCAATCCGAAATGGCCTTATTCCAAAGAATTTATTCCGACAAAATGGACAACAACCGATTCATGGTGGCCATCAACCCGAGGATTGTGCTGGAACGTATTTATACTCATGGCAAATGAAGTTGCTGGCCTCCGCACACCGGAAATGGATCCCGATTTTAAAAAATAAAGGCTCTAGTTTAAACGGGCTATTATGATTGAAAATTCAATTATTTTTACCCTAACCAAAGGGAATAATTGAATTTTCTACGTTCGAACCAACTTGAAACCTCCGAAATATGGATTTGAAATTAAATATCAACGCTCAATTAAACTAAAGCCAAAATAAAGAATTATTTAGCGTATTTATTAAGGCGTTTTCTGAAAATAATTTTTAAATTGAATAAATGAAAGTTATAAAATCTGCCATATTAACGCTATTCATACTTATAATATTTTCTTGCACTCATAAAGTAACATCAAATATGGAAAAAACGTGGTGGAAAGAAACTGTTTTCTATGAAATTTATATGCCCAGCTATAAGGATAGCAATGGAGATGGCTTTAGCGACTTTAAAGGACTAACTTCGAAATTGGATTATATCGAAAATTTGGGAATTAAAGGAGTTTGGTTAACCCCTTTTCTAAAATCTCCTAAAGTGGATAATGGTTATGATGTTTCTGATTATTATGCCATAGACCCAACCTACGGAACAATGGACGATTTTAAAACTTTCTTAAAGCAAGCCCATAAAAGAAAGGTCAAAGTCATTATGGATTTGGTAGTAAATCATACTTCTACAGAATCAAAGTGGTTTCAAGAGGCAAAGAAATCGAAAGACAATCCCTATAGAGATTATTATATTTGGAAAGATAATCCCAACAATTGGGAATCTTTTTTTGGCGGATCGGCGTGGGAATTTGACAGCCTTACAAACCAATATTACTACCATAAGTTTGATGTGAAAATGGCCGACTTAAATTGGGGGAATCCAAAAGTTGTGGAAGAAATTCAAGGCGTTCTAAGGTTTTGGCTTGATTTGGGTGTTGATGGTTTTCGGTTGGATGTCATCAATTTTCTGACTACGGAAGGAATAACTTCAGACAATCCGACAGACGAAAAAGGAGAGCAGGAACATCTATATGATATCAATCAAAAAGGTGTAAAAGAAGCCATGAAAATAATTCGAGAAACTGTCAATGAATTTGACAACCGATTTATTGTTGGTGAAATAGGAAGCGATAAAATTGAGGTATTGAAGCAATATCAGGGAACGGAATTGTTGGATGTGGTTTTTAATTTCAATTTTGGAAGCATTCCGGAATTTTCTGCACAACGTATCTTTAAGGAACTGCAAAGTATGGAAAGCAATATGAGCAACTACCCAACATTATTTTTTGGAAGCCATGACATGCCGCGACTTATAAATCGTTTGGCAAAAAACAATCCTGAAAGAGCGGAATCTTTGGCTGCATTGACCCTCACAGCTAAGGGAATTCCATTTATATATTATGGCGAGGAAATTGGAATGGAAAATATTGAAGCCGATTCTATGGAGGAAATCAAAGACATTCAAGGTAGAACCCATTATAACTTAGCGATAAAAAAAGGAGAATATATAGAAGAAGCTTTAAGAATTGGGAATGAACATAATAGAGATAAATCCAGAAGCCCCATGCAATGGGATAACACTCAGTTCGCAGGTTTTTCTGAGGTATTACCCTGGATAAAAGTTCATGAAAATTACACGCATTTAAATGTGTTATCTTCTGAAAAACAAGAGAATTCATTATTGAATAATTATAAAAAGCTAATAACACTGCGCAATTCAGAGCCAGTCTTTCAATATGGAAAATATACCGAGTTAGCATTTTCGGATAATTCAATTTCATTTACACGTATATTTAATGGAAAAAAGATTAAATGTTATTTTAATTTTAGTGAAAATTCACTTGAAATTAAATTAAAAGAGAATGAAAAAGTTTTACTTGGAGCATTGACCATAAAACCAAACAAATACTTAATGGTGAAATCTGTTAAGAATTAGTGAATAAATAAAAATAAAATAATGAGCAATATAAAATTATATCCCTTAAAATTTCAACCCGTTTACAGCTACCGTATTTGGGGAGGAGAAAAGTTGAAAACGGTATTAAATAAAAATTACGAGGAAAACAGTATTGGGGAATCCTGGGAAATTTCCGACATAAATGAAAGCGAAACAAAAGTTTATGAAGGTAATTTAAAAGGCTTCACTTTAAAGCAACTTATAAAGAAGTTTAAAGGTAATTTTGTGGGAAATCGTGTTTATGATATTTTTGGAGAGGATTTTCCGTTACTCATAAAGTTTATTGATGCCAAAACACCCTTATCCAATCAGGTGCATCCAAGTGATGCCCTAGCAAAAGAACGCCATAATTCATTCGGTAAAAATGAAATATGGTACGTAATGGAAGCCGAAGAAGGTGCGGAATTGATTGTTGGTTTTAACCAAAAAATAACCAAGGAGACCTATTCAAAACATCTTAACAATTCAACATTAAGCGAAATATTGAATATTGAAAAAGTAAAAAAAGGAGATACATTTTATATCCCAACAAGCAGGGTTCATGCCATTGGGGCAGGTGTGTTGCTTGCAGAAATTTAACAAACTTCCAATATTACGTATCGAATTTATGATTATAACAGGGTTGATGTAAAAACAGGTAAGAAGAGAGAATTGCACACCGAGTTGGCACTCGATGCAATTGATTTTGAATTTTATGATAACTATAATACAGTTTATGATAAAAAAGTGAATGTCTCAAATAAACTGGTTCATACCCCTTATTTTAAAACCAATATTATTAAAATCTCCGGAGAAATAAAAAAGGATTATACCAATCTCGATTCTTTTGTGATTTATGTGTGCGTGGAAGGTCTGGTTTATGTAGTATATAATAATCAAGATTATAATCTTAAAATTGGGGAAACATTATTGATTCCTGCAGGCATAAACCATCTAAAAATTAATGCTGATCAAGCAGTTTTATTAGAAGTTTATTTATAAAAGACATGAAATAAACCACGGAGTTTAATCGTTACTTTTCTCGTCATATCAATTTTAATGGAGATATTAGGTACAATCTGGAATCGACAAATAAATTACAAGAAATTAATTATGTCAAATGACTTGTTAGTGCCTTAATATTCTTAGAATTGATAAATCTTTATAGCTTTAAGTCCATCGTTCAATGCCATGCACAAATCCACCTTCAACATTATTAAAAAATTCATTGATTTACTTTTGGAAGAAGATTAGCGAGAATACAAAAAAATTAAACAGCGTAATTTTTTAGAAACTCATGGAATACCATAGGTTTTAATTCTCTAGACTCGCAATGCGCTACGTAGGTTTTATAATTCTTTCTTGCGAAGCTGTGGATAGCTTCCGGAGTTATAAACTCCATTAATGATGCTGATTTCATAATCAATGAGTTTTTGGTTGATGGCATACTTTAAATAGTGAAAAACAGGTTATTTTATTTAAAAACGAAATAAAAGTATAAAACACTTTTGAATAAAACAAAATAAAATACCATTTATTTTATAAATACTACCATTTATAATATGAAACACGCCGTTTGTTTGTGATTTCGTGCATTTTGATTTGTTTTGTCTGTCGCTAAATACACTTTTAAAACACGATTTTACAATTAAAAACATAGTTTTGTCTATGTAGTTTGTAGGATGAAATTAAATATTAAATAGTTAATTTAGCAGAATAGTTAACAATAGCACAAAATATGAAATGAGCATAACAGAAATACGATGCAAGCATCGATGAAGAAATGCGAATTACTTATGACCGAATTAAAACAATAAAAATCTCAAATGAACCGAGCATTACAAATTTTGATACACAAAGAAATGATTAATGGCGAACTGCAGCTGTACCAACAAAAAAATAAAAATTAAACAGATGAAAGGAATTATATTAGCAGGAGGGTCGGGAACTCGTTTGTATCCAATTACAAAAGGAATATCAAAACAGTTATTATCCATTTACGACAAGCCGATGATTTATTATCCACTTTCTGTTTTAATGCTTTCGGGCATAACAGAAATATTGATAATTTCTACGCCTCACGATTTGCCAAACTTCAAAAACCTTTTGGGTGATGGAACTGAAATTGGAATGCGGTTTTCCTATATTGAACAGCCTTCACCAGACGGATTGGCTCAAGCCTTTATTTTGGGGGAAAAGTTTATAGGAAACGATGATGTTTGTTTGATTTTAGGAGACAATATTTTTTATGGTGCAGGAATTGATCAGTTGCTGAAAAATGCGGTAAAAACAGTTTCAGAAGAAAAAAAGGCAACAATTTTTGGATATTATGTGCAAGATCCCCAACGATATGGAGTTGCGGAATTCGATAAAGAAGGGAATGTGCTTGGCATCGAAGAAAAGCCAGCTGAACCAAAAAGTAATTATACCGTGGTAGGCTTGTATTTTTATCCAAACAGCGTAGTAGAAATAGCAAAAAACACAAAACCAAGTGCTCGGGGAGAATTGGAAATTACAACAGTAAATCAGACCTATTTGCAAAGGGAGAAGTTAAAATTGACCTTGATGGGCCGTGGTTATGCATGGCTGGATACGGGCACACAAGATTCGTTGTTGGAAGCTTCCAATTTTATTCAAACCATAGAAAAAAGACAAGGATTGAAAGTTGCTTGTATCGAAGAAATTGCCTTTGAAAAAGGATATATTTCTAAAGAACAGTTGCTGAAACTCGCCAAAGAATATAAGAATAATGATTATGGTTCGTATTTGCTTAAATTAGCATTGCAAAGTAAAAAGTTCTGAATATATAATGAATTACAAATCAAGTAAATACGCCTTATGATTTTTTTGTTACTTTTTTATCAATGAAAAAATAAAAGAAGCAGCAGGTAGAGTTGAAAAGGAGCTTTTTAGTCCAAAAGCATTCTATATAATTATCAAAAAAATATCGAAAACCAAATGAAATTCAGCAAAACAGACATTCCCGATGTTATTTTATGTGAGCCAACAGTTATTAAAGACGAGCGAGGTTATTTTTTTGAATCTTTCAACAAAAATATTTTTGAAAAACACTTGGGAAAATCCATTCATTTTTGTCAGGACAACGAGGCCAAATCCACCAAAGGAGTTTTAAGAGGATTGCATTATCAATTACCCCCGTTTGCACAATCTAAATTGGTGCGTGTCATTTCGGGAAAAGTGCTTGATATTGCGGTGGACATCAGAAGGGATTCTCCAACATTCGGACAGTATGTGGCGGTTGAACTGAGCGGTGAAAATAAACACCAGCTTTTTGTCCCTGCCGGATTTGCGCATGGCTATGTCGTTTTAAGTGATGAGGCGATATTTAGTTATAAAGTTGATAATTATTATCATAAAGAATCTGAAAGAGGCATTATTTATAATGATTCTGAGCTGCAAATCGATTGGAAATTGCCTTTTAAGGAATTGAATATTTCAGAAAAAGACAAGATTCAGCCCAAATTTAACAAGGCCGATTTGTTTGAAACAAATATTTTTGGAGAATGAACGTATTAATTACAGGTGCAAACGGACAATTGGGGCTGGAACTGAAAACTTTGGGAAATAAGTTTCCAAAGTTTAACCTTTTTTGCACGAATAAATCTACTTTGAATATCCTTAATTTTGAGGAAGCGGAGCAGTATGTTTTAAAAAATAAAATTGATGCGATAGTGAATTGCGCAGCATACACCGATGTGAATAAAGCGGAAGAAGAGTTTGAATTGGCAGATGAAGTGAATCACTTGGCCGTTAAAAATTTAGGGTTGATTGCCAAAAAACACAATATAAAATTAATACACCTTTCTACCGATTATGTGTTCGATGGAAATTCGAAGATTCCTTATTCGGAAACTGATAAAACGAATCCGAAAAACGCCTATGGAATCAGTAAATTAAAGGGTGAGAAGGCATTGTTGGAAATCAATCCGAAAAATTCGATGATTATCAGAACGTCCTGGCTATATTCAGAATTTGGCAATAATTTCGTAAAATCAATGCTGAAATTAAGTAAAGAAAGGGAAAGTATTTCCGTGATTTACGATCAAATTGGGTCGCCAACTTATGCAAAGGATTTGGCTACGGCCATTTTGAAAATAATTCCAGAGATCACCAGTGAGGGCATTCAAATTTATCACTATGCAAACAAAGGTCAGTGCAGCTGGTTTGATTTTGCATCAGCAATTATGAAAATCGCACAACAGAATTGCATAATTTTGCCCATAACATCAGCAGAGTTCAAAACCAAGGTTAAAAGGCCAAAATACAGTTTGTTGAATACCGAGAAAATAGAAAAGGAGTTTAATTTGAAAATTCCCAATTGGTCAGCTGCGTTGAAGGAATGTGTTTTAAAGTTAAAAAGCCCCCTAGCCCCCGAAAAGCCCCCTAGCCCCCGAAGGGGGAATTAAGGAAGTTAAAAGTTAGACATTCAAAATTTCAAAAATCGTAAATCGCAAATCGTAAATCCAAAATACCAAAATATGAAATCACTATTAATAACAGGCGGAGCCGGATTTATAGGTTCGAATTTAGTGGAATATTTGATTGAGAAATATCCCGATTATCATATTGTGGTGCTCGATTTACTTACCTATGCCGGTGATGCTGACCATTTAAAATCGGTGAAAAATGCTAAAAACTTCACTTTTATAAAAGGGGATATTTGTGACAGGGCTTTGGTGGAGCGTATTTTTCAACATCATATCATCAAAGGTGTTTTCCATTTGGCGGCGGAATCTCACGTGGACAATTCAATCCTTCACCCTGATGTGTTTATTGAAACCAATGTTAAAGGGACTTTTACGGTACTGGATGTCGCCTATAAATATTGGATGGAAAAGCCATTTGTATTTAAAATCGGATTTGAAAATAGCCGTTTTTTGCATGTGTCAACCGATGAAGTTTATGGCTCTTTGGGTAAAACAGGGCTATTTACTGAGCAAACTCCTTATGCACCAAATTCCCCCTACAGTGCCTCAAAAGCAGCCAGTGATATGATTGTTCGTAGTTATCATCACACCTACGGAATGAATACGATAATTACCAACTGTTCAAACAATTATGGACCAAAACAGCATGATGAAAAATTAATTCCAACCGTCATCAGAAAAGCATTGGCAGGAGAGCAGATTCCTATTTACGGTAAGGGAAAAAATATTAGGGACTGGTTGTTTGTGCTGGATCATTGCAAAGGACTAGACCTAGCATTTCATAAGGGTAAATACGGAGAAGTTTATAATATTGGTGGAAAAAATGAGCGAAATAATAAGGATATTGCCGAAAAAATTTGTAAAATTTTGGACGAATTGGTGCCGTTAAAGAACCAAAGCCATAAAAACCTGATTACCTTTGTGGAAGATCGCGCTGGTCACGATTTCAGGTATGCCATTGATGCTACTAAAATCGAAAATAACTTAGGCTGGAAAGCCGACGAGAATTTTGAAACAGGTTTGCTGAAAACTGTGAAATGGTATTTGGAGAAATACAAATCAATAGACCAAAAAAAGGCTAAAGGTTAAAATAATAAAATAAGTTTTAAACATAAATTGAAATGAATCTTTAATTCTTTATTGTAAGTATAATGTTTTAAAGTATTAAAAATTTTTGAAATTTTGAAGAAAATTTAGCTTTTAAAATATGGTTTTTAAATAGCGATTTTTTCAATTGATCTTAAAAAACACCTGATAAGAATGTGTTTTTTTTTGGTTCGTTTTCTTTGGGTAGGACAAATCGATGAAGGAGATTCACGAATACCTTTAAAAAGATATAAATATGATGAATAAAGAAAATGAACAAAAAACATGGATAAAGTAGATAAGCATGTTATTAGGCACAATTAAAAATTAATGGATTATTACAAAATCATAATAGTGGGAAAGTAGCCCTTTCAACAGATATAGAGACATAATAATTAACAGATTGCCACAGTTTTTTTCAAAAACTTTGCAATGACGACATCGAAAACAATAAAATAGAACCGCAAGACTGCACTACATAAAAAAATGAAAAAATTCGCACTCATAGGAGCAAGTGGCTACATCGCGCCACGACACATGAAAGCCATTAAAGAAACCAACAACACTTTAATTGCGGCACTCGATAAATTCGACAGCGTAGGTATTATAGACAGTTATTTTCCAAATGCCGATTTCTTTACGGAATTTGAACGTTTTGACCGACACATTTCAAAACTGAAATTTGAAAAAAATACCCAATTGGATTATGTGAGCATCTGCACGCCTAATTACTTGCACGATGCGCACATTCGCTTTGCGCTTAGGCAAGGTGCTGATGCGATTTGTGAAAAACCGTTGGTGCTTAACCCTTGGAACATTGATGCTTTGGCCAATATAGAAAAAGAAACAGGCAAAAAAGTTTACAATATTCTGCAATTGCGCGTACATCCAAGCATCATCGCTTTAAGGGAAAAAATAGTTGCCGGTCCAAAAGATAAGATTTACGATGTGGATTTAACTTATTTAACTTCACGCGGACATTGGTATTACACCTCTTGGAAAGGCGACATTACAAAATCTGGAGGCATTGCTACCAACATTGGCGTTCACTTTTTTGATATGTTGTCTTGGATTTTTGGTAACCTCAAACAAAATATTGTGCACATCAACACACACGACCGCTCTGCTGGGTATCTGGAATTTGAAAAAGCAAGGGTGCGCTGGTTTTTATCCACCAATTATGAAGTGTTGCCTGATGCTGTTAAAGCCAAAGGGCAAACCACGTATCGTTCTATTACCATTGAAGACGAAGAATTGGAGTTTAGTGGTGGCTTTACCGATTTGCATACTGTTTCCTATCAAGAAATTATCGCTGGCAAAGGTTACGGACTCGAAGCACCACGTCAAGCCATTGAAATTGTGCACAATATTCGCCATGCGCAACCCATTGGGGCAAAAGGAGATTATCATCCTTTTGTGTTAAAACCATTGGCGAAACATCCGTTTGAGAAGTAAATGCCCCCTAACCCCCGAAGGGGGAAATGTCAATAAGTTAATACTTTAACGCCTTTATTTTGTCATTTCTAGGTACGAGGAATCACATCATGTTAAGCTATTTAATGCGATTCCTCCTTTGTCAGGCATGTGCGATAGCGAACTGGCGAAGCAATGACAAATATTTCCTTAACTTAATGACATTGGGGTTAAGGGTATGTAATACCATTTAAACATTCAATGCCGCATAAAATTTGTTTCTTTCCTGCCTGCTGGCAGGTTAACTCATCCGTCGTCATAAAAAATAACCGTAGCAAAGGTTATGCTTAATTTTTCTTCCTAATCTGATCTAAAAATAATTCAAATTTTTAATACAACATTTAAACATTTAATTGGTATAAAAAGTTTGAATTGAAATCACACCCACACTGAAAGACCACACAACTACGAGACAGAACGGTAAAAAATAAATTCCGAAGCCCTTTCCAACCTTTTCTAGCGAAAAACTTGCCTATTAAATAAAAGTGAGTACTTTTGTTGCTCAGTAACTGTACTAAAACAATGTTAGAGTCACTAATTACCTCAAAAACCCGTATCCGCATCTTGGTAAAGTTTTTTATAAACGCTGCCAATATGGGACATTTACGCGGTTTGGCCGAGGAGATGAACGAATCCACCAATGCCGTCCGCAAAGAATTAAACAACCTTTCCGAAGCCGGTTATCTGGAAAAAGAAGCGATACAAAACCGCATTTCCTACAAAGCCAACACCAAACATCCTTTATTTGCCACCCTTCAAAAAATAGTGTTCCAACATTTGGGGCTCGATGCTATTGTGCTCATGATATTGGAGCGAATGGGAGAAGTAAAAAAGATTGTGGTAATTGGCGATTATGCCAATGGAAATGATTCAGGAACTATTGAAGTTGTGGTTGTGGGCGATGCCTTAAACACAGAATACATTGAGCAACTGGCTATTAAAATTGAGGAACAAATTAGTAGAAAAGTACAATTTTTAATCGCTCAGGAATATAAGGGGAAAGGATTGACGATATATGAAGAAAGTAATAAAATTAAAAGTTAGATATTAAATATTAAAAGTTCGAAGACGGAAGTCCGAAGACGGAAGACGGAAGACGGAAGACGGAAGACGGAAGACGGAAGACCGAAGACCGAAGACCGAAGACCGAAGTCCGAAGACGGAAGTCCGAAGACGGAAGTCCGAAGTCCGAAGACCGAAGACCGAAGACCGAAGACCGAAGACCGAAGACCGAAGACGGAAGTCCGAAGACGGAAGTCCGAAGTCCGAAGTCCGAAGACCGAAGTACGAAGTCGGAACCGCAATTAATTCCCCTCTTGAGAAGCCTGTCCCGCTTTTCCAGCGGGAGGGTTAGGGGTGTGTAAAAAACATGAAAT
>JAQVGD010000104.1 GCA_028696945.1 Lutibacter sp.
GTAAACTGTTTTTTGGAAATGCTGGAAGTTGTCCCTGAAAAATTTCATCCTTCGTAGTTCAAAGTCGGGTGGTTGTCAAGGTGATTTTTTTTGGTTTGGTGTCGTCTTTTAAGCTGCCGCATAACTTGTTATATCCAAACAAATATAACTGTTTATAATTAATAATTGCCGGATAACCTTATATTTTTGTTATCTTTATCAGTTTCGACTTTGTTTTTTATGGCGAGGTTAAAAGGGCTCTCAATTTTTAACAAATTTTTTTGGCTACGTGTGTATAAATCATCGTTGTTTCGGGTTTTATTTCGTGAGATAATTTTTCAATCTATTTTTTTGAATATCTTTTACGTCAAGCAGATTTTAAATATTTTCTCTTTGAGTTGGGTCTTTTTGAGTGAAACTACCTTTGTAATAACCAATTTTATAATTCTTCTATTTTTTGTTGATTGTACTAAGCGTAAGGGATTAAACGGTCTGTTTGAGCTCTTTTTTAGTTGTTTTTCACAACTAAAAAAAGCGAGTAGTGCAAGCCCGACCCCCGCCTTTTCGGCGGGGGTAACGCCATAAAAATTGAAAGTTAATTTGAAAAATGGCTATTGAACGTGAGAAAGAACAATAATTAAATGAATAAATATTTATACAAAACCAACACCCAACAACTAATAACAAATTTGTATATTGCAACCGCTTTAAAAACTGTTTCCTTTGAATAATTCGTTCGATAAATATCAGAAAAGAAGGTTGCGTTCTTCTTACCTTTCGGTCATCGTAAGCATTGCTTTGGTGTTATTTTTAGTGGGGCTTTTAGGTCTTATTGTGTTGAAAACCAATAGTATTACAAAACATTTTAAGGAAAAAGTGGCCATTACCGTATTTTTAAATGACAACGCCAAAGATAAAGATGTGGAAACGTTAAAGGCTGAATTAAAAAAAGAGGAATACACAAAAGCTGTTACCTATATTTCAAAAGAGGAAGCCGCTAAAATATACAGCGAAGATATAGGGGAGAATTTTTTGGAATTTTTGGGCGAAAATCCGCTGAAAAATGCCATTGATATTTCGTTAAAATCGGAATTTGTAACGCCAGAGAAAATGGCTGAAATAGAAAAAACCTTGGTGATTAGAAGCATTGTTTCGGAAGTTACTTACGACAAACCGCTGATTGAATTGCTGTCGAAAAATATAAATCGTTTAAGTTTTTGGATGCTGCTTTTTAGCGCGCTGTTTACCTTAATTGCGGTTGTTTTAATTAATGGATCTATCCGCCTTTCGGTGTATTCAAAACGATTTACCATAAAAACTATGCAAATGGTTGGTGCCACAAAGGGTTTTATTAGAAATCCGTTTATTTGGCAAAGCGTAAAATTAGGCATTATTGGCGCATTGGTTTCTATTGTTGGTCTGGTTGTTTTTATTTCCTATTTAAACAAAAATATCCCAGAACTGGAGCTGTTTACCGATGTAAATATACTGCTTGTAGTGTTTTTTGGGATTATCGGATTGGGAATTTTAATTACCTGGCTAAGCACGTTTTTTGCGACCCAACGATTTTTAAACCTAAGAAGCGATGAACTTTATTATTGATGAAAAAATAAGTGCAGAACTTGTTGAACAACAAATATTTTATGATGAAGCAAAAAAATAAGGAAATAGAAAGCAAATTCCTTTTCGGAAAAAAGAATTATGTAATTATGTTAATTGGTCTTGCTTTTATTGGGCTCGGATTTATTTTAATGGCGGGCGGCGGAAGCGACGATCCAGAGATTTTTAATGCGGACATTTATAATTTTAGACGAATTCGTTTGGCGCCAACCTTAGTAATTATTGGTTTGGGCATTGAAATTTATGCCATTATGGCCAAGTCTAAAAAATAAGAATGAATTATATTGAAGTTATTATTTTAGCCATTATTGAAGGAATTACCGAATATTTACCCATTTCATCAACTGGTCATTTAATTATTGCATCTTCCTTTTGTGGTATTGCTGGCGATGATTTTACCAAATTATTTACCATTGTTATTCAGTTGGGTGGCATTTTGGCCGTGCTGGCTTTATATTGGAAACGGTTTTTTCAGAGTGTCGATTTTTATTTAAAATTATTTGTGGCATTTTTGCCTGCTGTTTTCTTCGGATTGCTTCTTAACAATTATATTGATGGTTGGTTGGAAAGTCCGATAATTGTTGCAATTACCTTAATTTTTGGCGGATTTGTTTTAATAAAAGTCGATGATTGGTTTAAATCGAATGAAATTATCGACCCAAATCAGCCTTATGTTCATACCGAAATTGGTTATGCCACAGCACTAAAAATAGGATTTTTTCAATGTATTGCTATGATTCCAGGAACTTCCAGAAGTGGTGCTTCAATAATAGGTGGGATGACTCAAAAACTAAACAGAAGAACGGCAGCTGAATTTTCGTTTTTTCTCGCCGTGCCCACTATGTTTGGTGCAACTGCAAAAAAATTGTTCGATTATTACAATAACGGATTTATTTTAAGCAATGACCAAATTAATTATTTGTTGCTGGGAAATGTTATTTCTTTTATCGTGGCGTTGTTCGCTATTAAATTTTTTATCGATTATTTAAGCAAAAACGGATTTAAAATATTTGGTTATTACCGAATTGTTTTGGGCGTTGCATTATTGCTGATTCATTATTTTGTTATGCCTTTAACTGTTGTATAATGTTAACTGAGGAAGATTTTAAAAACGGTCAGGTCTTACTAATAGACAAACCTTTAAACTGGACTTCCTTTCAGGTGGTCAATAAATTGCGTTGGGAAATTCGCCGAAAATTCGGTCTCAAAAAGATAAAAGTTGGTCACGCCGGCACTTTAGATCCCTTAGCAACTGGTTTGTTGATTATTTGTACGGGAAATTTCACTAAAAAAATTGATGAATTTCAAGGGCAAATTAAGGAATATACTGGCGAAATAACTTTGGGTGCTACCACACCAAGCTACGATTTGGAAACGGAAGTTGATGAAATATTTCCTGTAGATCATATTACTGATGATTTAATCCATAAAACCGTGCAACAATTTGTGGGTGAAATTGAACAAATTCCGCCTATGTTTTCTGCCATAAAAATGGCTGGAGTGCGTTTGTATGATTTGGCGCGCCAAGGGAAAACACGCGAAATAAAATCGCGTAAAGTAACTATCGAAACTTTTGAAATTACCAACATCAATTTGCCGAAAGTTCAATTTAGAATTGTGTGCAGTAAGGGAACCTACATTCGTTCTCTGGCCTACGATTTTGGTAAAGCGTTAAATTCCGGTGGATATTTGTCGGGCCTACGCCGCACTAAAATAGGAAATTTTAATGTAAACAATGCACAAGAACCTTTGGTGTATATTGATGCTTATTTAAGCTGAAAAATATTTCAGCCAATTAGCGAACTTTGCGGTTAAATAAAGATTAGCCAATGAGTTGCTTTGTTGGTTTTATAACTTTGTGAAATTTCAGCCAATTAGCGAACTTTGCGTAAAACTTTGCGAACCTTGCGGTTAAATAAAGATTAGCCAATTAGCCGATGCCAGATTTTGATACAGAACTTTGTGAATCTCTGTGTTTTTCCTTTGTGAATCTTTGTGAAATAACTTTTCATTACACCAAGTTTCTCAGAGCACCACTAAGTTGCACAAAGAAATATTTCAGCCAATTAGCGAACTTTGCGTAAAACTTTGCGAAACTTGCGGTTAAATAAAGATTAGCCAATTAGCCGATGCCAGATTTTGATACAGAACTTTGTGAATCTTTGTGAAATAGCTTTTAATTACACGAAGTTTCATAGAGCACCACTAAGTTACACAAAGAAATATTTGGCAATTAGCGAACTTTGCGTAAAACTTCGCGAACCTTGCGGTTAAATAAAGATTAGCCAATTAGCCGATGCCAGATTTTGATACAGAACTTTGTGAATCTTTGTGTTTTTCCTTTGTGAATCTTTGTGAAATACCTTTTAATTGCACGAAGTTTCACAGAGCACCACGAAGTTGCACAAAGAAATATTTCAGCCAATTAGCGAACTTTGCGTAAAACTTTGCGAACCTTGCGGTTAAAATTTTTCCAATGAGTTGCTTTGTTGGGTTTTATAACTTTGTGAATCTTTGTGAAATAGCTTTTAATTACACGAAGTTTCATAGAAAATCTACGGTGTAATTAGTCCGGTTAAAAGATTGTAAATCGTAAATCAAAAATCGTAAATCAAAATTTAATTCCCTGTTTTCACGAATCGCCCCAGCCAACTGTCCATAATATTAATTTCAAACCCAAATTCCAATTCTTCTTTTAGGTTTATCATAGAATTAAACACCATTGTATTTTGTGAAACACTTTTATCCTTAATCATCTTTTTAAAATCGGGAAGTGTTTTGTACTGTACAAATTCACCCTGTTTGTAACACACATTAATTCTATCCATTAAAATAAGGTCGTAGTTATTTTCAAGTGATATAATAAAGTTTGCCAATTGATCCTGAGTTTCCAAGCTGAAACTTTGCTCGGTATCGTTAGCGGTAATAATGATAAATCGGTCGTGTTTTATAATATAAGCCACTGAAATAGGCTGATTTTCATTCTCCCATTCCGTTAAAAATTGTTCAATTTTAGTGGTTATTTCGGGAAGTTCCTGTGCATAAAATTTTCTACTTGCCGGAAATACCCAAATTTTTGCGGTTTCGGGAATGCTGTTAAAATCTGTAATCATTGGTTTTCTTTAGGCCGCAAAGGTATTCAAAATAAATTGGAAACTGTAAGGAAGCAATCAACAAACCTTTCTGTTGGCGCGAGCGTTACGCTCATGCTTTGCGAGTCAAGAACTGAAAGTTTAACGCTACTAATACTAAAGTTAAAAATATAAATTAACCACAATTAATTCCCCTCTTGAGAAGCCTGTCCCGCTTTTCCAGCGGGAGGGCTAGGGGTGTGTAAAAAATATAAAAAGGATAAAAAATATATAAAAATCAGTCGAACCCAATCACTAAATAGCTAATCGTAACTCGTAATTCAATTTGCATTAGGGATTGAACGGTTTGTTTGAGCTCTTTTTTTGTTTTTCACAAAAAAAAGCGAGCCGTGAAAGCCCGACCGCTTTTTCAGCGGGAATGCCCATCAAAAAGACGGGCAGGTCCAAAATATTTTTAATTTAGTTGGCGTGCAACAAACTGAGTAGTTCATTTTGGGTGTTGTTGCCTTTGTCCTTATTGTACCAAATTTGCAGGTTCTTTTTAAAATCTTCATCCAAACTTCCGTTTTGGGCTTTGTAGTCCACCACCATTTTTGACGCGATAGAAGGTCTTGGTCCCCAGGAATCAACCACCTTATTATCATGGTCTAAAATAAGGACTTTAGGAATTGATTTGCTTCCGTTGGTTAAATATTGATTCATCAAATCCTCATTTTCATCACGCAACAAAATTTTAAAATCTATTTTGTCCGATGCTTCGGCTACCTTATTAATAATGGGTAAAATTTGCGCAGCATCGCCACACCAACCTTCGGCAATTACCAAAAATGTAAACGCTTTGTTTAAATTGTTCAAAGAATTTTGAGTTGCTGTAGATATTTTCAACGTTTTATCCAGTCGATCCATTCTTTTGTCATTCAAGATACTAAAGGTGAGGAGTAATTCAGATTGCTCAATTCCAGTAGATTTTTCTGCTGAAATCAAATCTTTTATTAAATGTCTATAGACTGGGTACGAAATTGTTTTGTTTAAACTATTTTTTATTAGGGAGTTATTCATTTTTTTTTGTAAATTTATGCCTGTTCTGACGTATTTTGAGATTTATACTTACATTATTTTAAGTGTTTTTTTTAATCTCAAATGCAAAGTTAGAATTAGATTTTGGTAACAAAGGTAACATAGGTTGCAATATATAAAGATGCAAATATCTTTTATTGCTAAACTATGATTTATGTCATATTTTACCTAATTTTGCAACGTTATATTTGTTGCGTATTTATTAACAATTAACCATAAAATTATGAAAAAAATCAATTTAACCATTTTACTTTTTGCTGTATTGACACTTTTCATGGTTTCATGCGGCGATGGAGAAAAAAAGCCTGAAGCCAATGAAACACAAACAGAAGTAGCTCCTTTAGAACAACAAGGACAAGCATCAGTTATTGACACCGTTTCGGCGGCAAATGCATTGCAAGTTGCAAAATCATTAGACGATTTTAAGACCTTAGTGGCGGCAATTGAAGCCGCAGGTGTTGAAGACGCTGTGGTAAACGCAGGACCTTTAACCATTTTTGCGCCAGTTAATGCGGCATTCGACAAGCTTCCTGCAGGGACATTAGACGATTTATTGAAACCTGAAAATAAATCCAAACTGGCTTTTATTCTAAAAAACCACGTAGCTCCAGCAAATTATCCTGAAAAACAATTGAAAAAAGAAGCCGAAAAAGGACGAGATTTGTACATGGCTTCAGGAAAATATTTAACCGTTGAGGTAAAAGATGACGGAATTTATGTGGGTGGAACCAAGATTTTGAAAACAGTGCAAGTAAGCAATGGTTGGATTCACGTAATTGACAACGTATTGGTGCCGGCTGAATAGTTTTAAAGCAAAAACAACAATATAATAACAAATAATTAAAATCTTTAAAAGAGCTATATAAAAGAATAACTAATTAAAATAAATTAAAAACAAATTAAATTAAACAGATGGGATTCAAAGTAATAGTATTGGCAATATTTGCAGTCTTAATGACAAGTTGTGGAGGTGAGGGCAAAAAGGAGGAAAAGGTTTCAGCACCTGCTAAAGAACAAAAAGCAGCGATTGAAGAAATTGACCCAATGAAAGACAAAGGCATTGGGCCTATCACAAGCCTTACTCTTGGTGAAATTGACCAGAAAATGGCCGATGAAGGAAAGGCAATATTTACGACAAAATGTACTGCCTGTCATAAAATTAGCAAAAGACTTATTGGACCAGCTTTGGTTGGAGTTACCGAAAGACGCACGCCAGAATGGATTATGAATATGATTCTAAATCCAGAAGTAATGGTGGTTGAAAATGCCGCTGCTAAAAAATTACTGGAAGAATATCTTGCGCCAATGGCAAACCAAAATTTAACGGAAGAAGAGGCAAGACTGGTATTGGAATACTTTAGGACAAAAACATCTGAAACGGACGAATAGTTAAAATCAGTGAACAATTAACAAACAAACAAATATAGTATGAAAACAATTTTTAAATCTTTACTCGCAATTACGGTACTTTCAATGGTGCTGGGAAGTTGTGGAAACGTTGATTCAAAGAAAAACGGCGCGCTTTCTGGCAATGCCGCTGAAAGAGTATATGTGGCTCCAGGCGAATACGATGAATTCTATGCTTTTGTATCAGGAGGATTCAGTGGCCAATTGGCAGTTTATGGACTTCCATCAGGACGATTATTTAAGGTAATTCCTGTTTTTTCGGTTGATGCCGAAAAAGCTTATGGATTTAACGAAGAAACAAAACCAATGCTAAACACTTCCTACGGATTTATTCCTTGGGATGACTCTCACCATCCAGATATTTCTCAAACTGCTGGTGAATTGGACGGTCGTTGGGTGTTTATAAATGGTAACAATACACCTCGTATTGCAAAAATTGACTTAACAACTTTTGAAACTACTGAAATTCTTGAAATTCCTAACTCAGCAGGGAATCATAGTTCTTCATTTATTACCGAAAATGCCGAATATGTTGTAGCGGGAACTCGTTTTTAGGTTCCTTATCCGCAAAAAGACATGCCTATTAATGAGTACAAAGGAAACTTTAAAGGTGCCCTAACTTTTATTTCTGTTGACCCAAAAGATGGCGGAATGTCTATAAAGTTTCAATTGATGATGCCTGGTTTTAATTATGATTTATCACATCCTGGAAGAGGTGCTTCTCATGGTTGGTTTTTCTTTACTACCTACAATACTGAGGAAGCAAATTCATTGTTAGAAGTAAATGCTTCTCAAAATGATAAGGATTTTATTGCTGCCATCAACTGGAAAAAAATTGAAGAATATGTAAATAACGGAGGCGGTACTAAAACACCAACCAAATATGCACATAATGTTTATAGTGATGACACGCATTCAGCAACTTCAACTATGAAAGACGAAGTATTAATTATTAACCCAAGTGAAGTTCCTGGCGCAATTTACTTTATGCCAACACCAAAATCACCTCACGGCTGTGATGTTGATCCTTCTGGTGAATACATTGTAGGAAATGGTAAATTGGCTGCAGAGTTAACCATACATTCATTCAGTAAAATGATTAAAGCTATTGATGAGAAAAAATTTGATGGGGAAGCTTATGGAATTCCAATTTTACAGTTTGAAGCAACTTTAGCAGGTTCTGTTAAACAACCGGGCTTAGGACCACTACATACTGAATTTGATGGAAAAGGAAATGCTTATACCACCTTCTTTATTTCTTCTGAAGTGGTAAAATGGAAACTAGGTACTTGGGAAGTTCTTGATAGAAAACCAACCTATTATTCTCCTGGTCACTTAATGGTTCCTGGAGGAAATTCAAGAAAACCTTTTGGAAAATACGCCTTAGTAATGAACAAAATTACCAAAGACCGTTATTTAGCAACTGGCCCAGAGGTAACACAATCTGCGCAATTGTTCGATATTACTGGTGAAAAAATGGTATTACTGTCAGATTTTCCAACTATTGGTGAACCTCATTATGCAGCAGGAATACCAGCGAGTATGGTAATGCCTAAATCTAAAAAAATATACAAACTGGAAGAAAATAATCATCCTTTTGCTACCAAATCTCAGGCCGCTGCTAAAGTGATTAGAAAAGGAAATGAAGTGCATATTTATATGACCATGATTCGTTCTCATTTTGCTCCAGATAATATTGAAGGAGTTCAAGTTGGCGATAAAGTATTTTTCCATGTAACAAACCTTGAGCAAGACTATGATGTTCCTCATGGATTTGCAATGATTGGTGCAAATACTTCTGAGTTGTTAATTATGCCAGGACAAACGGAAACCAATACATGGGAGCCTAAGCAAGTTGGTGTATGGCCATTTTACTGTACAGATTTCTGCTCAGCATTGCATCAGGAAATGCAGGGTTACATAAGGGTATCTCCAAAAGGTTCCAATGTTCCTATTACATTTACTTTGGATGATGTGGCCGTAGATGCAGAATAATGTAATTAACATAAAATGAAATTTTAAAAATCTATATAAGCGGGCATTATTTTAAATATTGCCCGCTTTTAACAAAACTCCAATAAACTGAGCATTGCAAATTTTGATACACAAAGAAATAATTAATGGCAAATTTTGATACACAGCAGAATGATTAATGGCGAACAGCAGCTGTACCAACAAAAAAATAAAATATAAACAGATGAAACGCCAATAACAAAATAATCTAACAGAAAAAAGAAAGATACTAAGCGTTCCATTTGACAAATGAAAAACAAAAAAAAAAACAAATAAAACGAGCCATAACAAATTTTGATATACAGCAGAATGATTAATGGCGAACAGCAGCTGTACCAATAAAAAAATAAAATATAAACAGATGAAAAAATTTACTTGCTCTATACACGAATCTTCACCTTAATTTTTTATAATCATTTATTTGTGAATTCTTAGAATTACAGGGTCACAAATTCCGTTTGCTTGAAATAGGGTATTTTGTTAATAATGTGTCGCTATTTTGGCATATTCAGTAAAAGCAATAATTTTTAAAATGATGAAACGAGCCATAACAAATTTTGATACACAGCAGAATGATTAATGGCGAACTGCAGCTGTACCAACAAAAAAATAAAATTAAACAGATGAAACGAGCCATAACAAAGGTTGATACACAGAGGAATGATTAATGGCGAACTACAGCTGTACCAACAAAAAAATAAAAATTAAACAGATGAAAAAATCTAAAATATTAATGATAGTAGGTTCTCTGCTATTACTTGGACTATTTGTATTTCCTTTATGGAATATAACACTTGAAGCACCACAATATCCAATACCTTTAGGAATGGATATATATATTAATAAATTTAAGGACACTCATGAATTTGATATAAAAAATATCAATTTAATGAACCATTATGTAGGGATGCAAAATATTCCTGAAACCATTCCTGAATTTAAAATTTTTCCTATAGCCATTGGTTCTATGGTGGTTTTGGGCGTAATTATCGGATTTTTTGGCAACCATAAATTATTTTTAGCATGGTTTGTCTTAATGTGTATTTTAGGCACGGTTGGTATGTATGATTTTTATATGTGGGAATATGATTACGGTCACAATTTAAGTCCAAAAGCAATTATGAATTTTAAAAACCCCGATGGATCCATAATGGGCTTTCAACCGCCACTTTTCGGAACAAAGAACATTCTTAATTTTACGGCACATTCCTACCCTAGATTAGGCGCCTATTTTTTGTTTGCGGGAATGATCTTAACCTTTGTTGCGTTTTTTGTTGGTAAAAAAGAAAAGAAAGCATAAGTATTTTTATTTGGTATTAAAACAAGTGTAAACACGATGTGCGTTTATTATTAATAGAATATCGATTTTTAAGTAAACAGTAGATGAACTTTAATGGTATAATTTCTGAAAACGTAATTCTAATTTTTCAATTCCCAATTCTCAACACAATTTAATGTATATTTGATAACTATTAAAATCAAAAGAATATGAATACTAAACTCCTCAAACTATTTCTTGGGACTATTATTTTGTTGTTTACAATTTCTTGTAAAGTGTCGCCTGAAGCCATAGAATTTGGCAAAGATCAATGCAATTTCTGTAAAATGAATATTGTGGATAAAATGCATGCTGCACAATTTGTTACTCCTAAAGGCAAGCAATTTAAATTTGACGCCATTGAGTGTATGGTTAATTATTTAGACCAAAACAGTGAGGAAAAAACCGCACTATTGTTGGTTGCAGATTACGGAAATCCTGGAGAAATGACTGATGCTGAAAAGGCCACATATTTAATTAGTACCGAAATAAAAAGTCCGATGGGCGCAAACCTTTCCGCCTTTTCATTAAAAAACACTGCTGAAGAATTTCAACAAAAAAACTCGGGAGAAATTTATACTTGGGAATCTGTAAAGCAAAAACTTTCCGATAAATAATGAAGTATAAAATCCTGTTATTTTTCTTTTTTATTTCTATTTCTGTTGGCGCAAAACAAATTGTAGTTTGCGAAAGCTGTGGCATTAAAACCATTAAAGAAGCCGTTAAAATTGCAAATGATGGCGATGAGATTCTCATTAAAAAAGGGATGTATAAAGAGAACGGCATTATTATAAATAAATCCATTTCATTAATAGGTGAAAAAGGAGTTATTATTGATGGAGAGAATGTGGGAGGAATATTAATTTTTGAAGCAAATAATTTTTCGATTAAAGGCTTGAAAATTATCAATGTAGGATCAAGTTATACCATAGATTACGCCGCAATAAGAGTGGTAAAAGTCAGTGATTTTTTAATAGAAGACTGCATTCTGGAAAATGTTTTCTTCGGAGTTTTAGTTGAAAAATCGAAAAGAGGAATTATTCGAAATAATAAAATCTCCAGTATCCGCAAAGGCGAAGCCAGCTCAGGAATCGGCATTCATATTTGGAGTGGCGATAAAATTGAAATTTACAACTATGAGCTGTTTGGGCTTCGTGATGGCATTTACTTCGAATT
>JAQVGD010000293.1 GCA_028696945.1 Lutibacter sp.
AAGTATTAACGGTCACAAACAATGCGTTGAAAATTTTTAATGCCAAAATAGTTGCCAATATTGTTAAACAAGCTGCAGAAAAGGAAAGCTCACAAGTTATCATCATCGATTCAAATGCGAACGGATTGTACTTTGCCCCTATGGTTGCCGCCAATTTAAATGCGGGTTTTGCTAGCAATGTGATTGCGTTGCCGAGTGAAACTTCGCCTTTTACGGTGAAAAGGAAAACGTTTTCCAACAAAGCGTTTAACAACACACAAATAGTAACCGACATAAAAGTTATTGCCCTTGCCAAAAACGCATTTGGTTTGGTTGAAAACAAAGTTTCTGGCGCAAGCGAGGAATTTTCTCCTGTTTTGGTGGATAGCAATTTAGTTTCCGTGGCTATCGAACAAACTTCCGCTAAAGTTATCATTGGCGATGCAGATATTGTTGTTTCAGGCGGAAGAGGATTGAAAGGTCCGGAAAATTGGGGAATGATTGAAGAGCTTGCAAGTGTTTTGGGCGCAGCGACTGCCTGTTCAAAACCGGTATCTGATTTGGGCTGGAGACCTCACAGTGAACATGTTGGGCAAACCGGAAAACCGGTATCTTCAAACTTATACATTGCCATTGGAATTTCTGGCGCCATCCAGCATTTGGCCGGCGTAAACTCCTCAAAAGTTAAAGTGGTCATCAATACCGATCCTGAAGCGCCTTTCTTTAAAGCGGCAGATTACGGTATCGTTGGCGATGCTTTTGAAGTGGTGCCGAAATTAATTGAAAAGTTAAAAGAATTTAAGGCGAATAACGCATAATTTTATTAAATTGTGCCTCGAAATTAGGCCGCCTAATTATTGGGATAAAATCCTTTGATTAGACGGTCTTTTTTGTTAATTTTAACTTATGAGTTTAGTTCGCCTAAATATTAAAGGAATATCTTACAGTCAAACGCAAAGCGGAGCTTACGCATTGGTTTTGAGTGAAGTGGACGGCACCAGAACGCTGCCTATTGTTATCGGAGCCTTTGAAGCACAGTCCATCGCCATTGCTTTGGAAAAAGAAATTAAACCTCCACGCCCGCTTACCCACGACTTATTTAAGACTTTCGCCGACCGATTTCACATCGCAATTAAACAAGTGATCATTCATAAACTGGTTGATGGCGTGTTTTATTCAAGCTTGATTTGTGAGCGCGATAAAATTGAAGAAATTATAGATACCCGAACTTCCGATGCCATTGCTTTGGCAACGCGATTTAATGCGCCAATTTATACCTATGAAAATATTTTGGACAAGGCCGGAATCTATTTAAAAGCCAAAGATGAATTAACGGACGAAAAAGACACCTTAAGCATTGAAAAACTAATTGAGGAACCTGTAAAGGCAAGTTCGTTTTCAAAAGACACCCTTGAAGAATTAAATGAAAAATTAAGTAAAGCCGTTCTAAATGAAGATTATGAATTGGCCGCAAAAATTCGTGACGAAATAACTAAACGCACTTCATAACAACCTACTTTATGGTAAAAAAAATAAGCTTAGCTACCCTTTGCTTCTTCAGTATTTTTTCAGTAAACGCACAAGAAATCATCCAAAATACCATTATTGACAATCAAGGATTCTCAACTACTTCGCTATGGCGCGGGGCTTTGGGAATGGTGTCTTTAATTCTTATTTCCTATTTGCTCAGCAATAACCGCAAAGCCATTAACTGGAAAACAGTTGGCGCAGGATTAACTGCCCAATTGCTTATTGGAATTGGTGTTTTAAAAGTGCCTTTTATTCAGCGGATATTCGAATTTGTTGGTGGAATTTTTACCAATATTTTAGATTTCACCGCTGCAGGAAGCCAATTTTTATTTGGCGGTTTAATGAATATTGATTCCTACGGTTTTATATTTGTATTTCAAATTTTGCCTACCATCATCTTCTTTTCAGCATTAACATCCTTGTTGTTTTATTTGGGCGTCATACAAATTATTGTAAAGGGAATGGCATTGGTGTTGACCAAATTATTGAAAATTTCAGGTGCTGAAAGTTTGTCGGTTGCCGGGAATATCTTTTTAGGACAAACGGAAGCGCCTTTAATGATTAAAGCCTATTTGGAACGTATGAACCGTTCAGAAATATTATTGGTGATGGTTGGCGGAATGGCCACTGTTGCGGGAGGTGTTTTGGCTGCCTACATCGGATTTTTAGGCGGAAATGATCCTGTTTTAAGACTGCAATTTGCCAAACATTTATTGGCAGCATCAGTTATGGCAGCTCCCGGAGCTATCGTAATCTCAAAAATGTTGTATCCGCAAACGGAAGAAATTAATACCGACGTGAATGTTTCCCAGGAAAAAATTGGTTCAAATATTTTGGACGCCATCGCCAACGGAACCACGGAAGGCTTAAAATTAGCAGCCAATGTTGCCGCTATGTTGTTGGTTTTTGTGGCTTTAATCGCCATGCTAAACGGTATTTTGGGCTGGGTTGGTTCTGTAACCTATTTAAATGATTGGATTGCTGCCTATACTCCTTATCAAAAATTTTCTTTGGAATCTATTTTAGGTACTATTTTTGCGCCATTAATGTGGATAATTGGCGTTGCGAGAGAAGATATGATGCTCATGGGACAATTGTTGGGCGTAAAATTGGCCGCAAGCGGGTTTGTGGGATATATTCAATTGGCTGAATTAAAAAACATGGCCAATGTAACCCATCTAACTTATAACAAATCGGTCATTATGGCAACATATATGCTGT
>JAQVGD010000105.1 GCA_028696945.1 Lutibacter sp.
GTTTTTTATTTGTCAAATGGAACGCTTAGCATCTTTCTTTTTTCTGTTAGATGATTCTGTTGTAGGCGTTTCATCTGTTTAATTTTTATTTTTTTGTTGGTACAGCTGCAGTTCGCCATTAATCATTCTGCTGTGTATCAAAATTGGTTATGGCTCGTTTCATCTGTTTAAAGTTAAAAGGTTAAAGCAATATTAAAAAAATCATAAATCATAAATCGTAATAGAAAAACACACCCCTAACCCTCCCGCTCTAAAAGCGGGACAGGCTTCTCAAGAGGGGAATATTTTGTTTAAAGCAAATTTAAAAAAAATTGTAAATCATAAATCGTAATAGAAAAACACACCCCTAACCCTCCCGCTCTAAAAGCGGGACAGGCTACTCAAGAGGGGAATATTTTGTTTAAAGCAAATTTAAAAAAATCGTAAATCATAAATCGTAATAGAAAAACACACCCCCTAACCCTCCCGCTCTAAAAACGGAACAGGCTTCTCAAGAGGGGAATATTTTGTTTAAAGCAAATTTAAAAAAATCGTAAATCATAAATCGTAATAGAAAAACACACCCCTAACCCTCCCGCTCTAAAAGCGGGACAGACTTCTCAAGAGGGGAATATTTTGTTTAAGCAAATTTAAAAAATCATAAATCGTAAATCATAAATCGTAAATCATAAATCATAAATCGTAAATCATAAATCGTAAATCTATTTAACAAACTGCTTTACCAAGTTATAGGCTTCTTCCTCGGCTTTTTCCAAATCATCATTTACCAAAATAACATCAAATTTCTTGGCAAATCTTATCTCCTTTCCAGCCTTTTTAACACGTTCTTTAATTTTTTCTTCACAATCGGTATTTCGTTTTCTAAGGCGGCGTTCCATTTCATCAATTGATGGACTTTTTACAAAAATAGCTAGGGTTTGTTCGGGAAATTTATTTTTTATGCTTAGACTTCCAACTACGTCTATGTCAAAAATTACATGTTTTCCTTGTTCCCAAATTCTTTCAATTTCACTTTTTAAAGTACCATAATAATTATTATCATAAACCTCTTCCCATTCAATAAAATCTCCTTTTTCCACATGTTTTTGAAATTCTTTTAAAGATAAAAAATAATAATCTTTTCCGTCTATTTCTTTCCCTCTTTTTGGCCGCGAGGTTGCTGAAATGGAAAAATCTAAATTTAATTCCGGTTTCTTTAGTAAATGATGCACAATTGTAGTCTTACCAGAGCCTGAAGGTGCCGAAAAAACAATGAGTTTCCCTTCTTTTTTCATTAATTAAAATTTTTATAAAAGTTAATGATTTTGTTTTATTACAAAACATTTAAGTTTTGCTCTTTAATTTTTTCAAGCTCGTCTTTCATTTGAACAACCAATTTTTGCATATCCGCCAAATTTGATTTTGAACCGATTGTGTTGATTTCCCTTCCGATTTCCTGGGTGATAAATGCCAGTTTTTTACCATTTGAAACATCTTCATTTAATTCTTTGATAAAATATTCCAAATGGTTTTTTAAGCGGACTTTTTCTTCGGTAATATCCAATTTTTCAATATAATAAATGAGTTCTTGTTCAAACCTGTTTTCATCAATTTTTGTTTCCAGTTCGGCGATGGATTTTCTGAGTTTTTCCTTTACTTGTTCAATGCGAATGGGGTCTAATTCAATAATTCTTTCCAATAATATTTCAATGATAGAAATACGCAACACAAAATCGGCGTGCAGGGCTTTTCCCTCATCAATACGGTATTCATTAATTTTTTCGATGGTTTCAAGGATTCCGTTTTCAATTTGTCTCCACTCCTGCTCGTCCAGTTCCTCTCTTTGAGTTTTAAAAGAATCGGGCAAGAGGATGGCCATTTTTAACAATTCTATTTCATCAGCATCCACAATATTCTGCAATTGATTCATGTATTCTTTAACCATTTTTTCATTTATTTTCGATGAAGATTCTCCTCCATTACCTTCAATATAAATTGAAAAATCTATTTTTCCCCGAACAAGTTCTGTAGCCAATTGTTTGCGAATATCCAACTCCTTTTCTCTGTAATTGCCAGGAATTCGAACGTTTAAATCTAAATTTTTGCTGTTTAACGATTTCAATTCAATCGTAATTTTTTTGGTTGGAAGCTGCAGTACGGTTTTACCATAACCGGTCATTGAATGTATCATCTAGTAAAAGTTTAAGCAAATTTACACATTTTATAGTTTGTAATATTAATTTTTAATAGTAATGCTATGTATTTATTGTACTAAAACTATTGTGTACTTTTGTTTAAAATAACCAACAATTCAAATTTATTTTGGCAAAAACACAGCATTTATTAGTTATCCGACTTTCTGCAATGGGCGATGTTGCCATGGCAGTTCCTGTTTTAAGTGCTTTGGAAAAACAACATCCAACCTTAAAAATTACCGTTCTTTCAAAACCTTTTTTGATGCCATTGTTTGCCGATTTGAAAAATGTTACTTTTTATGCTGCGCAAGTTGATGGAAAACACAAAGGCTTTTTTGGAATTTACAGACTTTTTATAGAATTAAAATCACTCGATATAAATGCCGTAGCCGATTTGCATAACGTGTTGCGTTCTATAATTTTAAGGACTTTTTTTAAACTTTCATCGGCCAAAATTTCTTTTGTTGATAAAGGCAGAAGTGAAAAGCACGCATTGACCCAAGCTAAAAATAAAGTTTTTAAACAGCTGAAATCCACCCACGAAAGGTATGCCGACGTTTTTAGAAATTTAGGATTTAAATTGGATCTTTCTGCTCCAAAATTTCCTCCCAAAAAAGAACTTTCCTCTGAAATTCTTGAAATTACAGGTGTAAAAAACACAAAGTGGATTGGCATTGCGCCTTTTGCGCAATACAATTCTAAAATGTATCCTATAGATTTAATAGAAGAAGTTATTGCTGAATTGTCTAAACAAAACTTAAAAATTATGCTTTTTGGCGGTGGCAAAAGAGAAATTGAACTTTTGGAGAGCCTTTCAAAAAAGTTTGCAAACACCTTAAATGTTGCTGGAAAGCTAAAGCTCAGCCAAGAATTAAATCTTATTTCAAATTTAGATGTTATGGTAAGCATGGATTCTGGAAATGCACATTTTGCTGCAATGTTGGGCATAAATACGATAACTGTATGGGGAATTACACATCCTTTTGCCGGATTTGCACCCTTTAACCAACCTTTTGAAAATGCCATTTTACCCGATTTAGAAAAATATCCCAACATACCTTGTTCCGTTTATGGCAATAAAGTTTGTGAAGGTTATGAAGATGTTATGAGAAGTATTCCACCAAAAAAGATAATTAATAAAATTTTAGAAGCTTTAAATTGATTGCTGATCTACGCAATTTTCGTTTTTTGGAATTAACCAAAAAACTTGCTTCTTTTATAATTATTAAATGTTATTTTTGCTGAAAATAAGCTCTTATGATTATCAACGTTTTAGACCAAAAAAACTCCATCTTAAATAAATTTATCGCAGAAATTAGAGATGTCGAAATTCAGAAAGACAATATGCGATTTCGACGAAATATTGAACGAATTGGTGAAATTTTAGCTTATGAATTAAGTCATTCCTTAGAATTTGAAAATACAATTGTTACAACTCCTTTAGGAACTAAAATAGTGAAAATTCCAAAACAAAATATTGTATTGTGTTCCATTTTAAGAGCTGGATTGCCATTGCATAACGGACTTTTAAATTATTTTGATGAGGCTGAAAACGGATTTATTTCCGCCTATAGAAAACATATAAATGAGACCGAATTTGAAATTGTTGTTGAATATTTTGCATCGCCTAATTTAGATGGAAAAGTTTTAATTTTAGCGGATCCCATGTTGGCAACAGGACGGTCTATTGCTGCGGTTTATGAAGGATTGAAAAAACACGGAACACCTAAAGAAATTCATTTGGCTTGTGTGATTGGTGCTAAAGAAGGGATAGAATATGTTGAAAAACACTTTCCTAAAAACACAAAATTATGGATTGGAACTGTTGATGGCAAGCTGAACGACAAAGGCTATATTGTTCCTGGTTTGGGTGATGCGGGCGATTTATCTTTTGGTTATAAATTATCCAAATAAACACCAATAGAAATTAATAAAAATACGTATAAAATCACATTTCTAAAAATTTTAGATTTGGTAAGTTGCACTAAATTTGAAATAATTATTACCAAAGGAAAAATTAGGAAAAATAATTCAGAACCATTTTTGATTGGTGCTAAAGAAACAACTACCGCCGAAATTAAAAGATGATTTAACAATACATCCCAAGAAAATTTAAAATTATTTCTAACAGAAGCAACTTTTGGAGTTACTTTGAAAAGACTCCAAACCAACACCAATGATAAAAATAAAAGTGGAATTAATAACTTTAATGCGGTGTACGAACTAAAATCCAAGTTGATTTCATAGTCAAATTTATTGTAAAAAAATGTTGCGCTTTCAAAATATAGGCAATAGGTAAAATAAATAAGCATAGGCGTTAAAAAACCCACAACAGGAATAAATAAATTTCTAACTGTCAGCTTTTTATATATAATTGTACCAACATATACCAACAATACAAAAAAGATACTCCACGAATAAAAAAGGGTCGCAATACCAATCCAAAAACAGGCGTCAAAAAGCTTCAATTCGGTATCAACACCAGATCTTAAACTGTAAATTTTTCGAAATCCAAGCATCAATGCAAAGTTTGCAAAAACAATGTTAGATGAAAACACGGCCTCGGGAAAAGTTCCCAATAAAAAAACCATTAAGAGCAAACTGTATGAATTATCTTTTGTCAACTTGTTTTTTTTGACAATAAAATTTACAATCAACAAAAATAAAACCAGCAACAAGAAAAAACCGATTCTTTTAATCAAAAAAGAAATCGACATTTGTCCGAAATGAAGCAGAAAAGTGGCGGTAAAATAATAGACAAATAGCAACACAACAACAGTAAAAATAGTTGCTGGTTTAGTTTTACTGAAAAAATTTGCTATCATTGCTATATTTTATACTTTTGCCTGTAAATATAAATAAGTTATGATTGCAAACAATATTTTTAAAGCGATAGGTGATTTTTGTCAAAATATTTTATTTGTGCCTTATGACAATACTCGGTTTATGGATAACTGGTGGGTTCAAAATATGGTAAGCTGGATATTTGTTGCCATTGGGTTTATTGGATTTTTCTATTGGATAGGGGAATTAAGTAAACACAAAAAAGCTGGAGAAGAATAAATCCTTATTTAAATTAACCTTCTTTTTCTTTTTTAATGAAACGCAAATCCTGTGGGAAGCAAAAATAAACTCAAAAGATTTCGTGAAAACGAAACATTTTCCAATGTCATTCAACCAACACGAGAAGAAGTTATTAAAGGTTTCTCACTAAATGGAAATTGGCACACACTTTTTAACAATAGCAATCCCATTGTGCTTGAACTGGGCTGCGGAAAAGGCGAATATACCATTGCCCTTGCACGTAAAAACCCGAACATTAATTATATTGGTGTAGATATAAAAGGAGCACGCTTTTGGCGTGGAGCAAAAATAGCTTTAGAAGAAAATTTAACCAACGTGGCATTTTTAAGATCTCAAATTGAGCTCATCGACCTGCTTTTTAACAAACACGAAGTAAGCGAAATATGGATTACTTTTCCAGATCCCCAAATTAAATATACGCGCACCAAACACCGGCTGACCAATGCTGAGTTTTTAAAAAAATACCATCATATTTTAAAACCTGAAGGAATTGTTCATTTAAAAACGGACAGTGAATTTATGCATGGTTATACTTTGGGCTTGCTTCACGGTGAAGGTCATGAAATTATTTATGCGCATCATGATATTTATAAGAATTATCACGCACCCGAAGAAGTAACTTCAACACAAACTTTTTATGAAAGTCAGTATTTAGAAAAAGGAAAGCCTATTACGTATATTAAATTTAGGCTTCGGTATTGAAAAAAGTCCCTTAACTCCCAAATGGGGAACTTTCAATATGGTTAAAGTCATTTAAGCATCATCAACTTTTAATATTTTATATTTTTTTAAATCGATGGAAACTCCTGGTAATTTTTTCGAAAAAGTGTATGAAGTCTCAAAACAAATTCCTTTTGGCAGAGTTACCAGTTATGGCGCAATAGCAAAATACTTGGGAGCCTCAAAATCAGCAAGAATGGTTGGTTGGGCACTGAATGCTTCTCACAGCAATGTTGATATTCCTGCACATAGGGTTGTAAACAGAAACGGATTGTTAACTGGGAAATTTCATTTTGATGGTACCAATTTAATGCAGCAACTCCTAGAAAGTGAGGGAATTGTTGTGAAGGAAAATCAAATTCAAAACTTTGATGATGTTTTTTGGGATCCGTTTAAAGAATTGGAATAATTGTATCCGTGTTTTTAGTATTTTGGATTGTAAGTGTTTTGGGTTTTTTCGATTTTTACCCCGCTCTGCGAAGTCTCCCGCTCTGCGAAGTCTCCCGACTTCGTAGCGATACACTTTTCGGTAAATATATTTCACAGCATGATTTAAGCTCCCCAACCCGCTCTGCGAAGTCTCCCGCTCTACGAAGTCTCCCGACTTCGTAGCGATACACTTTTCGATAAATATATTTCACAGCATGATTTAAGCTCCCCAACCCGCTCTGCGAAGTCTCCCGACTTCGTAGCCATACACTTTTCGGTAAATATATTTCACAGCATGATTTAACCCCGCTCTGCGAAGTCTCCCGACTTCGTAGCGATACACTTTTCGATAAATATATTTCACAGCATGATTTAAGCCCGCTCTGCGAAGTCTCCCGCTCTGCGAAGTCTCCCGACTTCGTAGCGATTCACTTTTCGGTAAATATATTTCACAGCATGATTTAAGCTCCCCCTAGCAGGAAGCATTTATAACTTTATGACTTTATGACTTTGTGTATTCATTTGAACTCTGTACCTTTGTTGTTTAGAATGATTTTATATAAACAACATGGCATATACAAAAAAAGAGATCTCAAATGCACTTGAAACCATTACCGCTCCTGGTGAAGGGACAAATTTAATTGAAAGCGGCGCAGTTAAAAATATTGTAACTTTTGACAAAGAAGTTATTGTTGATGTAACTATTGGAAACCCAACATTACAAGCTAAAAAGAAAATAGAAGTTGAAATTATGAAGGCGATCCACCAACATGTGGATGTAAAAGCAGATGTAAAAGTAAATGTAACCGCAACTGTTTCTAATAAACCAACAGAAAAGTCTGTACCAAAAGTTCCGGGAATTAAAAATATCATAGCTATTGCTTCAGGAAAAGGAGGCGTAGGTAAATCTACCATTACCGCAAACATGGCAATTTCATTACAAAAAATGGGATTTAAAGTGGGTATTTTAGATGCCGATGTTTATGGCCCTTCCATTCACTTAATGTTTGATGTGGCGCATGCAAAACCTTTATCAATTGATATTAACGGCAGTTCAAAAATGCGGCCTGTTGAAAACTATGGCGTAAAAATACTATCGCTAGGGTTCTTTGTTGATGCAAACCAAGCCGTTATTTGGCGCGGTGCTATGGCTTCAAAAGCTTTAAATCAATTGATATTCGACTCATATTGGGGCGAACTCGATTTTTTATTGATTGATTTACCTCCGGGAACTGGAGATATTCACTTATCAATTGTACAAGCAGTTCCTGTTACAGGTGCCGTAATTGTAAGTACGCCGCAAAATATAGCTTTGGCCGATGCCAAAAAAGGAGTGGCGATGTTTCAACAAGAAAGTATCAATGTTCCCGTTTTGGGCATTGTTGAAAACATGAGCTATTTTACGCCTGCCGAACTTCCTGATAACAAATACTATATTTTTGGACAAGATGGCGCAAAAAACTTGGCTGAGGACATTGATGTTGCCTTTTTAGGAGAAATACCTTTGGTGCAAAGCATTAGAGAATCGGGAGATGTTGGTCATCCTGTAGCCCTTCAGGACAATACTCCTTTAGAAAATGCTTTTTCAGAAATTACAAAGAATACCTTATCGCAATTGGTAAAAAGAAATAACGATTTACCACCAACTGAAATTGTTAGAATTACAACAATGAGCGGATGCAGCACAAAATAAAAACCTATGGAAGCGGAAGAACTTAAAAATAATGTTGAAAATGCCTTGCAGGAAATCAGGCCTTATTTACAGGCCGATGGTGGAAACATTACATTGGTTGAAATACGCGACAATATTGTTAGTGTTCAATTAGAAGGCAACTGTTTGGGTTGCTCCGTAAATCAGATGACTTTAAAAAACGGGGTTGAAGCCACCATAAAAAGGCATGCTCCCCAAATTTTACAAGTTATTGAAGTTAACGGAAAATCTTCTTAGCTTTCAAAAAATATAACTGAAAAAGAGCACTTTACGTGCTCTTTTTTTTGATTAAAGTTCGAAAAAATATTTTTATATTTGTAAAGTATGCAAACACCTTGGACAGAGTTATTGATACTTATAAAATTCTTAATCAAGAGAAGTCCTGAATGAAAATATTCCTAGTTAAGGTTACAAACTAAAAGTTTTGTACCTTTAATGTTTAGTAATGTTTAGGATTCAATCCTAAAATGATGAAAATCATTTGGATTAAAATTCATAAAAAACTACCAATCCTTTTAAGGAATTTATAACTAAAAAAACTACTACTATGCCTAGATATTATTCATTGGGTAAAATTCCGCCAAAACGTCATACTATCTTCGAAAAACCTACTGGCGGATTGTATCAGGAAGAACTATTCGGAACCGCGGGTTTCGCAGGAATGTCGTCACTAATCTATCATTTGAATCCGCCCACAGTGGTTACGGAAATCAAAAAAGTGAAAGATGTGACGCCAAAAATTGCGATAGACAAAAATATGAAAGCCTTAAGTTTTAAAGGATTTTCCTTAAAGCCCGAAGCCGATTATCTGGAAAGCCGAAAAACAATTTTTGTAAACAGTGATTTGCATATTGGCCTAGCTGCCCCAAAAGAATTTTCTTCGACTTATTTTTATAAAAATGCCGATGCAGACGAAATGCTTTTTGTGCACGTTGGTTCAGGTACTTTAAAAACAATGTATGGAAACATCACTTTTAAATACGGCGATTATCTAATCATTCCGCGAGGAACTGTTTATCAAATAGACTTTGACACACCAGACAACCGATTGTTGTATGTTGAATCGTTCAGCCCAATTGTAACACCAAAACGCTATCGAAATGATTTCGGACAATTGTTGGAACATTCCCCATTTTGCGAGCGCGATTTTAAATTGCCAACCAATTTGCAAACTCATGAGGAGAAAGGTAACTTTAAAATATTCATAAAAAAACAAAGTACATTATGGGAATATAACTACAAAAATCATCCCTTTGATGCCGTAGGCTGGGACGGATTTAATTATCCGTATGCCTTCTCCATTCACGATTTTGAGCCCATTACTGGTCGCATTCATTTGCCGCCGCCAATTCATCAAACTTGGGAAGCATCAGGATTTGTGGTTTGCTCATTTGTTCCGAGAATGTACGATTACCATCCGAAATCGATTCCGGTACCATATCATCACAGCAATATCGATTCCGAAGAAATATTGTATTATGTAGCTGGCGATTTTATGAGCCGAAATAATATTGAAAAAGGACAAATAACCTTGCATCCAGGAGGAATCCCACACGGACCGCATCCCGGAGCGATTGAAAGAAGCATCGGAAAAAAATTTACCGAAGAATTAGCTGTGATGATTGATCCTTTTAAACCAGTAATGATTACCGAAGAAGCCATGAATTTGCAGGTAGATGATTATTATAAGTCTTGGATAACTGAATAAGAATATAGAGAAGACGGAAGACGGAAGACCGAAGACGGAAGACGGAAGACCGAAGACCGAAGACTGTATATACAAAGACAAATAAATGCTATGATAAGATATCATTATAAAAAATTGAAAATTTGGCAATTGGAATTAGAAATTTCAAAGGATATTTCTGATATTTTAGATGAATTTCCTACTCAGGAAAAGTATAATTTAGGCTCTCAATTAAGCAGATGTTCTATTTCAACCCCAAGTGATATTGCTGAAGGTTCATTCTTTGAATTAGGAACACAACTATTAATTGCGAGCCACAAAAAATATATAACTATTGAAACATTAAAAAGCACTTGAAAACAAAATAGAAGAATTTCAAAATAACTTAAATAATTGAGTCTATTTTCTCTACTCTAAAAAAAAATTATGAGCAATCTAAAAAATAAACAAAATTTCGACTATGGACTGGAAAAAATATTTCCAGAAGCACAAGATTTTTTACCATTATTGGGAACTGATTATGTAGAAATGTATGTTGGAAATGCAAAACAGGCAGCGCATTATTACAAAACAGCATTCGGATTTCAATCGTTGGCTTATGCCGGATTGGAAACAGGGCTAACAGACAGAACCAGTTATGTTTTGGTTCAGGATAAAATTAAACTGGTAGTAACCACACCCATGCCGAACAAAAACAACCAGGAAATTTTTGACCATATCGAGAAACATGGCGATGGCGTAAAAGTTGTGGCACTTTGGGTTGAAGATGCCACAAAAGCTTGGGAAGAAACCACCAAACGGGGTGCAAAATCGTTTATGGAACCCACGAAAGAAAGCGATGAAAATGGCGAAGTTGTTCGCTCCGGAATTCACACTTACGGCGATACCGTCCACATTTTTGTGGAAAGAAAAAATTACAAGGGTTTGTTTTTGCCGAAATTTGTAAAATGGAATTCAAACCACAATCCAACCGATGTGGGTTTGAAATATATTGACCATATGGTTGGCAATGTTGGTTGGAACGAAATGAATATTTGGGCAAAATTTTATAATGAAGTAATGGGATTTGCCAACTTAATCACTTTTGATGACAAAGATATTTCAACAAAATATACTGCTTTAATGAGTAAGGTAATGACCAACGGCAACGGTCGCGTAAAATTCCCTATTAATGAACCTGCAGAAGGCACCAAAAAATCGCAAATTGAAGAATATTTAGACTTTTACAATGGTCCTGGTGTACAGCATATTGCCGTTGCCACCAACAATATTTTGGAAACTGTAAAAGCTTTGACAGAACGTGGTGTAGAATTTTTGTATGTTCCTGGCTCTTATTACGACACAGTATTAGACAGGGTTGGTAAAATTGACGAAAATTTGACAGCCTTAAAAGATTTGGGAATTTTAGTTGACAGAGATGATGAAGGTTATTTGTTGCAAATTTTTACCAAACCCGTAACTGACAGACCGACACTTTTTTTTGAAATTATTCAAAGAAAAGGGGCGCAATCCTTCGGGAAAGGAAACTTTAAAGCTTTGTTCGAATCCATAGAAGCAGAGCAGGAACGTAGAGGCACTTTGTAATTTTAAAGTTATTGGTAAAAGTTTAATGGCATAAGTGTAAAACCATTATTATTCTTGGCTCGATAATTGTATTTTAGGAATATGAATCCGTTATAAAATCAATATATAAAACGAGCATAACAAATTTTGATACACAGAGGAATGATTAATGGCGAACAGCAGCTGTACCAACAAAAAAATAAAAATTAAACATATGAAAAACATAATACTCCTATTTATTTTTTTAATTACTTTTACTTCTTTTGGA
>JAQVGD010000294.1 GCA_028696945.1 Lutibacter sp.
CTTCAACACCCCCGGAAACTGCATACAACCGTAAGATTAAGATCATCCGCCTTTCTTCCAAACGAAAAAACATGCACCAGTCAAATCCGGTTGAAATGCTTTCATGGATTCATACCACGAAAAAATTCATTAAAAATAAACCCGGTTTTATTGATTTTGATATTTGCATGGCCCACTTTGTAATGCCTGGCGGTGAGGTAGCCCTTTGGTTGAAAAAAAAGTACGGATTACCCTATGTGTTGATATCTCATGGTCATGAAATTCCCTGGGTACATCCAAGACAAATGTTTTTTCTGCACGTAGCCGCTTACTTCCGGATTAAGAAGGTTTGCAGACAATCGGAACTCAATTTTGTACAGACCGGTATGATGAAAACCAATATTGACCGGTTCCTTGGAAAAAAATACCAGTACAAAAATGTGATTGTACCCAATGGCGTTGATGCAGCATTGTTTCACCCCGATTATAGCAAACGTCCGCAAAAACTGAGAATAATTTTCGTAGGCAGGCTGGTGATCCAGAAGGATCCGATGACCTTTTTAAAAGCGATAAAACTTTTATTTAATTATACCCGTGAATTTGAAGTACATATTATAGGTGATGGCGATTTGAGGAAAAAGATGGAGCGTTATGTACAAAAAAAGAGGCTGACTGAAAACATAATATTCATGGGTAAAGTCCCTGACAGTCAAATGGCCTCGGAATTCCAGGCAGCCCACCTGATGGCGGCCCCCTCCCTGAACGAAGGTATGAGCATTGCGGCACTGGAAGCACTTAGTTGCGGGGTTTATCTCTTTGCCACCCGCGCCAGTGGTTTCGAGGATATGATACAAGATGGAGTGAACGGAGAGTTTATACCATTCCGTGATCCATTAAAACTATCTGGCCGGATAATAAAGTTTTATAAAAACCTGATGAAGTCGAAGGTACCTGAAATATCTCCTCCGGCTGTTCTTGATTGGGAAATACTCAGCTTAAGATATCAAAAATTTTTAGAAACAGTTATTCGATAATAGTCGTTTATTGACCACATAATCAGCTATTGACTGATGGCATCACAATAATGAAACATTTTTTGGCTATCATACATATTTTTGCCAACCGATAAAATGATTGCAATAATTCAAAAAAATATAAAAGATTTTTTATATTTACACCAATATTAAGTGTTCTCCGGGATTTTGAATATCTTTACATACTATTATTTGCATATAATAGCTTAAAAACAACTTAATTTTTTATATTTATTTCAGATATTAATATGTTATGAATACCAAAACACAAACTGATTTAAATATTGACTCAAAATATAAACAGATTCAAGCTATCTTGTTTTTACTCCAGGAAAATCTTGATGAATTTAAGGATGAAGTTGACAGGAGTTATGAGTTATTAAAAATTGGTGAATTAACTGGCTTGGCAAAAAAAATAGAGAAAACAATAAACAGGCCGTTTGAAAATATTATAGAAATATCAGATGATATTGATGATAAAGTCCGTCAAATTGTTAACGGATTAGTTATATTTTTTTTCAAAAAAAGAAAAGATATTATTTTCTCAGCACACAAATGTAAAACTCCCTTAAATGATTTATATTACGCTATAGTATTAAATGAGGATAATATTGATAACAGAGAGAAAATAATGGAGTTTTTCGATAAGTTTGATTTACTTAATATTTCGAACAAATATCCAGTATATTTTCAGTTTGTTCCCAAAGAGTTGTGTAATAAAATAAATTGTACTGAAGAAATCTGTCTTGATTAAAAAATATATGCAACGCTTTCTTGAACAAATAAATCATAATCAAAATTTCTATAATTGTATAGACAATAATTTTAAAGACAAATTTTCTGACTGGAAAATTACAGTGTTATTCTATATTGCAGTTCATTGTTTAAAATCTCTAAGTATTAAAAGAAATATCAAAATCGGTGATACACATTTTGATATTGAATGTAATGTCAATCCTGACAGGGAAGGCTCCAAAATGAAAATTTCAAGAAATGCCTGGCGAGAATATAAAAATCTTTATCAATACTCAAGAACAGCAAGATATAATGGAATCACCGATATCGAAACATTTGAGCAATTAAAGCAAATTGACCACAAATATTGTCTTGAGCATTTAAAAAGATTTAAAAAGTATATAAAAGGACAGGGTGTGAATATTTCTGTTTAAATAATATACAAATGTTTCCCTTCATGTCTTTGTGATATTATACTGAATTACTGTTATACAAAGACTTGATAAAGAAGACAAAAAATACCACAAAATATTTGGTAAATACTGAATCTGATTCAGCGGCGCAGGTAATAGTCCACATGTCCCCAGATCCATGACCACACATATTTCATAGCTGCTAATGCAAACGACAGCTTAATCCGGTTCGAAAGGCGCTCTTTCACCGGTAGTTTTTGCACCGGCACTCCGTAACGTTTGTACAAATCGCGCAGCACCGAGTTTTTTCCCGAATAATTCTTGTTTATCCCGTTGCGGCGCCACTCCTCATTCACCCAGTGTATAACATACCAGTTATCCGGAATTGGTTTTCGGCCCGCCACCAGTTTCCGCACATCATTCCAGCTATCGCGGTTCGACATTTCCACGATATACTTTTGCAAGCCAAACTCCATTATCCCATCGTTCAGTATTTGAATAGGTTTGTTCCAATCGCGGTTGTCAGCATTCACTCCAGCCAGAGCTTTTTCATAGCAATAGC
>JAQVGD010000295.1 GCA_028696945.1 Lutibacter sp.
ATCCCTCCCTCTCCGCCAGTTAGGAAATGTCTTTGTTGGCTCGCCCTCTGCGAGGGCTCGCCAGCCGATTTTAAGCGCAAATTGGAATTTTTTATCTTTCAAAATGAAGTTCGAGCCGATATTTTTTCAGGTTCTTTGGCAGTTTTTCAATCCGAAAGGGTCGCTTCTGCGGGCGGGCGGAAGGGGGGTCTGGGGGGAATTCCGCCCGCCCTACAAATTTTGGGCGAAATCAGTTCGAATTTTTTCGAAAGCACACCGCCAAGTTTTAGATTCAGCAAAATTGAAAGATGTTACTGAGTGTAAAACTTAGCGGTGTTTTTGATTGATGTCCGAACTTTCTTTGAGCAGAACCTCGACTCAGGAAGCCGCCCCGCCGCCGCTCGCTGTCCAGCAAAAAAGTTTTCTTCACATTTTTTGATTTGTGCGCGCCGATTTTTTCTTCTAAAGGGAAAAGAAAACTTTTTGTCTGGCTTCCGCTCTTGACAGAGCGGGCGGCGGGTAAACTATTTTTTTGGGGAATGAATTCGCTCTGCCTCGGCTGATTTCCTGCCCGCAGGGGGGATCTGGGTAGGAATGCTGGCAGGATTTGCGAACCTTTCCTTTTTTTGTTTCCGAATTTCGTATTTTGCAAAGCAAAATACGCCACCATAAGTGGAGTTGTGTTTACCTCACTCACCCTTGCGCATACAACAGTAAACTCCCTTGTAAAAAGCAAGGAAAAGATGTATTTTAATAATAGTTTTAAGATACAAGCTTCCATAATACTATTTTATCATACCATTATTATAATATAAGTATTTTAGAATTGAATAAAATTGGCAAGAATATAAAAAAATTAAGACAAGCCAAAGGCTTGTCCCAAGATCGCCTCTCAAAATTGGCCGATGTTTCTTATAATTCCATAATTAAACTTGAAACTGGCGGAATTACCAACCCTACCATTAGAACTTTGCAAAAAATTGCCAAAGCTTTAGAAGTTCAGGTTGATGATTTATTGAAATGATATTTTGGTGCAAAACATAAGTAATAACTTCAACTCCTTAAATTGGCTAACAATTTATTTTTTAGTCAAAACAATAAAGGACAAAAATATGGAAAAATCAAATGAAAACAAATTAAATCAGCAAGATAGCAATTTGAAAAATCAAGGGCAAAATTTTTCCAGTATTCCATCTCAAAGTTCAAATCGTAATTTAAAAATTGTTGTTGGGGTTTTGATTGTTTTATTGGTCGGCGCTCTCGGAGTTGTAGGATATTATGATTTTATAAACAACAAAGATATTTCTCAAACAGAACAGCTAGCACCTACAAACAACCAAAATGTATCTCAAACTACTGAAACGCCTAATTCACAGTCAGGGCATTTGCCAGTTGTGATTTATATGCAACAAGTTAAGACAATAAGTAACGGTTCTCGAACTTGGCCGACGGTGAAAATTTTGCGCAAAGTTGGAAATGAAGAGCCGGAAATTTTAGCCGAAGTTGGTAAGGTTGGTGAATACCCAAACAATTTCAAGTTAAGTCCTGATAATAAATTCTTGTTAGTAAATTTAGAAAGCAAATTACAGATTCTTAATCTCACAACAAAAGAACTGAAAGATTTATTTATTCCCAAAAGACAAGTTTTGAGCGTTTCTTATTCGCCAGACGAAAAACAATTGTTTATTTGGGACCAAAAGTATGCGCCAACAGATGGAAATAACAGCTATTATGTCCATCTATTCACTTTAGCAGACCAAAAAGACCAAATAATAAAACAGGGGTCTAATGCTTCTGCATTTTTCGGCTCGGTATGGAGAAACGACAATAAAGTGATTTTAAACGAGGCACTTGGTGAATTTTCTAGGCCTTGGTATTTTGATTTAAACAATAACCAAATGTTTAAAACGATGGTTGATTTTGCGTCTGGCTTTACCAGTGAAAGCGGTAAAGCAATGGCAGTTGTAAAAGATTCGGTTGTCGATGTGTGCAACGATTTTAGCGGTTCTGCATCTAGTGTTTACAATATTATTGACCCTGTTTCTGGAAACATTTTAGGAACAATCGGTGGTTCCGGTAACCGTGTTTCGGTTCTTGCTATTTCTTCTGATGACGAAGAAGCGGTATATCAGGCAGAAAAACCATGGACTAATCGAGATGATTGTAGCAAAACACCCGAAAGAAATTATTACAAAGTTCAAATTTCTTCTGGGAAAGTTACAAAATTATCAAATGTCGCTGATGTTCTGAAATCGTGGAATGTAAATTATGTTGGTGCGACAGCAGAATACGACTACAATAAATCAACTTGGTCTATTTTTATTAACGGCCAACCGATTATTACTTCCGACAAAGAATTGCGGCTTGTTGGTCAATTCTTTAATTAAAGGCGGCGCGCCAACTTCATTGGCATGAAATTCGTCGGCGGAAAGCGAGGGCGGGCAAAAATTCTTTCCCCCAAACCCTCTTCCTTTTTGCCCGCCCGAGCGTTTAGTTTGGCGCGCTAAGCGCGCAATCATTCGGATTTTTGTTTAAGGAATGTTCGAACATCAATCAAAAAACACCGCCAAGCAATTTGCCAGCTTATGTATGAAAAATAAATTTCCACCAGGTTTTCTTTTTGGTTCAGCGACCTCGGCACATCAGATCGAGGGCCATTTGAATAACGACTGGTCGCGCTGGGAAAAAACTCCCGGCAAGATTTCTGACGGTTCGACATCAGCAGTTTCAGCTGATAGC
>JAQVGD010000106.1 GCA_028696945.1 Lutibacter sp.
TAAAGTAAACTCTAAACCAGTTTGAAATATTTTTTAAGTTTCCCAAGTTAAGTCTGGATTTTGAATTGCATTAACACTTAGTGAAATTTCATCATTCAAATTATTAATAGAGTAGCTATTTTGACCTGAATAAATTCCAGCACCTGCTTGATCTCCTAATAAACCATAACTTGCTTTTAATTTTAAATAATTTACAAAATCAACATTTTCCATAAATGATTCTTTATTCATAATCCAAGAAGCTCCAACAGATCCAAAAGTTCCCCATTTATCATTTGCAAATCTTGAAGATCCATCACGTCTTACAGAACCTGTAAAGTAATATTTATCTTGTAAACTAAAATTTACTTGTCCAAAATAACTTTCAAGGTCAGTATTTAATTGATAACCGGTTGAAGGAGATGAAGTCACAACGTAATTGTTTAACACATCTAAACCATTCTCTAAGTTAACAACTTTTTCTTTACTTGCAGTACTTATATTATAAGTATATGTATTAGCCTCATGAGCTAATAAAATCTCAAGATTACTCTCATCAAATGATTTTTTATATCTAACTAAACTAAGTAAATTTTGTGTAAGTGCATTACTTAATGTTTTGTAAATACTACCGCCATTACTGGCACCACTACCATAAAAAGGGTTTCTAATACTGTTATAAGTTCTATTATAGTATTGCGCTCCATATTGATTTTCAAAGGTCAATCCTTCTGCAAGCTTAAAGTTTATTGAGAAATTCCCATTTATTTCATGTCTGTCATTACCATCTTTGTCATATTTTGCATCTGCTATGGAGTTTGTTAATGCTCCAAAACCTCTACCAACTCCATAATCATAAACATATCCTCCATATATTTCATCTGGTATTAATTCTCCATTTGCATCACGTTCAAAAAGCGGGTAAATAGAAGGGATATTATCTACAAACCAAAATACACTACCAGAGTCTTCAGATTGTCCATTATTTTTTGTTTCAGAATAAACATAGCCAATATTGGCATTGGCAGTTAACCATTCTTTAGGTTTATGAGTGATATTTAAACGCGTTGTATATCGTTTGTAAGCAGAATTAATTACGTAGCCCTTATCATCTAAAAATCCAAATGAAGAAAAATATTGTGTGTTTTCATTACCTCCACTCATTTTTAAATCTAACTCAGTTCTACTTGATGATTGGAAACCATAATCTTCCCAATTTTCAGGATTGTATTTTCTTTGAACCCCTGCTCTAACTTTTCCAGTAGTAGGATCTATTAATTCAGAAACATCTGCAACATCCCACATATTGTATTTTGAATCAATTCCTCTGCTTGAAAATAAATAATTGTTTGCATAAGCAACATTGTCACTCGTAGGGTTGATATCTAAACTTCTATTCCCCATTGCAAGCCAAGATAATTCTATAAATTCTTCTGGTGATTTTATAACATCATAACGTGGTAAGCTGTTATAATTTTCTCCAGTTTTAATATTTACTTCAATCACTGGAGCACCAGATTTACCTGATTTAGTTGTGATTAAAATTACACCATTTGCACCTCTAGAACCATATATCGCTGTTGCTGTAGCATCTTTCAATACTGTAGTAGATTCAATATCTGAAGGATTAATTGAGTTAATACTTCCTGAAAATGGCACTCCATCGAGAACATATAAAGGATCTCTATTACCATTTACAGATCCAAAACCTCTAATACGTATGGTGGCTACTGTTCCAGGTTGACCAGATGTGTTAATTACATTTACACCAGCAACTTCACCTGCTAAAGCTTGCGAAACATTTGAAACGCTTTTTAAAGCTAATTTTTCAGATTTTACTACTGTTGCAGTACCTGTAAATGATTGTTTTGTTGTTGTACCGTAACCAACAATTACAATTTCTTCTAGTGATTCTGCACTTTCTTGCATTGTTACATCGATAATATTTGAAGCACCAACAGTTTTTTCAACTGTTGTCATACCCATAAAACTGTATTGCAATACGGCTCCGGTATTGACTCTGATTGAAAAGTTTCCGTCAAAATCAGTTTGTGTACCTGTTTTGGTACCTTTAATAAGTACTGTTACACCAGGTAATGGTCCGCTTGCGTCGGAAACGTTACCCGTAACAGTTTTTTCTTGGGCAAATGTTATTTGCACCGCAAACGCCAGTAATAGCGTTAAAAAACCATTTAACTTTGTTTTCATTATATAATTATTTGAATTAATTAATTACCAAAAATCTTAATAATTTGTTAAATATCCTAATTTTTTGTTAAAGTAATTAGAATATTTTTTATTAGATAAGTTTGGTATATGTTAGTATAGATGAATTTTTTTTATTTTGGTTGCGTAGATTTGTGTGTTTTAAGTAATAAAGTTTGAAGAGAGAATTTGTAATGCCTAATAAATCAATAGAATTAATTATTACTAGGGTAGATAAATATGAAAAAGACCCTCTTTTTAGAGGGTCTTTTAAATTAAACTTGATAATAAGATAAATTAAAATCTATCCCAGAACAATTTAGTGGTTAATTTATCACCACCAATTGCAGCGGAACCAGCGGTGTAATTAGCACCATTCTTTGTTTGTTCTCCATTCGGATAGGTAAATCTAACAGGAACTTTTCCTTCAGCCGCATCAACAGCTCCAGGAGGTGCTGTTAAAACAGGAAAATCTAACCTTCTATATTCAGCCCATGCCTCAAAACCCTGATTGTAAAGAGCAATCCATTTTTGAGTACCAATTTTTTGTTTCCAAGTACCCGTTGCTGTAGTGTATGCTACATCTGGTTGTAATAAATATGCACCAACCCCAGAAACATCATAATAGTCAAAAGAAGCAGTAATTGCATTGTTATAATGGATAGCGGCAACAGCAGGAGTTCCTACTATAGAACGTTCAGCAGCTTCTGCCAACAAAAATTCTACAGTTGAATAATCTAAAAGAATTTGTGGCAACGTTGGCTCATGAAATATATCACCTAAATGCGAGTTGGCATTATACTTACTATTACTGGTTGCATAAACACCACCTTTATAAATACCATCAAATAGTGTAAAATACACGGCCCGTCTTGGGTCATTTATTGCATTCATGGCGTCAACAAGTGTATTGGCGGCAACAAAATCTTTTCTGCCGCTTTGCACTAAATCTACCCACATTTGATTGGTGTTAGGTGGAGAATTTAGGTATCTAAAAAGAGCATTGTCAGCATTGGATTGAAATACCCCACTCGTTACTGCTGTTTGAACAGCATCTGCGCCAAAAGTATTATCTGCATCATATATTCTTAAGCCCAATTTTAATTTTAGAGAGGCAGCAAACATTTTCCAATTTTCCATATTGCCACCGTAAATTAAATCTGCAGTTCCATAACTGTCATCTGAAGTATCTATATCCGTTATGGCTGCCGATAACCTGTTAATTAAATCTTTATAAACTGTTTCACCATCATCATACTTAGGCAGTACGTTATCAATATCCAATGCTTCTGAGTAAGGAATATCACCAAAGGTTTCCACGAGTAAAGAGTAGGTATAAACCTGCATTACTTCATTAACAGCCAACTGATTTTTTTGAAGATTGGTACCTCCAATTCCTACTGGTGCCATAGGTTCATTATTTATAATTCTAGCACTTTCGTCCAAATCTTTCAACACATCTCTATACATTGCTGCCCAAAAGTTATCTGGATTTTTTCTGTTGGTGATGTTATAATTAGATTCATCATGATAAGTAGTTGTGCTAGAATGTTGCACCCATTGTCTTAAAATATTTCTATTTACGTTCATGTTCGACAAAAAGTCAGTCAGGTTTTTCTGAGCATTTGACAAGAATGATTCTGGAGTAGCCTCAGAAGCATGCTTTTTGTCGATATTCAAATCCTCTAAATTATCAGTACAAGAATATACTAAAAATAGGGACAGTAATATTATTGATATTTTTTTCATAATTTACTTATATTAAAATTGAACTTTTACGTTGAAGCCTAATTCACGAGTTGTTGGCATTACCCCACTTTGGTAACCTTGTAAATTACCTGAACTTAACCCAGCTTCAGGGTCAGCATAAGGTATATTTTTAGAGATAATCCATAGGTTAGAACCAATTACACTGAACTGTACTCCGCTAACGAAACTATTAACCAATAGTTTTGAAGGCAAGGTATATGAAAAAGCAACCTCTCTTAGTTTTACGTAAGAGGCATCATATATATGTTGCGCATTAGATGCACTATAATATCCCGTTGCATTACTATAATCACTCATGCTAGTATAGGTTGTGTTTGGGGTTCCGTCAGCTTTTACGCCAGACAATAGGATACCTCCGCCTTGAGAAACTGGATCACGTTTAGGATTTCCTTTATCATTTAAACCAGCACTTCTATCATACAAACCTGTCGCAAAACCATACCATGTATCTAATGAGAAAATATCACCGCCTTGTTGTATGTCTATTAAGAAACTCAAGTTAAAGTTTTTATAGCTGAATTTATTGCTGATTCCCGCATTCCAGTCTGGGTTCATATTACCAATATTATTACTTGCAGAAGAATTAACTAAGTATCTTCCAGTAGTTTCATCAACGATTGGTTTTCCATTACTATGATATACATAATCTGTGCCTTGCCATACTCCATAAGGTTGTCCAATAGTAGCATTTAAGGTAACTCCACCTTGGAAAGAACCTAATTCTAAATTGGTAACTTCATCAAAAAGTGATAAAACTTTGTTATCATTTTGAGCCCAGTTTACGTTAATATCCCATTTGAAATCTTCAGTTTTAATAGGAGTGGCAAATAAGGAAACTTCAAATCCTTTATTTTCAACTTCACCTGCGTTTACAATTTTATCGGTATAGCCAGTTGCATTAGATACAGCTACAGGCATAATTTGATCTTTGGTGTTTGTTTTATACCATGATAAATCAAATCCTAATCGTCTGCTAAAGAAATACATTTCTAAACCTGCTTCAATACTTGTGGTACTTTCGGGTTTTAAATTGGGATTTCTTTTTGTGCCACTAACAGAGTACATCGCATTGCCATCAAATTGATAAGAATAGCTAAGTATATCTTTTAATTGACCAAAACCAGCACTGTTACCTACTTCAGCATAGTTTAATCGCGCTTTACCAAATGACAACCAAGGTGCGTCAAGAACTTCAGAGAAAATAAAGCTGGTTGCTACAGATGGGTAAAAATAGTCGCTATTATTCGAAGGTAAAGTAGATGAATGATCTTGTCTTCCAGTTACATCAATATAGAATGTTTTATCGTAGCCAAATGACAACAATCCGTAAACACCGTCAACACCAATTTTTTCGTCACTTTCTCCAGGAGCTACCATTGGGCTTGCGGAGTTGGTAAATGAAAATATACGATCAGCAACCAATCCTCCATTGGTTGTGGCATAGAATGATCTTTGGTGACTTCTTCTAATATTTGTACCAACCACCCCACTAAGGTTGATTTTGTCTGTTAAATCTTTATTGAAGTTTAACATCAAATCGTAGTTTAGCTCTGTGAAATCAACATTATAACGTGTATATTTTGCAACAGGGTTACTTCCTTTATTAATCCTTTGCTCTTGAATATATGAATAGGTATCGACCGAAACCTTTCCGTCAACATTTAACCAATCGGTTAATTTGTAATTTAATCCCATGTTACCAAAAAGACGACTTCTATTATCTGTTTCATAATTTTCGTAACGTGTCCAATAAGGGTTATCCCAAAAAATTGGGTTTAAATCATCGTAATAGCCAGGATTCCAAGTTACATTTCGTCTTGTTCTGAAATACATGTCTTCTTGTTCTTTAATATCTATGTTGGTTTGAAACCATTGTCTAAATGAAGTAAGAATATTATCATTATAGCCTGTTTCATTACGTCCTTTTGTATCTGTTTTAACAAAGTTAGCACTGGCAGAAACCGTTAATCTATCGTTTAATTTAGACGATGCGTTTAAAGCGAAGGTATTTCTTTTTAGGCTGCTGTTTGGCATTATACCATCTTGCGATAAATTGGTGTAAGAAAAACGATAAGTTTCTTTGTCGGTACTACCAGCGATGGAAATATTGTTGTTGTAAGTAACCGCAGTTTCAAAGAAAGTAGTAGGGTCGTTTGCTCCTGCAACCCAAGGTCGTTTTTGCATATAATAAGGTGAATCTGGATCTAAAGCGTCCCAATGGAATACCATTATTGATGGATCAAATCTAGCACCAAAAGAGGCGTCTTCATATAAAGGGACTACATTGTCAATAAGCCCATCTCCATCAACATCTTCTTGGTCAAAATCCATATCTCCGTCTGGGCCATACCAGCCCTGACCATAACCCGAGCCATATTCTTTTTGGTATTTAACCATAGTAGATTTATCAAAAGAACCTATAGTGATACCAGAATTTACAGTAATGTCAATTTTGTTATTTTTAGTGCCTTTTTTAGTGGTAATAATAATTGCTCCATTTGCAGCTCTTGAACCATATAACGCAGTTGCGGCAGCTCCTTTCAATACGTTAATAGATTCAACATCATCGGAGTTGATATCCGATGCAAAGTTACCATAATCATAACCAGCTCCAGCTGTGCTTTGAGTAGCACTATTTAAGTTGGCGTTACTCATAGGAACACCATCTACCACAAATAATGCTTGGTTGTCTCCAGTTAATGAAGTATTTCCACGAATTACTACGTTGGTAGAACCACCCATGTTGGTGTTTCGTTTAATCTGAACCCCAGCAACTTTACCTGATAGGGCATTGGTTATGTTGTCAGATTTAACCGTAGAGACATCTTCTCCTCCAACTGTTTGGGAAGCATAGCCCAGTGATTTTTTTTCCCTGGAAATACCTAAAGCAGTCACAACAACCTCTTCTAAGCTTTGTGCATCTTCTTGCATCACAATATTGATACTGTTTGAAGCGCCTACAGCTTGTTCAACGCTTTTCATTCCAATAAAACTAAATTGAAGAACAGTTCCAGTTGTGGCTTTAATGGAATAATTCCCATCAAAATCGGTTTGTGTACCCGTTTTGGTACCTTTAATAAGCACTGTTACACCAGGTAATGGTCCGCTTGCGTCGGAAACGTTACCCGTAACAGTTTTTTCTTGGGCAAATGTTATTTGCACCATCAACGCCAGTAACAGCGTTAAAAAACTATTTAACTTTGTTTTCATTATATAATTATTTGAATTAATCACGCCAAAAATCTTAATAATTTGTTAATAAACCAAATTTTTTTACGTTAAAGTCTTAAAAGATGTTAAGATTTCTTCCTTTTACCAGTAGAAGTCTCAATAGTTTATTGAGAATAATTAAAAAGACGACAATCTCTTATTAAATTATTTATGACTTATTAATTTAGATGTAAATATTTTGAAAAAGTTGCGTTTCATTAATTAGGCAATTAGCCAATTAGCAGATGAGTCAATTAAAATTTTTCAAAAGGAGAAAATAAAATAGGGGAAAAAGACAGAAAATGAGCCAATTAGCCGATTAAAAAGTTTATAAGAAAAGAGAAAAGAGAGAAAAGACAAATTTGAAATGAAGGATCCCATAAATCTACGATTCCACAATTAAACAATTAAACAATTACACGATTAAAAAAATAAACAATTGAGCCCACTCCGAGAAGTCCAACATTCAATTTTCAGCAACTTTTTACCCCTACCCTAAAGGGAGAAGTTGCTGAAAATCAGTCGCCCTTTAGGGTTGGGGAAAACTGATTTTTTAGCATTAGCCACTTTTTGGAGTGCGCTCAACAATTCCACGATTAAACGAATCAACAATTAAACCCACCAACATACCTTATTATATGGTGTTAATTTAATTAAAAAAATAAATATATTCATATTTGATTAAAAAGAAAATAATTGTACATTTGCAAACTCTTTTAAAAGAGCATAATATATTAAAAGTAATTTATAACAAAATTTCAGTATGCCAACAATTTCGCAATTAGTACGAAAAGGAAGAACCAAAATAACTAAGAAGAGTAAATCGGCTGCTTTAGATTCTTGTCCTCAACGAAGAGGAGTGTGTACACGTGTTTACACCACAACACCAAAAAAACCAAACTCAGCGATGCGTAAAGTAGCAAGGGTTAGGTTAACAAATGGCAATGAGGTAAACGCTTACATTCCTGGGGAAGGACATAATTTACAAGAGCACTCGATAGTATTAGTTAGAGGTGGAAGGGTTAAAGATTTGCCGGGAGTTAGGTATCATATTGTACGTGGTGCATTAGATACTGCAGGTGTTGACGGTAGAACGCAACGTCGCTCTAAATATGGTACAAAAGCCCCTAAAAAGTAATTTAAAAACTTTAATGTAAAGACATGAGAAAAAGAGCAGCGAAAAAAAGAGTGCTTTTACCAGATCCAAAGTTTAACGATCAGTTAGTGACACGTTTTGTGAATAACTTGATGTGGGACGGTAAAAAATCTACGGCTTTCAAAGTGTTTTACGATGCATTGGACATTGTAGAAACAAAAAAACAAGATCAGGAAAAATCATCATTAGAAATTTGGAAGGACGCATTAAGCAACGTTATGCCACAAGTTGAGGTTCGCAGCCGTAGGGTTGGCGGGGCAACTTTTCAAATTCCACAACAAATCAGACCAGATCGTAAGGTTTCTATTGCGATTAAATGGTTGATTTTATATTCAAGAAAACGCAATGAAAAATCAATGGCCCAACGATTGGCTGGTGAGGTGTTAGCTGCCGCAAAAGAAGAAGGTGCTGCAGTTAAAAAAAGAATGGATGTCCATAAAATGGCTGATGCTAATAAAGCATTCTCTCACCTTAGATTTTAATAAGTAAAAATGGCAAGAGATTTAAAATATACAAGAAATATTGGAATTGCAGCTCATATTGATGCAGGTAAAACTACAACAACAGAGCGGATTCTTTATTATACAGGGGTTTCACATAAATTAGGCGAAGTGCATGACGGTGCTGCAACTATGGACTGGATGGAGCAAGAGCAGGAAAGAGGTATTACAATCACTTCTGCTGCTACAACATGTGAATGGAAATTCCCTACAGAGAATGGAGAACCTACTGCTGATGCAAAGAGTTATCACTTTAATATTATTGATACTCCTGGTCACGTTGACTTTACTGTTGAAGTAAATCGTTCCTTGAGAGTATTAGATGGATTGGTTTTCTTATTTAGTGCAGTTGATGGTGTTGAACCTCAATCTGAAACTAACTGGAGATTGGCCGATAACTACAAAGTACCAAGAATTGGGTTTGTAAATAAAATGGATCGTCAAGGTGCAAACTTTTTAAATGTTTGTCAACAAGTTAGAGAAATGTTAGGTTCTAATGCAGTACCTATTGTTCTAAATATTGGTGATGAAGAGAACTTTAGAGGAATTGTAGATTTGATAAAAAATCGTGCGGTTATTTTTCACGATGAAACAATGGGATCTACATTTGATGTTGTTGAAATACCTGAAGACTTAAAAGAAGAAGCTCGTGAGTTACGTGGTAAATTGATTGAAGAAGTTGCCGCTTATGACGAAAATCTTTTAGAAAAATATATGGAAGATGAAGATTCTATTACCGAAGATGAGGTGCATGCTGCGCTTCGTGCTGCTGTAATGGATATGTCAATTATTCCAATGGTCTGTGGTTCTTCATTTAAAAATAGAGGCGTACAATTTTTATTAGACGCAGTTTGTCGTTATTTACCCGCACCAATCGATAAAGAAGGTGTTATTGGTATTAACCCAAATACAGAAAAAGAAGAATTGCGTAAACCTAGTGTAAAAGAACCATTTGCTGCGCTTGCATTTAAAATTGCAACCGATCCTTTTGTTGGTCGTTTGGCATTTTTTAGAGCATATTCTGGGCGTCTGGATGCAGGTTCTTATATACTAAATAGTCGTTCTGGTAAAAAAGAACGTATCTCACGTATTTACCAAATGCACTCCAATAAACAAAACGCAATTGATTTTATAGAAGCTGGAGATATAGGTGCTGGTGTTGGGTTTAAGGACATCAAAACTGGGGATACTATGTGTGATGAAAAGTTTCCGATTATTTTGGAATCTATAAACTTTCCTGATCCTGTAATCGGTATTGCGGTTGAGCCTAAAACAAAGGCAGATGTTGATAAATTAGGAATGGCTTTAAGTAAATTGGCTGAAGAAGATCCAACATTTACTGTAAAAACTGATGAAGCTTCTGGTCAAACAATTATTTCGGGAATGGGTGAATTGCACTTAGAAATTATTGTTGATCGTTTAAAGCGTGAGTTTAAAGTTGAAGTAAATGAAGGTCAACCACAGGTTGAATATAAAGAAGCAATTACTACAAAGGCGGATCACCGTGAAGTTTATAAGAAACAATCTGGTGGACGCGGTAAGTTTGCAGATATTAAATTTATTATGGAACCAGCTAATGAAGGTGAAACTGGATTGATATTTGTTAACGATGTAAAAGGAGGTAATATACCTAAAGAGTTTATTCCATCAGTTGAAAAAGGATTTAAATTGGCTATGAAAAATGGTCCTTTAGCTGGATACGAAATGGACAGTATGAAGATTACTTTATATGATGGCTCTTTCCATGCGGTGGATTCTGACGCATTGTCATTCGAATTGGCAGCTAAAATGGGATATAAAGTTGCTGCAAGAGCTGCAAAAGCAGTTATTCTTGAGCCAATTATGAAAATTGACGTGGTTACTCCTGAAATAAATATGGGGGATATTGTTGGTGATTTAAACAGAAGAAGAGGCCAAGTAACTGCGATGGATGATAGAGCTGGTGCAAAAGTTGTAAAAGCAACCGTTCCGTTATCAGAAATGTTTGGTTATGTAACTACATTAAGAACTTTGTCATCAGGTAGAGCAACGTCATCAATGGAATTTTCACATTATGCTGAAACACCAAATAACATTGCAGAAGAAGTAATTGCAAAAGCCAAAGGATAATCTCTAAATTATTAAACGATGAGTCAAAAAATTAGAATAAAATTAAAATCATACGATTACAATTTGGTAGATAAATCTGCTGAGAAAATCGTTAAAACGGTAAAAAGCACTGGTGCTGTTGTAAACGGTCCAATTCCATTACCTACACATAAAAAGATTTTTACCGTATTGCGTTCTCCGCACGTAAACAAAAAATCTAGAGAGCAATTCCAATTGAGTTCTTACAAACGTTTGTTAGACATTTATAGTTCATCATCAAAAACTATTGATGCTTTAATGAAGTTAGAACTGCCAAGTGGCGTTGAAGTAGAAATTAAAGTTTAATGAAACTTTATTTTCTTATTCAATAAGAAATAATGTGTTGAATACCTTCCGAACCTGCCAATGCCAACAGGCTGGTTTATTTCGGAATCTCAACAAAATTAAACTGAAAGGAAGATCCTTTCAAGACATGTCCGGAGCGATTGACGAAGGAAAAACGAAAAAAATACATCAGGGTTGAAGTATTTTTAACCCTGTTTTTTTGAATAAAAGTAGAATAATAATTAATAATTAAATTAGAATGTCTGGGTTAATAGGTAGAAAAATCGGAATGACCAGCTTATTCGACGAAAACGGGAAAAATATTCCTTGT
>JAQVGD010000107.1 GCA_028696945.1 Lutibacter sp.
GACTTCCGACTCCTGTCTTCCGACTTCCGACTTCCGACTTCCGTCTTCCGACTTCCGACTTCCGACTTCCGACTTCCGACTTCCGTCTTCCGTCTTCCGACTTCCGACTTCCGTCTTCCGACTTCCGTCTTCCGTCTTCCGTCTTCCGTCTTCCGTCTTCCGACTTCCGACTTCCGACTTCCGACTTCCGACTTCCGTCTTCCGTCTTCCGTCTTCCGACTTCCGTCTTCCGACTTCCGTCTTCCGTCTTCCGACTTCCGCCTTCCGACTTCCGACTTCCGTCTTCCGATTTCCGTCTTCCGACTTCCGACTTCCGTCTTCCGACTTCCGACTTCCAACTTTAAACATTAACTTTTCCTTCAAAAAACTTATCCGTAACTTTGCAAACTAAAATGAAATTAAAATGAAACGCGTAATTGTTGGACTTTCAGGCGGTGTGGATAGCAGTGTTGCAGCCTATATATTAAAGGAGCAAGGGTATGAAGTGATTGGCTTGTTTATGAAAAACTGGCACGATGATTCTGTAACCATTTCCAATGAATGTCCGTGGCTGGAAGACAGTAACGATGCGATGTTGGTGGCCGATAAGTTAGGAATTCCTTTTCAGGTGGTGGATTTAAGTGTGGAGTACAAGGAACGTATTGTTGATTATATGTTTAAGGAATATGAACTTGGGCGCACCCCAAATCCAGATGTGTTGTGTAACCGGGAAATAAAATTTGATGCTTTTTTAAAAATCGCCTTGGAATTGGGTGCAGATTATGTGGCTACTGGACATTATTGCAGAAAAGGAGAAGAACTTGTAAATGGAGAAACAGTTTATAAATTGCTGGCTGGAAAAGACAAAAATAAAGACCAATCGTATTTTTTATGCCAGTTATCACAAGATCAACTATCTAAAGCTTTATTTCCAATCGGAGAATTAACAAAACCGGAAGTTCGTAAAATAGCTGCCGAGCAGGATTTAATCACTGCGGAAAAGAAAGACTCTCAAGGCTTGTGTTTTATTGGAAAAGTGCGGTTGCCAGAGTTTTTGCAACAGAAATTAAAACCAAAAGAGGGTGTCATTGTTCAAATACCTGAAAATTCAGAAATTTACAACAGAGAAATTCCTTCCTTCGAAACAAAAGAAGCGGAATTGGCATTTTTCTCCACAAAATACAACTACCAAATTTCCGACGGAAAAATAGTCGCAAAACATCAAGGTGCTCATTATTTTACCAAAGGACAACGTAAGGGTTTGGCTGTTGGAGGAACTATTGAACCTTTGTTTGTGATTGATACCGATGTAAATGAAAATGTAATTTACACTGGCGAAGGCAAAGAACATCCAGGTTTGTATCGCAATGTTTTGTTTGTTACCAATGAAGAATTGCATTGGATTAGGCCAGATTTGGCCTTAAAAAATGGAGAAAACATGAACGTATTGGCACGCATTCGTTACCGTCAGGCATTGGATGAAGCTACCTTATACAAAGTAGAAAAAGGTTTGTATGTAGCATTCAAAAAAAGACAATCTGCCATTACTGAAGGTCAGTTTGTGGCTTGGTATATCAATGATGAATTATTGGGCTCGGGCGTAATATCATAACCTTTAATTATTATTTTTGGCATCGCTTCAAATTTAATTGGTCTTTCAATTTTGTGAGTCTTTGTCTATTTTCTTTGTGCAAAATAGTGTTACAGTTATTTCACAGAGCTTCACAAAGAGCCACAAAGTTTTACAAAGGAAAAATTTATAGAACTCATCTTGACTTTTTTGATTGAAGCGAAAAATAGGAATTTTTGTTCCTGATGTAACCTTTTTTGCGCTGCATAGCCTTAACTACGGAGTAAGAAAAAGATAAAATATAGGGTAAAAGGATCATTTTACAGCCAATTAGAAAAAATCAAGAAGAGTTCATTGTTAAATGTGGTTGTTAAAAATAATAGTTGCACCTTATTTTTCAATAAAAATGAGTACTTTCGGAACATCAATTCCAAAAATATATTGTGAAAACAAAACTACTTCTAACACTTCTATTTTTATTTTCATTGAATATTGCTTTGGCGCAAGTGGAAGATGCTTGGATATTTTTCAAGGATAAACCGAGTCAAACTATATTTATGGCTTCTCCTTTATCCATGTTGTCGCAACGCGCTTTAGACAGAAGAATGCGATACAATATTGACCTCGATTTAAAAGATATTCCAGTAGAAGCTTCTTATATCACTCAAATTAAAAATGCAACTGGAATTACGGTTAAAGCGAAATCGAAATGGTTAAATGCGTTGCATATCCAAGGAACTCAAACGGATATTACCAATTTATTGGACCTTAATTTTGTTAGTAAAGTTGAATATGCCAATAAATCTTTAAATACTTCTGGCAAAGACGAAAATCAGGAAAAAGTAGATCATAAAACAGATAAATTGGATTTTACAACAGACTTTAATTACGGAAATGCTGCCAATCAAATTCAAATGTTAAAAGGAAATGTATTGCATCAAAATAATTTTACAGGCGGAGGCATGCAAATTGCCATTATTGATGCTGGCTTTCCCAATGTAGATAATTTTGCTGCCTTTAAGCGGATTCGTGACAACAACCAGATTTTAGGAGGCTATGATTTTGTGAACAGAAATGAAAATTTTTATACTGGTTATTACCACGGAATGTCGGTTTTGTCAACCATTGCTGGCTATGTGGAGAATCAGTTTGTTGGGACTGCACCTGATGCTAAATTCTATTTATTTATTTCTGAAGATGCTGTGAATGAAACGCCATTGGAAGAAAGCTTGTGGGTGGAGGCTACCGAAAAGGCCGATAGTTTGGGGGTTGATGTTATCAACACTTCTTTGGGTTACACCACTTTCGACAATTCAAAGTATAATTATACCTATGCGGATATGGATGGAAAAACGACTTTTATTTCAAGGGGTGCAGAAATTGCTTTTTCCCGCGGAATGATTGTGGTAAATTCTGCTGGAAATGATGGAGATGACCCTTGGCATTATATCAGTGCCCCAGCTGATGCTGTTTCTGTATTAAGTATTGGTGCTGTAAATGCAACTGGAGTTATTGCTAATTTCAGTTCTTATGGCCCCACGGCCGACAATCGTGTAAAGCCCGATGTTTGTGCACAAGGCGCGGGAGTCTATATCATTAATTCCTCAGGAAGTATCGCTTCATCAAACGGAACTTCGTTTTCAGCACCAGTATTAACAGGTGTTATCGCATGTTTGTGGCAGGCTTTCCCTGATAAAACCAATGCGGAAATAATACAATTGGTAAAAGAATCTGCGCATTTATATCCAAATTTCACTGCTCAAGAAGGTTATGGAATTCCCAATTTTGAAACTATTTTTAACTTGTTGAGCACGGAAGAAGCCGAAGATATTTTGGAGGTTGTGGCCTATCCAAATCCATCAGAAAATGAAATAAAATTCAAATTCCCAGATCAAGTAACCGAAATGGAATTGGTTGTTTTTGATACATTGGGAAAAAGGTTAAGCTCAGAAAAAATTACCAAATCAAATCCAACCACAGATATTTCTAATTTATCACAAGGTTTGTATTTTATACAACTGAAATTCGACAATAAAATAAAAACGATTAAAATTCTGAAAAACTAGATGAAACGAGCCATAACAAATTTTGATACACAGAGGAATGATTAATGGCGAACAGCAGCTGTACCAATAAAAAGTAAAATGTAAACAGATGAAACGAGCATAACGAATTTTGATACATAAAGTAATTATTAATGGCGAACAGCAGCTGTACCAACAAAAAAATAAAAATTAAACAGATGAAACGAGCATAACGAATTTTGATACACAGAGGAATGATTAATGGCGAACAGCAGCTGTACCAATTAAAAGTAAAATGTAAACAGATGAAAAATAACATCACAAAATTGTTCAACATAGAATATCCAATAATTCAGGCTGGAATGGTTTGGAATAGTGGTTGGAGATTGGCTTCCGCAGTAAGCAATGCGGGCGGATTGGGATTAATTGGCTCAGGCTCTATGTACCCAGATGTTTTGCGTGAGCACATTCGAAAATGTAAAAAGGCCACCCAAAAACCTTTTGGGGTCAATGTGCCGATGTTGTATCCAAACATTGAGGAAATTATGCAAATAATTGTGGAGGAAGGTGTTAAAATCGTGTTCACTTCTGCAGGAAACCCAAAAACATGGACTTCCTTTTTACATGAAAAAGGGATTACCGTGGTGCATGTGGTGAGCAGCGTGGCTTTTGCGTTGAAATCGGAGTTGGCTGGCGTAGATGCCGTGGTTGCGGAAGGTTTTGAGGCAGGCGGACATAACGGGCGAGAAGAAACCACCACTTTTACTTTAATTCCTATGGTAAAAGAGAAATTAAAAATTCCTTTAATTGCTGCTGGTGGAATCGCTTCAGGAAGAGGAATGCTTGCGGCGATGGTTTTAGGAGCCGATGGCGTGCAAATTGGAAGTCGATTTGTGGCGAGTCAAGAATCTTCTGCCCATATAAATTTTAAGGAAAAAGTGGTAGATACGCAAGATGGTGATACTTTGTTAACCTTAAAAGAATTGGCGCCGGTAAGGCTGATAAAAAATAAATTTTTCAATGAATTACAAGATCTTTATAAACAATGCCCAACTGTGGAACAATTAAAAGAAAAATTGGGCAGAGCAAGAGCCAAACAAGGCATGTTTGAAGGTAATTTGGAGGAAGGAGAATTGGAAATTGGTCAAATTGCTGGTTTGATTCATGAAATAAAACCAGCCGCTGAAATTGTAAAAGAAATTATGGCGGAATTTAATGAGGTAAAGAAATCATTTTGTTAAAAATTTCTAATGGCATTAATTATTTGTAATTCTTTTTTGGAAGATTATCAGGCACTTTTTTCGGCATTGGACCTCTTAAATGAATAATTAATCCGTTTAAAAAATTGCGTAAAATTTGATCGCCGACTTCTTTGTATTTCTCATGAGTCTCATTTCTGAAGAATGCCCCCAATTCACTTTTTGTAATTTCAAAATCGACCAGCTTACATATTTTTACAATATCATCATCGCGTAATTTATGCGCTACACGAAGTTTTTTAAAAATATCATTATTATTTAGTCCCATAATTGCAAAGATACTTGTTTTTTGAAAGAATAATACACAAAAATTTGAAGTTATTTTATTTTGGTAACGCCAATGCGGCATTGCCTTTATGGATGGTTATTTCGTAAAAATTAATTTGATGGCAACAATTAACATTAAAAATCCGAACACTTTTTTAAGCATTCTCTGGTCTATTTGCAATGCGATTTTTGAACCGATAAATCCGCCAATCACAAAGAGCAAAGAAACGGTAAGTGCCACCCTCCAATCAATGCCGCCGCCTGCTTTTTGATAATTATAAACGGCCAAAAACGTGACAGGAGGAAGCATTACAGCCAAACTTAAACCTTGGGCGTTATGCTGTGTCAACCCTAAAAATAACACAAATAAAGGTACCATAATAACGCCACCGCCAACACCAACCAATCCGCTTAAAATTCCGGCAGACAATCCAATAATAATTAAAATGAGAATAGTTGTTATCGTCATCTTCATCTGTTTAAATTTTATTTTTATTAGGGTAGCCTGCCTTTAATCATTACTTTAGGTATCAAAATTTGTTATGCTTGTTTCATTTTATTTCAACTGGGATTTTTAATTGATAGGTCTTTCCAGATTTATTCTGTAAAGTATTTTCACGCAACCACGGATTGTGTAACTTCATTATTTTGTAATTGATGCCTAAATCTTTAGCGTATTGGGCAATATCTGCAATTGGCGTGTTCACTTCAATAATTTTAATGGGAGTTGCATCATATAAATCTTCTTTTTCAAAGATAAATCCATATTTCTCTGGGTTAGCCATGATTTCTTTAACTGCAACAATTCTTAAAATGTAGCGTTCGGTTTCATCTCCCAAAAGCAAATCGTAATAGTTGTTTACCATTTGCGTATCCATTTTACTTGAAACTCCTCTGTTTCCTGCATTGTATGCAGCAGCCGCCAATGTCCATGTTCCAAAACGTGCTTTTGCGGCTTTTAAATAATTGCAAGCGGCTTGTGTTGCTTTTTCTATGTGGTAACGTTCATCAATATTTGAGCTGACTTCCAAACCGTTTTCTTTGGCCGTGGCATCCAATATCTGCCAAAAACCTTTGGCTCCAGCAGGAGAAGTTACGTTTAAGAGGCCACTTTCAATAACCGCCAAATATTTAAAATCGTTTGGAATACCGTTTTGTTTTAAAATAGGTTCAATGATGGGAAAAAACTTATGCGCCCTTTTAATCAGCAGTAAGGTATTGGATTGCCAATAGGTATTTACCAATAACTCTCTGTCCAGCCGCTCTTTAATATCTTCCTTTTCGGTAGGTACGCGCTCTCCTGCAAATTCCAGATTTTCAGGAATTTTCAACGCCTTAATTTGATAGGTTTCGCTGGTGTTTTTATCACCTTCTTTAAGGTAATTGTCAGCTTTTGAATCTGATTTGTTGGCTGCAAAAATTAATAAGGAACTTATCATTATCACCGCAATTAATCCTAAAACTTTAATTGACTTGTCCATATTAGTTATTTTTTAAGGGATTTAAATGGTAAATTACAAATTAATTTGATGGGAACAATAGCTACATGTTCATTTTAACATTTTAAGTGAATCGATAATTATTTTACTGATTGTTTTTGCTTTGTTAATGACCATTACATGCGTGCCTTTTTCAACAGGAATAAAATTCTTTATGTATTTAGAAGGAAAAATGGCGTCATCAGTTCCGTGAATGTGAAGAACATTTTCAAGCGGTTTGTTTTGTTGCCAGTGCAACACGTTATAAATAGACCAGTCTAAGTACATTCTGTCTCTTACTGTAAAATATTTTTTGTATAATTTTAATCTGGTTTTTGAAGTTTCCCCAACTGCTAAAAAAGAAAATGTTTCAATATTTTCAATTATTTTTGAAGGAAATAATTTATAGATTTTTAATTTTTGAATGAATTTTAATGCTTTCGATAATTCATGATGACTTTTTTCGCTTGAGATAATGATGGTTTTTTTAGGATGAAGGTGTTTGCTCATTTCCTGCACTATAATTCCACCGAAAGAAACGCCTATTAAAACCGGATTTTCATCAATTACCAAATCGCTCATTCTTTTTGCGTAGGCTTCGAGGGGTTCATGTGGCGATAACGGAATAAGCCATTCCAAAAAATGAAGTTCAAATTCATCCGCAGGAAATTGTAAAAATTCAAAGATTTCTGGACTTGCCGCCAATCCAGGAACAAAATAGATAGGTGTTTTTTGATTTTCCATTAACTGTTTAAGATGTCTAAAATAATTGGTTTTAATCCGCTGAAGAAAAATTCAACGGCAATTACCATCACAATTAATCCCATTAAACGCATCATGACTTTATTTCCTGTCGCTCCCAGTTTTTCGGTAATTTTGCTGGCGCCAACAAGTATTAAATAGGTTAAAAACAGGATGATGGCCACTGTGGTAATTAAAACAATTTTTAGCGGAACTCTGTCTGCATCTTCCATCAAAATAATGGCATTGGTGATGGCTCCGGGTCCGCATATCATGGGGATTGCCAGTGGGGTAATGGAAATATCTTCCACATAAGCATCAATTTTTTGCTCATCATCCGTGTGTTTAAAACCGCCCAGCCTTGCCTGCAGCATATCCCAGCCCATCGTAAAGAAAATAACGCCGCCAACTATTCTGAAACTGTTTACGGAGATTCCGAAGAATTTAAATAAAATCTGGCCCGAGAAAGCAAAGGCAATAATGGTAAAAAAGGCCACCAATGTTGCTTTTTTAGCAGTTTGTTTGCGTCGTTGTTTGCTTAAAGTGGTGGTCATCGACATAAATATCGGCATGGTTCCCAACGGGTTTATCAGGGTGAAAAACGAAGTAAAAACCAATAAACCAAAAGTGTATAAATCAATCACAATTTTTATTTTTAAGCACTAAATCTAATCAACAAAAGTAGGCTGTTTTTGCCAATCAAAACGCACAATACCATCTTCATATATTCCAGTTAATGTAATTTTATGAAGTGTATTAACCAATTCCGGATTCCAAGGTGTTTTTACTTTGACGTAATTTTCTGTAAATCCGTGAATAAACCCGTCTTTGTTTTCACTTTCAAACAATACGGTTAAATTATTTCCCAACTGACTTTCATAAAAGGCCCTGCGCTTTTTAACGGACAAGCCCCGTAACATTTTGCTGCGTTTGTTTCTAACATTTTGAAGCACAACACCTTCCATTTTAACGGCTTCTGTATTTGGCCTTTCAGAATAGGTAAAAACATGCAAGTAGGAAATATCCAATTCGTTTAAATAGTTGTAGGTTTCCAGAAATAATTCATCTGTTTCTCCCGGAAAACCAATGATAACATCAACCCCAATACACGCATTTGGCATTTTGCTTTTGATGGCTTCAACGCGGTTTGTGTAAGTATCCCTCAAATAACGGCGTTTCATTAATTTAAGCAAAGCATCGCTGCCGCTTTGCAGCGGAATATGAAAGTGCGGCACAAAACTTCTGGATTCAGCCACAAAATCGATGGTTTCTTGTTGAAGTAAATTGGGTTCTATGGATGAAATCCTGAAACGATGGATGCCTTCAACAGTATCCAAGGCTTTCACCAAATCAAAAAAGGTATGTTCATGTTTTTTGTTTCCTAATTCACCCTTCCCGTAATCCCCAATATTTACGCCTGTTAACACAATTTCTTTAATTCCTTTCTCTGAAATTTCTCTGGCATTTTCCAATATATTTTCCAAAGTATCGCTTCTGGAAATACCTCTTGCCAGCGGAATGGTGCAATAAGTGCATTTATAATCACAGCCGTCCTGAACCTTTAAAAAGGCACGTGTTCTGTCGCCAAAAGAGTAGGAACCCACATAAAAATTGGCATCTTCAATTTCACAGGAATGCACTTCACCCATGTCGTTTTTAGAAAGATCGTTGATATAATTGGTCACCTTAAATTTTTCGGTGGCACCCAAAACCAAATCCACGCCATCAACGGCAGCCAATTCCTTTGGCTTTAATTGGGCATAGCATCCAATGGCAATTAAGAAAGCTTTTTCGTTTAATTTTAAAGCGGATTTTACGATGGTTTTAAACCTTTTATCGGCATTGTCCGTTACGGAACAGGTGTTAATTACATATATATCAGCCACTTCTTCAAACCCAACACGTTCAAAACCTTCATGCTGAAAGCTTCTGGCAATGGTGGAAGTTTCAGAAAAATTAAGTTTACACCCCAATGTGTAAAATGCGACTTTTTTTTGTGCGCTCATTCTTGTACATTTATCGGATGCAAAAGTAATGAAATTTATTTTTATGACAATGATTGCGAAAACGCCAAAACCACCTTATTATGCCGTAGTTTTTACTTCAATTAGAACGGAAGGCGATTTAAAATACAATGAAATGGCCGATAAAATGCTTGAACTGGCTAAAATACAAGAAGGTTTTTTGGGCGTAGAATCAGCAAGAAATGAACTGGGAATTACAGTGAGTTATTGGGAAAGTTTGGAGGCCATAAAAAAATGGAAATCGCATGCAGAACATACCGAAGCGAGAGATAAGGGGAGAAGCACATGGTATAAAGCATTTAAAGTTAGAATTTGTAAAGTGGAACATGAGTATGGTTTTGAGAAGTAGGCTGACAGTTTTAAGTTTTAAGTTATTGGTTATTGGTTGCTTGTTGGTTTCCTGTTCATCAAAAAAGAAAAAATATGATGAGAATTCGGTTTTCAGGTACAATGAGCACGCAAATATCACCACATTAGATCCTGCTTTTTCAAAAGATTTACGAACTATTTGGGCTACCAATCAATTATTTAATGGCTTGGTGCAATTTGATGACAGTTTAAATGTTCAACCTGATATTGCGCATTCCTGGACGATTTCTGAGGATGGGAAAATGTATTCATTTAATTTAAAAAAGGGAATAAAATTTCACAGACATATTTTGTTTGGCAAAGATTCCACAAGATCAGTAGTGGCAAGTGATTTTGAATACAGCTTTAACCGATTGCTCGACCCAAAAGTTTCATCTCCTGGAAAATGGGTGCTGGATTTTGTTGAAAAATTTGAAGCAAAAAACGACAGCACTTTCACCATCCGGTTAAAGCAGCCTTTTCCTCCTTTTTTAAGTTTGTTGGGAATGAAATATTGTTCGGTGGTTCCTTTTGAGGCGGTGGCCTATTTTGGAAATACCTTTAGGGCTAATCCGATAGGAACAGGACCCTTTCAATTTAAATTGTGGGTTGAAAACACCAAATTGGTTTTTCGTAAAAATAAGGAGTATCATGAAAAAGATGAAAATGGGAATCGCCTGCCTTATTTGGAAGCTGTCTCCATCACTTTTTTACCAGACAAACAGAGTGAGTTTTTGCAATTTATTCAGGGTAATATCGATTTTATGAGCAGCATTGACGCTTCTTATAAAGATGATTTACTAACTTCTGAAGGGCAACTTAAGGAACATTACAAAAATCAGATTGATATGGTTATTGGTCCTTATTTGAATACAGAATATTTGGGAATTTATGTAGATGCCACCCAAAAAGAAGTCCATTCCATAAAGATCAGGCAAGCAATTAATTATGGTTTTGATCGTGTTAAAATGATTAAATATTTGCGAAATAGCATTGGAACACCTGCTATAAATGGTTTTATACCTAAGGGAATGCCGTCATTTCATGCGATGAAAGGCTATACTTATGAACCGGAAAAAGCAAAGGAATTGGTACAATCGTATATAAAAGAAACTGGAAATTTGAATCCGTCCATTACCATTAGCACAGACAGCCAATATTTAGATTTGTGTGAATATATTCAACGTGAATTAGAGCGAACAGGACTGCATGTGAATATTGACGTTATGCCGCCTTCAACCTTAAGACAAACAAAAGTTAACGGACAGTTGAGTATATTTAGAGGTAGTTGGGTTGCTGATTATCCAGATGCGGAAAATTACCTTTTTATATTTCACAGTAAAAATTTCTCGCCAAATGGTCCAAATTATACCCATTACAGTTCAAAAGAATTTGATGCGCTTTATGAAAAGGCAATTCAAACAACCAACAATCAAAAACGATATGTTATGTACCAAGAAATGGATAGTTTAATTATGGCGGCTGCGGTTGTAGTTCCATTATATTATGATGAAGTTGTTCGGTTCTCACAAAAAAATGTGAAAGGTCTGGGAATCAATCCCACCAATCTATTGAATTTGAAAAGGGTTGAAAAAGGCAGTAGGCGGTAGGCAATTTAAGAAATGGTAAGGAGGGAAAGAGCGGAAGGAAGGGATATTCAATTTACAACAAAATAACAATCAATATTTATATGTTGGACAATTTCCCTTTCAGATTGCGTTTTTTAACCTTGGAATTTTCTATTCTAGAATTATTTTTTCTGTATTTTGTTAAATGCTAAGTAAAAATTATCCGATTTCACAGAAATTCTGCAAAGTTATTTTTAAATATTTTAAATA
>JAQVGD010000296.1 GCA_028696945.1 Lutibacter sp.
TAACACAGGCTATATGCAATGGCAAGAAAATCACACTGTATTAAAATTTTTTCGTAATTTTGCAGTACGGTGCTTTGTGCAAATGGTTTGCGAAAATTTCGCCACTGCTCATAGCCTCATCCCGTTATGCCTCATTCTAAAAAAAGCGCTACATGGCAAAGAATTAATTGACTGAAGAAAATAACGAAAATCTCACAAAAAAAATATATCTTTGTATTTCTGGAAATTAAATCAAAATGATGACTAAAGAATACATAACCAAACTGAAACACAATGGGAATGGAGATATTGCAAACCTCGTAAAAACTCAGCGAGACGCAGGAAGCATTAACTACATTCTTGAAAATTTAGGACAACTCCCAAGTAATTTTCAGTCTGATTTTTTATATAAACTATTAGATCACCCACATGCACAAGTAAGACTTAATGCTGTTAAAAACATAGGAAAATTAAAAGAAAATTCAGATGTAAATGCTCTTTTAGAACTTTATAACAGAGAAACAGATACGGGTGTTCGTAGAGAGATTGTTTCTGCTATTGGACGACAAAGAAAAAGCACCAACAAATCTTTGCTATACAAATTTTTGAGTGACACTGACCCCAAAATAATTTGCCAAGCTATTCGTGGATTACTTGTTTTTGAAAATGACAAAGACGTTGAAGAACATTTACGACCGCTTGTAAACCATGAAAATGAAATGGTAAGAACCGTTATTTATAAGGAGTATTTTGCTAAAGAAAAAAAACAAAAATCGAACTTACCTCATATTGAAACATACGAATTTCTTAAAAATGTAGTTGTTAATGCTGATGTTTTGGAAGCATTGAAATATGTACCTAACGAGAGTGTTCATTTAACATTTACATCACCTCCATATTATAATGCTCGTGATTATTCCATTTATCCAAGTTATCAAGCATATTTAGATTTTTTAGATAAAGTTTTCCAAGAAACTCATAGAATAACAAAAGAAGGACGCTTTTTAATTGTCAACACTTCACCTATCATTATTCCTCGTGTCAGTCGCTCTCATTCAAGTAAACGATATGGCATTCCTTTTGATTTGCATCCTTATTTAGTGAAAAATGGTTGGGAATTTATTGATGATATAATTTGGCTTAAACCTGAGGCAAGCGTAAAAAATCGTATTGGTGGATTTATGCAACACCGTAAACCATTGGGATACAAACCAAATTCGGTTACGGAATATTTAATGGTTTATCGCAAATCAACGGAAAAACTATTAGATTGGAATATGCGAAGTTATGATCCAAAAATAGTAGAAGACAGTAAAGTCGCAGATGGATATGAAACAACAAATGTATGGAGAATTGACCCTTGTTTTGACAAAGTTCATTCAGCCATTTTTCCGGTTGAACTTTGTAAACGCGTAATTCAATATTATTCATACAAAGGAGACCTAGTTTTTGACCCATTTGGAGGAAGTGGAACAGTCGGACGAACAGCAAAAGCATTAGAACGACTATTTTTTCTAACAGAGCAGGAACCAAAATATTTTGAATATATGCAATCAAAACAAAAATACCAATCTATATTTAAAGAGAGAACAACAAGATTTTTAACCTTAGAGCAATTTAAAGAAATAGCAAAATGACATTGACAGAGCAAATAGTGAAAAACATAATTACTCGCGTGATTAAATCGCAAGACTATCGTATCGAAATTGTAAATTTGATCAATGCCGAATTCCTTCAATTTGCAGTTAATTTTTTCAAGAAAATAGCTTATGCAAAGTTAGATTCAAAAGAAATTACAATTGATTGGTATAAAAAAGCATTTATGGACGAGGCATTGCCTTCTGATGACATTGCTATAAATTCAGGTCTTAATAAAAAGACAATTAGCAATATGTATGGTACAGCGACAAAAACAATCGTTATAGAAGCAGCAAACGAACATTTTGAGAGTTTATATCAAAATATTCAATCGCTCATCGAAATGGAAAATGAAATTGACCTGACGTTGACAATTAAAATGAAAGGTGTTTCTGTTGATTTGAATGTATCTGAAAGTTTGGTTGTTATCAACACTTTGGCGGTTAAACGTGCTGCTTTACGTGGTGGTTTATGGAGTACAGCAGGCAAAAGTGCCGAAAAATATTTGATGCTAACTTTATGTAAAATGTATCAAGTTCCCGAAATCAACTATAATGCTTCTTATTTTGTAAAAGACAAAGGGAAAAAAGTAGATAGGGAAATTGATTTTTATTTGCTCAACAATGGCAAAGAATACTTATGTGAAGTTAAACTAATGGGCAAAGGAAACCCCGAAAGTGCAGATGCAATAATTGCTCGTGATAGTAACGTGTTTGTTGCCGATACGCTTTCGCAACAAAACAAAAATCAGTGCGACCAATTGGGCGTTAATTGGGTGGCATTAAGAGATAAAAGCGGATACAAACGTTTTAAGTTGGCACTTGAAAAATTAAATATTCCGCATAAAGATTACAACGGTAATTTAGATGAAGATTTGCCGAGAATTTTGGATGGATTATTTTAATTGTCTTACAATAAGGCAGGCTAATTATGAGCAAAATAAATATATTAGGAATCATTGCCGTCCGATAAAAACCGATTTTGATTCTTCGTTACTTTTAACCGGCTTATTATCAGTCGTTTCTTTTTATAATTTTTCTATTTTCAAAAGTAAGCCCCCCTGAAAAGGGTAAGCATCT
>JAQVGD010000297.1 GCA_028696945.1 Lutibacter sp.
CTGGAGAAGGAGCGGGTGCACTTATTTTAGAAGAATACGGACATGCCAAAGCAAGAGGCGCAAAAATTTACGCTGAAATTGCGGGCGGAGGCTTATCTGCTGATGCTTATCACATCACCGCACCGCATCCGGAAGGATTGGGCGCGATAAATGTGATGAGAAATTGTTTAAGGGATGCCGGTTTAAAACCTGAAGATGTTGATGCCATAAATATGCATGGAACTTCAACGCCGCTTGGCGATATTGCGGAAACCAAGGCAATTTTAGAAGTTTTTGGAGAACACGCTTATAAATTGAATCTCAATTCAACCAAGTCAATGACCGGTCACTTATTGGGTGCTGCCGGTGCTGTTGAAGCTATCGCTTCAATTTTGGCAATAAAATACGGAATTGTGCCGCCTACCATAAATCATTTTACGGATGATGAACAAATTGACAGTAAATTAAATTTTACATTCAATACAGCACAAAAACGTGATGTATCTGTTGCTATGAGCAACACTTTTGGATTTGGGGGACACAATGCCTGTGTTCTCTTTAAAAAAATTGATTAACAGCATATCTGAATGGGTTTCATTCGAAAAATTATTACTCCCCGGTCAAAAAGTGAAGACACTTTTTATAATGATTTAACCAAAATAATAGGTTTTAAACCTAAAAATATTACATTTTACCAAAAAGCCTTCGTTCACCGTTCCATTAAAGAATTTGACAAAACTACCGGAAATCCGCATAACTACGAACGTTTGGAATTTTTGGGCGACGCCATCCTCAGTGCTGTGATTGCCGCGCATTTATTTCATGCAGTTCCATCAGGCGATGAAGGTTATTTAACCCAAATGCGGTCTAAAATTGTAAGCAGGGAACATCTTAATGAACTTGGAAAAGATTTGGACTTGTTGCGTTTTATCAGAAGCAATGTCATCCTTTCAAACTTTGGGGAAAATGTTCACGGAAATATTTTTGAAGCTTTGATTGGCGCCATTTATTTGGACAGAGGCTACGCTTATTGTCAAAAATTTATCAACAAAAGAGTTATCGTGCCTTATGTTGATATCCTAATACTTGAAGGTAAAATTACCAGTTATAAGAGTTTATTTATAGAATGGTGCCAAAAGAAAAAGAAAGACTTGGTTTTTGAAGTTTATGAAGATTCAGGCAATGACGCCATAAAACACTTTAGCGTAAAACTTTTTTTGGCAGGTGAACTTATCGCCAAAGGGAGAGCCACTTCTAAGAAAAAAGCAGAAGAAGTTGCGGCAAAAAGAGCTTATTACGCATTTCAAAATGAAATTACCATCAGTTAAGGCCACTTAACGAATACGATTTCGTAATATTATTAGTTACTGTAATTAAACAATGGTATTTTTGCTGAACTAAATTTTCCTTCTTTTTATGCAACTATTAACGTTTGATTCAGAAGATGATTACACATTAATTGGCATTCATTCAACTGAAGAGGATTACAGATTGGCTTTTCTTTTAAACAGCCATTTAAAAATTAAACTGACCAGATTTAAAGATAACCTGGATTTTAAAAATTCAACAGCCGTATTTCCTTTGTTTGAATTTAAAGACGAAGCCAATTTTATCAATTACTATTTAATCAACAACAAGCATATTGAACTTGTTGACAACCAATATAAAGAGGGTTTATTTGGCGGAAATTACAGCACAACTTCTTATTTAATCCCCGAAAAAAAGAAGGTCGACTTTTTTTTAAAAATAGATGGCTGCAATACTGATGGTTTCATACAAAGTTTAGTGTCCGATTTAAATAAAATAAACCAAATAATAACATCATATTCGATAAAACCAATAACCTTAAAATCGAAAGAAAATCTTATATTTTAATTATGGCAAACAACAGAAAACGCACAAAAATTGTAGCAACATTAGGACCTGCCTGCAACTCCGCAGAAATTATGGAAAACATGATGGAAGCCGGCGTAAATGTATTCCGGGTTAATTTTTCACATGCCGATTATGCCGATGTGGAAGAAAAAATTAAAATAATCAGGGAAATTAACGTGCGTCGCGGTTTTCACGTGGCGGTTTTAGCCGATTTACAAGGCCCAAAATTGCGCGTTGGCGTTATGGGTGAAGGCATATTTCTGACTATTGGCGACACATTTACCTTTACCACCATAAAATGTGAAGGAACGCAAGAAAAAGCGTTTATGACTTACAAAAGATTCCCGAAAGACGTTCAGGTTGGGGAACATATTTTGGTTGATGACGGGAAATTGTTATTTGAAGTTACCGCAACAGACCGGGATTCGCAAGTGACCACAAAAGTTTTGCGCGGCGGAAAATTAAATTCCAAAAAAGGGGTGAACCTGCCCAACACAAAAATTTCCCTGCCTGCACTTACCAAAAAAGATATTGAAGATGCTTTGTTCGCCATTAAAATGGAAGCCGACTGGATTGCACTTTCTTTTGTAAGAACTGCGGAAGATTTAATTCAGCTGAGGGATTTGATAGCGGCAAATTCTCCGCATAAAAGTCCGATTATCGCAAAGATCGAAAAACCTGAAGCGGTTGCAAACATCGATAAAATAACGCCTTATTGCGATTGTTTGATGGTTGCGCGCGGCGATTTGGGTGTTGAAGTTCCTATGGAAGAAGTTCAATTAATTCCAAAAAGACTGGTTTTAAAAGCCAAAATAGCGCATATTC
>JAQVGD010000006.1 GCA_028696945.1 Lutibacter sp.
GTCAACCAAGAAACAGTATGACCCATTCGTCTTTGTTCTTTCATAACTCAAAGATACAAAAGTGGGTAGCAACTGAAAGTCTTGCACTAAAAGTGCATAGTTTTAACTAACGAATGAGACCAATAAACGCCAAATTGTCCACATCAATTCCCCTTGCGGAAACATCTGTTGATATTAAAATCTGCAGACTTCCATTTTTAAATGCGCGCATCACTTTATCCCGTTCTTTTTGTTGCATATCACCTTCCAAAGCTTCAACAGAAAAACCTTCTTCTTTCAATTGTGCAGTTAAATTTTGTGCGCCGGCTTTTGTTCTGCAAAAAATAATTCCCCTGTCCGTACTTCTTCTTTCCAATAGCCTTATAAGCAAATTAACTTTATCTTTTACTTCCGTTTTAATATATTGATGGGTAATATTTACATTCACCAAATCCTTTTTGTTTACGGCCACTTTAGGCGTATTTGAGGCCATATAAGTTTTTATGATTTTAAGAATTTCTTCTGGCATTGTTGCCGAAAATAACCATGTATTTCTTGAACCGCTTGTAAATTTTAAAATTCTGTTTAAATCCTGTTTAAAACCCATACTTAACATTTCATCGGCCTCATCCAATACGATGGTTGCTATTTTCTTCAAATCAACTTCTCCCCTTTCAATTAAATCCAACAATCTTCCTGGAGTAGCCACAATAATATGTGTGGTTCTTTTTAAGGATTTCATTTGGATATCTATTTTTTCGCCACCGTAAACGCCTTCAACAAAAATTTTATCATCGGTATATTTTGTAAATTTAAACAGTTGCTTTTTTATTTGCTGAACCAATTCTCTTGTTGGAGCCAATATTAAAGCTTGGGTATAAGGCAATGAACTATTGATATTATGTAATATTGGAAGTCCGAAAGCAGCAGTTTTTCCTGTTCCAGTTTGTGCCAAACCAATAAAGTCTGTTTTAGTGTTCAGCAATATAGGAATCGTTTTCTCCTGAATTTCTGTAGGTAATTTTATACCGAGTTCCTTTAATGCTTCTATATATTCCTTGCGGATTCCCAATGCTGAAAATGTAGCCATAATTTTATTTTTGAAAGGCGCAAAGATACGCTTATTTATAAGGCTTTAATTATTTATTATTGCTTAACCAAAATGTATATTGAAGGGTTTGATTTAGTGCAAAAAAAAAAATTCAACAAAAGATAAAATTCAAATTATTAAAAATAAATCGTAAAAAAAGCCGCTTAATAAGCAGCTTTTAATTCAAATTATATTTTTTTAAATCTTTTTTACTCGTACGGCATTCATTCCTTTTAATCCTCGTTCAAGCTCAAAACTAACTTTATCATTTTCTTTTATTTCCTCTAAAATTCCACTAACATGCACAAAATATTTTTCTTGCGACAGGCTTTCTATAATAAAACCAAATCCTTTTGAGGAATCAAAAAAGGAAACTTTCCCCTGTTTTTCTGCAACTTCTTCTTCTCCTCTGTCTTCCTTTTTAGGAATTCCAATTTCAATAGATGAAGCATCTACTTTTATTTTTCTCGATGGATCCATTGGTGTATCTGTAAGCTGTCCAAATTCATCAACATAAATAAACTCACTCTCCTGTCCACCAGCTTTGCGTTCTTCTTTTTTGAGAAGTTTATCTTGTTTCTTTTTTAAACGCTTCTTTTCTCTTTCTTTTTTACCAAAGGTTTCTTGCGATCCAGCCATTAATTATTTTAATATTATAGTTTATTGTTAAACCTGTTTTCCCCCAAACAGCTAAGGTTGTCATTTAGATTTAAAACGGAAGAATGCAAAGTGAAAATTTTTAAGATTAATTTATACAATGATTTATCCAGTTATTGCAATGACCCATTATTGTAAAGTTAAATATAGCCATTTAATTTTACAGAAACTTTTGCAAATATAACGTTTTCATTCCAATTTTAACGAAATTTTTTGTTAATTTAATTTTGAGTTTCAACGAATTATATGGACTTCCCCAATTCTCTGATTGCATTCGCAATTCAATTTTCGGAAAATAATTGTTAAAAAACAACAATTTATTGCCTTAAATAAATTTAAAAGTATGAAGAATAAAATTGGATTTTTTATACCTTTTTATTAAATAACCTTTTATAAAATACTATTTTTGAAATGAATATGAAAAATCTTTTAATTATAGGATTTGTTTGGCCAGAACCAAACTCAACAGCCGCCGGAAGCAGAATGCTGCAATTGATCAACTTTTTTCAGAAAAAGAATTTTACCATTACTTTTGTTTGTACTGCCACAAAAACAGAGACTTCTTTTGACTTTAAGAAATTAAATATCCAAACGTTTGAAATATTGCTAAATGACTCAAGTTTTAACAATTTGGCGAAGAAATTAAATCCCAACGTTGTTTTATTTGACCGGTTTTTTACCGAAGAACAATTTGGATGGAGAATTGCTGAAAATTGCCCAGATGCTATAAGGATTTTGGATACAGAAGATCTGCATTTTTTGAGACATGCTAGAAAAATCGCCTCTCAAAATAATGAAACAGTTACTTTAAATCATTTAAAAAATGATTTGGCAAAACGAGAAATTGCCAGTATTTACCGATGTGATTTAACGCTTATTATTTCAAAATATGAAATGAAATTGTTAAAAAAGACTTTCAATATTGATAAATCATTATTGCATTATGTGCCTTTTTTATTGAACAACATAAATTTAGAAACCTTTCATTCCTACCCTTCTTTTCTGAATCGAAATCATTTTATTTCTATCGGAAATTTTAAGCACGAGCCTAATTGGAATTCTGTTCAATATTTAAAAACAGCTATATGGCCAATAATTCAGGGAAAATTACCAGAAGCCAAATTGCATGTTTATGGTGCTTATACAACAGAAAAAGTATTACAATTACAAAATAAAAAGGAGGGGTTTATCATAAAGGGCTGGGCTAAAAGTGCTGAAGAAGTTTTTATGAATTCCCGAGTTTGTTTGGCGCCGCTTCAGTTTGGGGCTGGTTTAAAAGGAAAACTTATTGATGCAATGCAGTATGGAACACCAAGTATTACAACCAGAATTGGGGCTGAGGCGATGCATCATAAATTGCCTTGGAATGGTTTTATTGAAGATGACCCCATAAAATTTGCTTTAAAATCGGTTGAATTATACTCCAATAAAGACTTATGGGAAAAGTCACAAAAAAATGGAATTAAAATCATTAATACCTGTTATTCAAAAGAAAAATATGAGAGAAAACTGCTAAATAAAATTGATGACATTCAAAAAAATACCAAAAAACACAGATTAAAAAACTTTATAGGATCTATATTCCTTCATCACACAATACAAAGCACAAAATATCTGTCGAGATGGATTGAAGAAAAAAACAAACCAACATAAATCAAAAACTAACTATTAATTTACGCTTTATTAGAGAGAAGCAAGTTCATTATTTCTGAAGGAACTTTAACTGGTTTCATGGACTTTTTATCGAGTAAACACCAAATTGTTTTTGCTTTGGCCAATAACTTATCATCCTTTTTAATTTCAACAAAACGTTCTGATTTTACACCATAAGAATCTCCAATATAGGTGATTACCGTAATAACATCATTCAAAACTGCTGGCAAAAAATAGTCGATTTCATGCCTTATGACTACCCAAACATATTTATCATCTATGGCAGTATTGCTAAGTTTACTCCAGTGTTTTTGAGCCGCATTTTGCACCCAATGCAAATAAGTTACATTATTTACGTGATTTAAAGTATCAATGTCATTTTCAGAAATAATTAAGGTATATGAGAAGCGGTTATTATTCATTGTATAATTTTTTAAAACCCTTAAAATTAACAGATTTCTATCAATATTTAAAGACTAATTAGTCCTGAAATTAATTGAGAAAATAATTGGAATTATAAATGTTATATTTTACATTTACAGCAGCAAAAAAATGTTCAAGAATTTTTAATCTTATCTTAAGAACGGATAAAAAAAATTTACAGTCGTGATACTTACTTTAAAAAAATTTCGTGGGGACGACAGTTTTTTTGAGATTTTTACGACTGTTTTTAAAAAATGAAATTTTAAAAGGCAGTTGTAACATCTATATCTTTTTTATACTACCGTTGTGGGGACGACAATTAAAAGATAGTTACAACTGTTTTTTTTATTATGGGTCATCAGTTTTTTTTACGTTATAATGTAATACAACGCTTTTTTGGAGTAATCAAACTTCCAGTGCTATTTCTAAATTTGAAATATGGTGTTAATGTATTTATGTAGATACGATTTAATTTAGCACATTTTCTTATGACAGTATTTTTTTTAGTTAAAATCATAATTCAAAAATTTTCAGTTCCTATTTTATAACATTACTGTGTAAATTATTTTCAGACCAGTTTGGATTTGTTTCTTTATAAGTTTTTAAAAATACAGCCGCAATATTTATCTTCCAGTTACCGTTGTGGGAAAGGTGGCTTTTTGATAAACGTGTTGCGGCTGACTTTAGTTTTAACTATAAATTTATCTGATTTAAACAAATTAAATTGCTTAAAATCAGATAAAAATATAGCAATTAGATACTTCAAAAGCGTGGGGTTTTTAATTCCGCTTTGAAATGTACTGCTATTGAACATAACAGTTAGAGAAATAATTATTAATACTATTAATAATATTGAACTCATGTTTTTGGGGTTTTGGAGTTTGGGTTGATTATTTATTCTACACTATTTTTTAATTAAAAAAAGAGGCAGTATCAAGGTTCTTACTAACCATCTATCTTCGTAAAAGCATTTTCGGATTGCTTTTTTAAGTATGTGATTACAGTGACACTACCTCTAGGAAATTAGTTTACATCTTCATAAATTCTTTCGGGTTTAATGATTCTTACTTTTTTCTTACTAATCAATTAATTTCTTACTATTAATTTTTACTGCTTACTATTTAATTAATTCTTACTAGGTAATTAATTTTTACTATTAATATAGGTTTCTTTATAAGTTAATCAGTTGGGGTACGGCTAATTAATTTGTAAATAACCAATTTCGGGGTTGATTTATTTATTTCTAATTTTTTCCAATAATTTGTTCAGCGTCATAACTTCATCTTCTGTTAAACCTTCTATGATATCATTTTTAAATTCTGAATGAACATCATCAATTTCAGCCAACAAATTTAAACCTTTCTCTGTGATTCTAATTTCAACCATCCTCCTATTCTCTTCACTTTGAATTCTACTTATCAAACCTTTTAATCGTAATTTTTCAACCAAACGGGTTGTATTGCTATTTTTACTTACCATTTCGGCCTGCAATGTTAAAAGGTTTGCTGGTTCTCCTTTCAATTCTCTTAAAGAACGTAAAACTTGATATTGTTGAATGGATAAAGCATATTGTTTTAAATGATCTGAAAACTTTTCATTCATCCAATTACCTGTATGCAATATATTCTCAATTGTATAATCAGGTAAGCTTAACGCATCCTTTTTATCATCTTTATTCAACTTCGGGGGGACAACAATTATCTATACTACTATTGTATATACATCAAATGTATGTACAAATATTAAAACAAACAAATCTTTTTCTTAAAAACTTTCAAATAGTTTTAAAAGAGCATGATAAAAAAACAGCATTATTCTATAAAAACAAGAAGTAGATTGGGTTTCAATTAAGCTGTTCTTCTACAAAAATCCCTTTGTTTATGCAGTATTCTACTAAACTTGAATACTTTTAAATAAAATAATTTAATCTTATGATTTTTTCCTTTTTCAAGAAGATAAAATGAAGAATTTTTTATAAATAAGTATTGAAAATTGTTGATTGGTTTGCTTAATTCTCGTATAAATCGCTAATAATTAGTCCCTACTCCCACTCCATTTCAGCAATTTAGGCATCAAATTTATCATATATTAAAACAAAACGGATAACGATTTAATATTTTAATTTATTGTTGTCCGATAAAAATTCATAAAAAATGATTTATCTCAATCTAAATGGGACTTTATAAACAGGTCGCCCGATGGGGCTTGATTTACATAAAAATCTATTTTTCTACAAATAGGTTGTCCCTCTGGGACTGAAACTGCTCCGTAGGAGCTAAATGTTTGTAGAAAAATAAAACGAGCATAACAAATTTTGATACACAGCAGAATGATTAATGGCGAACAGCATCTGTACCAATAAAAAATAAAATATAAACAGATGAAACGCCTACAACAGAATCATCTAACAGAAAAAAGAAAGATGCTAAGCGTTCCATTTGACAAATAAAAAACAATAAAAAACAGCAAATAAAACGAGCATAACAAATTTTGATACACAGCAGAATGATTAATGGCGAACTGCATCTGTACCAACAAAAAAATAAAATATAAACAGATGAAATAAAGTTTATTTGAACGAAATTTTTCGCATACGCAAACTTTGTGGTGTTACTTCTAAATATTCATCATCCTTAATATACTCCATACATTCTTCCAATGAAAATTCTTTTTTAGGAGCAATGTTTACTGCGGTATCTGTTCCAGTTTTACGAACATTTGTCAATTTTTTACCTTTTATAAGGTTGATAGACATATCATCTTGTCGGTTATTTTCACCAACAACTTGCCCTTTGTAAATTTCCTGGTTAATATCAATAAAGAAAATGCCTCTGTCTCCCAACTTATCAATTGCGTAAGCTGTTGCTTTTCCTGCTTCCGCAGAAATTAAAGCACCATTTACCACATCATTAAAGTCGCCTTTATAAGGACTGAAAGCAACAAAATTATGATTAATAATAGCAGTGCCAGCTGTTGCAGTCAATAATTTATTACGCAAACCAATTAAACCTCTAGAAGGAATAGAAAACTCTAAATGTTGTAAATCGCCTTTTGGTTCCATAATTAACAAATCTCCTTTTTTTAAGGATACCAAATTAATTACTTTACTGGATAATTCTTCTGGAACATCAATCACAAGTGTTTCATAAGGTTCACACTTAACACCATCAATATCTTTCATAATTACCTGAGGTCTTCCTACCTGTAATTCATATCCTTCTCTACGCATTGTTTCAATTAATACCGATAAATGTAAAATTCCTCTTCCATAAACATTAAATCTATCTTCACTCTCAGTATCTTCAACGCTAAGTGCTAAATTCTTTTCAGTTTCTTTATAAAGTCTGTCACGTAAATGACGGGAAGTTACAAATTTGCCCTCTTTTCCATAAAATGGTGAGTTGTTAATGGTAAACAACATACTCATGGTAGGCTGATCCACTTTTAATCTTGTTAATGGTTCGGGATTTTCAAGATCGGTAATGGTATCGCCAATCTCAAATCCTTCAATCCCTGTTATGGCACAAATATCACCACTTCTTACGGAAGTTGCTCTATCTTTACCCATACCTTCAAAGGTATGAAGTTCTTTAATTCGTACTTTTTTAAAGCTTCCATCAGCTTTACAAATTGCATAATCTTTTCCTTCTTTTAAATCGCCTCTATAAACACGTCCGATAGCAATGCGGCCAACAAACGATGTAAAATCTAAAGAAGTAATTTGCATTTGAGCAGTTCCTTCATAATAAGGAGCCTCGGGAATATTTTCTAATATTGCATCTAACAAAGGAATAATATTATCGGTTTGTTCTCTCCAATTCGTATTCATCCAATTATATTTCGCCGAACCATAAATTGTAGTAAAATCTAGTTGTTTTTCAGTTGCATCCAAAGCAAACATTAAATCGAACACTTTTTCTTGCACCAAATCGGGTGTGCAATTCTCTTTATCAACTTTGTTTACCACCAAAATTGGTGTTAAACCCAACTCCAATGCTTTTCCTAAAACAAAACGAGTTTGCGGCATTGGTCCTTCAAATGCATCAACTAGTAACAAAACACCATCGGCCATATTTAATACCCTTTCAACTTCACCACCAAAATCGGCGTGACCAGGAGTATCAATAATATTGATTTTTACGCCTTTATAAATAATAGATACGTTTTTCGACAAAATGGTAATTCCTCTTTCTCTTTCTAAATCATTGCTGTCCAATAATAATTCAGTACGGACTTTTCGTTCGTCCAATATGTGTGCTTGATCAATAATTTTATCAACCAATGTCGTCTTACCGTGGTCAACGTGAGCTATAATGGCGATGTTTCTGATAGATTGCATGTTCTAATTTTTTTAGCGATGCAAAAGTAGTTGTTTTATTTTGTTTTATATCACAAAAATTCCATAATGATTTTTCTTCTTTAAAATACTTAACTTACTGAGTATGTTTATACTACATATAACACAATACTCATTTTAGAAAATTTTATTTCATTAAATACCTAATAATACAGATAATAAGCAGGTTTCAATAACTGTTTTTAGTATATTTTAGGTAAAATATCTCTTTTAAAAATAGCATAAAAAAAACTGCCAATTCAGGCAGTTTTTCAAAAATTATTTCAAAAGAAATATTAAATTTTTCGTCTTTCTCGTTCGCGCTTCAGTAATTCAAGTTCTCGGTTTGTTTGTCCAGCCACTGAAGTATTTTCTTCTGCGCGTCTAATTAAATAAGGCATTACATCACGAACAGGGCCATAAGGTAAATATTTAGCTACATTATAACCTGCTGCAGCCAAATTATAACTGATATGATCACTCATACCATATAATTGACCAAACCAAATTCTTTTGTCGTCTTTGTTAAAACCAAATTTATCTATTAAATCCATGCATAAATAAGAGCTGTCTTCATTGTGAGTTCCAACAAAAATGGCCATATCATCAATGTTTTCCATCATATAGACCAAAACATCATTGTACATTTTATCTGTAGCGGCTTTGTTTTCGCAAATTGGATCTTTGTAGCCATATTCCTCAGCACGTTCTCTTTCTTTTTCCATATAAGCACCACGCACCAATTTCTCTCCAATTTTAAAGCCTTTTTCTTTTGCGCGGCTGTGTAATTTTTTAAGGTAATCCAATCGATCCCAACGGTATAATTGTAAGGTACCAAATACAATTACTTTTTCTTTGTTGTATTTTTCCATCATTTCTTCAATTAAATTGTCTGCCGCTAGTTGCATCCAACTTTCTTCAGCATCAATTAATAAAGGAATATTTGCGGCATATGCCGCTTTGCTTACAATGTCATATCTTTCCTTGATACGCTTCCACTCCACCAATTCATGTTCATTTAATGTAGCACCTTCTGTTACTTTTTGGTAGATTGCCAAACGGCCAAAACCAGATGGTTTAAAAACTGCAAAAGGAATACTTGGTTTTTCAAGACCAAATTTTATGGTGTTTAGTGTTTTTTCCATCGCCAAATCAAATTGTTCTTCAACTTGTTTGCCTTCAGCAGAATAATCCAATACAGAATATACATTTTTAGTGAACATTTTATCAATCGTTGGCATACTGTCAATTTCTGTTACACCACCGCAAAAATGATCAAAAACGGTTGTTCTAATAATTCCTTCAACAGGCAAATGCGTTTTAAGGGCAAATCTGGTAACGGCAGTTCCAATCTTAACAAGTGACTCACGCTTAATCATTTCAAACAAATAAAAAGCTCTTTCAAGCTCAGAATTTGTTTTTAAAGCAAAAGCAACTTCAGTATTGTCAAATATTTTTTTCATTGTAAATTCTATTTGTGCAAAGATACCCACAAAGTGTATATTTTTTAATTTTTTTATCTTTAATTTGCACAAAATATTATCAAAAATGCAACCTATTCTATCCAATAATTACTTTGTGAACTTTAATGAAGACGCCTATCAGAAACTTAATAGTTATATTGCTGAATACAAGCCTTCCGCAATTTTTATTTTAGTTGATGAAAATACCAACAACTATTGTTTACCTATTTTATTAGAAGCTTTAGAAACTGAAGCAGAAATTGAAATTATTGAAATTGAAGCTGGAGAAGAAAACAAAAATATTGAAAATTGCTCTGGCGTTTGGCATGCTTTGACTGAATTGGGTGCTGACAGAAAAAGTCTGATGATTAACTTAGGCGGTGGCGTTATTACGGATTTGGGTGGATTTGTGGCTTCTACCTTTAAGCGGGGAATTTCTTTTGTAAATATTCCCACAACTCTTTTAAGTATGGTTGATGCTTCTGTTGGCGGTAAAACCGGTGTGGACTTAGGTGTTTTAAAAAATCAGATTGGATTATTTTCAGATCCTGAAATGGTACTGATTGATCCACGTTATTTAGAAACAATTTCCAACCGTGAATTGCGTTCAGGATTGGCAGAAATTATAAAATACGGGATAACTTACGATATTAGACTTTGGAATGAGATACGTAATTTTAAGGAATTTAATTTAAGTAACATAAGTAAATTGATTCATCGCTCCATTGAAATAAAAAATGAAGTGGTAACGAAAGATCCCAAAGAAAAAGGGTTGCGTAAAGTTTTAAACTTCGGCCATACGTTAGGACACGCCATTGAATCTTATTTTTTAGAAACGGAAGATAAAGAAAAATTAACGCACGGAGAAGCCATTGCCATTGGAATGGTTACAGAAGCTTTCATCTCACAAAAACTATTAAATTTTCCTTTAGAACACTTAAAGACCATCAAAGAAACCATTTTGACAGTTTATGAAAAAGTAACCATTAACCAAACTGATTATGATGGAATTATCGACCTTCTAATTCATGATAAAAAGAATGTAGGCGGACATGTGAATTTTGTATTATTAACTGATTTTGAACGATTTAAATTAGATTGTAAAGTTGAAAAAGCGTTGCTTATTGACGCTTTAAATTATTACAATGCCTAACAACAATTATTAAGTACTTCTTTATAAACCGCCATATATGATGGTAAAACATTCTCTAGACCAAATCTTTTGGCTTGTTGTAATGCGTTTTGTTTAAATTGTTGAAGCCGATCTAAATCCTCTAAAATATAAATTGCGTTTTTTGCCATATCGTCTGTATCTCCAACATTGCTTAAAAAGCCTGTAACACCTTGAACATTAACTTCTGGTAAACCTCCTGAGTTTGTTGAAATTACAGGCGTTCTTGCTGCCATGGCTTCCAATGCTGCCAATCCAAAACTTTCTGTTTCCGAAGGCAATAAAAACAAATCGGAATAACAGAGTAATTTATTCACTTCATTGCTATTTCCCAAAAAGAGCACTTTGTCCAAAATTCCCAATTCTTTAGCCTGATGTTCAATATTCTCTCGATCTGGACCTTCCCCAACCAGCAATAATTTTGAGGGAATTTTTTTCTGAATTTTATAAAAAATAGTGATGACATCGGCAACTCGTTTAACAGGACGCAAATTACTCACATGTGTAATAATACGTTCATCTTCTTTTGCAATAGTATGACGTTGACATTCTTCAGAATCAATTTCAGGATATTTTTCAAAATCGATAAAGTTATAAATCACTTTTATCTCTTTTGTAATGTTAAACAGTCTTAAAGTATCTTTACGCAGACTTTCCGATACTGTGGTAACTACGTCGGAATTATTAATGCTAAATTCAACGGCGGTTTTGTAATCTGGATGACTTCCAACCAAAGTAATATCGGTTCCATGCAAGGTGGTAACAACTTTTATGTCAATTCCTTTTTCCTTCAACATTTGTTTCGCCATATAGGCTGCATACGCATGAGGAATGGCATAATGCACATGTAATATGTCCAAATTGTGTAATCGGACTACTTCAACTATTTTACTCGATAACGCCAATTCATAAGGCTGAAAATAAAATAGAGGGTATTCTTCCACAAAAACTTCATGAAAATGAATATTGGCTGAAAGAAAATCGAGCCGAACAGGTTGTTTATAAGTTATAAAATAAACCTGATGGCCTTTTTGCGCCAATGCCATTCCCAATTCTGTTGCAACAACGCCACTTCCTCCAAAGGTTGGATAACAAACGATACCTATTTTCATTTAATAATTAATAATGAATGATGAATAATGAATAATTGAAACTTATCTTTTTCAACTATTATTTAACTTACCTACGGCAGGCAAGCTTTTTAACTTTTTTATCCCCCCTTCGGGGGTTTGGGGGCTTAATAATCTCCTAATGTTTCTGGATTTTGATTTAAAGCATCTTCCAGTTGTGCATCATTTGGTGCTTTTCCGTGCCAAACATGGGTATGCATCATAAAATCGACACCATTGCCCATAACGGAATGCAACAATATACAAACTGGTTTTCCTTTTCCAGTTAAAGATTTAGCTGCTGCCAAACCTTTTCTAATGCTGTCAATATCATTCCCCTTTTCAACATCTATAACAGTCCAGCCAAAAGCTTCAAACTTGGCTTTTAAATCGCCCAAAGGCATCACATCTTTTGTTGCTCCGTCAATTTGCTGACCATTATAATCGATGGTTGCAATATAATTATCAACTTTTTTACCAGCGGCATACATGGCAGCTTCCCAAATTTGACCTTCCTGCATTTCACCATCTCCATGCAAAGAATATATTATTCTTGAATCGTCATTTAATTTTTTTGCTTCAGCCGCACCAATTGCAACGCTCATTCCTTGCCCTAAAGAACCAGAAGAAACGCGAATTCCCGGCAATCCGTCATGCGTAGTTGGATGCCCTTGTAAACGTGAATTTAATTTTCTGAAGGTTGCCAATTCACTTACTGGAAAAAATCCGCTTCGTGCTAAAACACTGTAAAAAAGCGGTGAAATATGTCCATTCGACAAAAAGAATAAATCTTCATTTTTTCCATCCATTGTAAAATTGGTGGAATAGTTCATAACATCTTGGTATAAAACTGTTAAAAACTCATTACAGCCCAATGAACCTCCTGGATGACCTGAATTCACGGCGTGAACCATTCTAACAATATCTCTTCTTACTTGCTGTGCAAAATTCTGCAATTGTTGTGTTGTTGGCATTTATTGAATTTTAATTTAAAGTAGCAAAAATACTGTTTTTGAATTTTGAATCACTGAAATAATAAAAAAATTATTGTGCTGTTATTAACATCATGTTTTTTGATTTTTCTTTTTGGCTGCAGGAAATAATACGTTGTTCAAAATCAACCGATATCCAGGTGAATTCGGATACAAAGAGAGTTCTGTTTTTGCATCGCCAACTTTATGTTGATAGTCTTCTGGGTCATGACCGCCATAAAAAGTAAACATTCCTTTGCCTTTTACGCCATGAATATAACGTGCTTCTCTATTTGATTTGTTTTCACCCATTACCAACACATTCGATTTTATGGTTGATCTGTCAAATGAAGTTGTTTGCCCCATAAAGCCTTTAATTAACTGGGTATGGTTTTGACACAACATAGTTGGAATTGGATCCCATTTCGCTGAATATTCCTGTAATGAAAAATAATCGGATGTGCGGGTTATTTTTCGTTTTTGGGTCATATCAATAGATGAAAATTCATATTCAACCGGATTTCTAACCAAGACAAAATCTTTAAAGGCAAATGTTTTGTTAAAATCGATTTTCTGTTGATAGTCCATTTCTGAAGGATCTCCATCGAACATGGTTTCACAAATATCCACGCCTTCGGCAGCAAGCGCAATATCAAAGCTATCGGTGGCAGAACACATGGCAAACATAAATCCGCCTCCAATCACAAAATCTCTAATTTTTAAAGAAACCGCCAATTTTTCTTCAGAAACCTTATTGAAGCCCAGTTTTTTCGCCAATTCTTCAGCTTCTTTTTTCTGCTCAATATACCAAGGTGCTGTTCTATAAGCTCCGTAAAACTTACCAAACTGCCCAGTAAAATCTTCATGATGCAAGTGTAACCACTCATACAACATTAATTTTTCTTCTAAAACTTCCTCGTCATAAATTACATCAAAAGGAATTTCGGCATAAGTTAACACCAAAGTTACCGCATCATCCCAAGGCATATTGGTTTTTGGAGAATAAACCGCTATTTTGGGTGCTTTTTCAAGCGTAACAGCTTCCATATTTTGTGACGGGCTGCTAATTTCTTCCAAAATTTTTGTAGCTTCAGTATCGGAAATCACATGAAAAGTTACGCCTCTAATTCTACATTCGTTTCTGGTGGCTTCATTATCTTCCAATAAAAAAGACCCTCCTTCATAATTTAGCAACCATTTGGCCGTATTTCCCTTTTGAAGTGACCAATAGGTAATTCCGTAGGCTTTTAAATGATTGGTTTGGGTGATATCATCCATTGGAATTAATATAAATGATGCATAAATGGAATGGAAAAAAAGCAAAGATATTGCTATCAATGCTTTTTTTATGATTGAAAGTTTATGAGTTTTTGTTTTAAAAATCACATATTTAGAATGGAACATCATCCTCGTCATAAGTATTTGGCGCATCAAAAGCGTCTTCTGCGCTTGCAAAATTGCGCTGTGGAATGGCATTGTTCATTTTTGAATGAAACTCACTTCCAACTGAATCATCTAAATTGCTGAATTGTGCCAAATGCGCTGTGAATTTAAGTCGAATACTGTCCAACCCACCATTTCTGTGTTTGGCAACAATAAATTCTGCCTGACCTTCACAAGGTGTTCTTTCTTCATCATCCCACTCTGTAAGTCCGTAATACTCAGGACGGTAAATAAACGAAACAATATCCGCATCTTGCTCAATGGCACCAGATTCACGCAAATCCGACAATAATGGTCGCTTACTTCCACCTCTGGTTTCAACCGCGCGCGATAATTGTGAAAGTGCAATTACAGGAATATTTAATTCTTTGGCTAAAGCTTTTAGATTTCGTGAAATTGTTGAAATTTCCTGCTCACGATTTCCGCCGCCTTTTTGTGAAGTTCCTGCGGTCATTAACTGCAAATAGTCAATAATTATAATTTTAATTCCATGTTGTGATGCCAAACGACGCGCTTTTGCCCTCAAATCGAAGATGGATAACGATGGGGAATCATCAATAAAAATAGGTGCTTTAGTTAGGTTTTTAACTTTCACATTTAATTGTTCCCACTCATGAGGCTCCAAATTTCCCTTTCTTAATTTTCCTGAAGAAATTCCAGTTTCACTTGAAATCATACGTGTTATTAGTTGAACTGATGACATTTCCAATGAAAATATGGCAACAGGCTGATCAAAATCTATGGCCATGTTCTTTGCCATCGACATCACAAAAGCTGTTTTTCCCATACCTGGACGTGCGGCTAAAATTACCAAATCTGAAGGTTGCCACCCAGAAGTTAACTCATCCAAACGCGTAAATCCAGTAGCGGCACCGCTCATCCCCTGTTTGTTTCCTATTTCCTGAATTTTCTTTATGGCTTGTGCAACAAGTCCTTCAGAAGTTTCTGATCCTTTTTTTAGATTTCCTTGGGTAACTTCAAACAGTTTGGATTCGGCATCATCCAATAAATCAAAAACGTCAATAGTTTCATCATAAGCTTCTTCAATAATTTCAGATGAAATGGAGATTAATTTACGCTGTATATATTTTTGAAGAATAATACGTGCATGAAATTCAATGTGGGCTGATGAAGCTACTTTTTGTGTTAATCGAACCAAATAAAAATCACCGCCAACAGCCTCTAAATTATTTGTTTTTCGCAATTGATTTGCAACAGTCAATAAATCTGTAGGTTGCGCGTTTTTAAATAAAATAAAAATCGCTTCATAAATTAATTGGTGTGCTTCTTTGTAAAAAGCTTCTGGATGCAAAATATCAATAACGTCATCAACACCTTTCTTATCAATCATCATAGCACCCAAAACAGCCTCTTCCAATTCTAAGGCTTGGGGCGGGATTTTTCCCTTTTCAAGGCTAATAATAGTACTTTTTTTAGGATTAAAGGATTGTAAAGGCTGCAAATTTTTCACTTGTTGATACTTAATATAAATTTATTAACTAATTTTTTTATTACTCCTAAGTTAAAATAATGCTTTAAGATACATTTTTTTCTGCCATAAAATTCGATTACTTTTTTTAATTTTATGGAATTGCCGAATTTTATTCTTGGAAATTTAATTAAGGCAAATGTAATTTTTAAATCACAGATTTAACTTTAATTCTCAATTTTCTTTCCACAAAAAATGTTGATAAATGTCTATTTTGTTAATAAGATTTTAAAAGCAGTCTTCTGAAAAATTTATTTCCTATTTTTGGACTATGGACAGTAAAAAAACTTATAAAATTCTTACAATACTACTGATTATGCAATGGGCTTTCCTTCGAATTATCGCCCAATATCCAGCAATAATTGAGAAATATTATGCGCAAGGCTTATATGTTTACATTTCAAAGTTTTTAAGGCTTCTGTTTGGATGGATTCCTTTTTCGGTTGGAGATATTTTATACGCTTTATTGGTTATTGTGATTGTTAAAAATATTTTCACTGCCATTCAAAATAAAAAACTCACCTTTAAAAATACCTTATTTAAAATTGGCGGATTTATATCCATCCTGTTTTTTGTTTTTCATTTAAACTGGGGATTAAATTATTTCAGGCAGCCAGTTTACAAAACGCTAAATTTTGAAAATGAAAAATACACGACAAATGAATTGGTCGATTTTACGGAAAAACTGATTGTAAAAATCAACCAAGTCCATTTTTCAATTACTAAGAATAATGCCACGCTTGTTGATAATAAATTAAATAAGTCACAAATTAAAGAAATCTCTCATAGCATTTACAATCAATTTCAAAAAAAATACCCACAATTTTACCATGAAAATTTAAAAGCAAAATATTCGCTGTTTAGTGTGCCTTTAACCTATATGGGATTTGCAGGTTATTTAAATCCGTTTACAAATGAGGCCCAAGTAAATTATTTAATTCCTAAAAATACCTATCCTATGGTAATTTGTCATGAATTGGCGCATCAAGTTGGAATTGCCCCAGAAAGTGAAGCAAATTTCATCGGTTATTTAGCTGCAACAAACGCTGACGATGTTTATTTTAATTATTCTGGGTATTTAATGGCAATCCGTTTTTGTTTGTCTGAAATATATCAAAAGGATCCAGCAAAATTTGAAGTTTTAAAAATTGAACTGAATAAAGGTATCATCCAAGATATTCGACAAAGTGAAAATTTTTGGGAATCCTACCAAAACTGGTCGGAAAAGTATTTTAAAACTTTTTATGATTCCTTTTTAAAAGCCAATAAGCAAAAAGACGGCATGAAAAGCTACAATAAAGTGGTTGTACTCCTAATAAATTATCACAAAACTAACGGATTATAGATGGTTGTTGCGGTAATAAATCTGCTTAAAATTTAATCCCTTGCTTCAGTAAAAACACCTTTTGATATTTTTTTTAATATGTTTAATGGATTTGTTAATATTTTATTAAATTGCTAACCAATAAAACATTAATAATGTTAAAAAAATTAAATTTTAGAATCTAACTTTAAAATTCTTTTAATGAAAAATTTACTTTTTGTCATGCTGTTTCTGGGTACATTCAGCATAAATGCCCAAGAATACTTTCCGGCAAATACAGGCGTAAAAACAACAGAAACAAATACTTACGCATTTACCAATGCCAAAATTTATGTGACTCCTACTCAAATTATTGAAAACGGAACTTTACTGATTAAAGATGAAAAGGTGGTTGACATCGGCACAGCTGTTTCAATTCCTAAAAATGCCCAAATTATCGATTTAAAAGGCAAATCTATTTATCCATCTTTCATCGATTTGTATTCAAGTTTTGGTATTGAAATTCCAAAATCAGTTCAAAGCAACATTAGAAGTTCAAATACACCACCTCAATATGATGCCAACCGTGAAGGCTATTATTGGAACGACCATATTCGTCCGGAAACTAATCCCATTTCCATTTTTCAATTCGACAAAAAGCAGGCAGAAGAATTGTTGAATGCTGGTTTTGGTGTGGTAAATACGCATTTACAGGACGGAATTATTAGAGGAAACGGACTGCTTGTCGCTTTAAATCCGAATGCTACCGATGCTTATCGTATTTTAGATCCGCGGTCGGCGCAGTATTTATCGTTCAAAAAAAGCGCAAAATCCAAACAAATTTATCCAAATTCTTTAATGGGCAGTATGGCGTTGATTCGCCAGGTTTATAATGATGCTTCATGGTATTCAAAAGGTTTGGCAAAAAATAAGGATTTATCGCTGGAAGCCATCAACAAAAACAAAAATCTGGTTCAAATATTTGAAGCCGGAGGAAAACAAAATAATTTACGTGCCGATAAAGTTGGCGATGAATATGGTATTCAATACGTTATTGTTGGAGGTGGCGACGAATATGAAAATATTGAAGAAATAAAAGCCACCAATGCAACTTATATTATTCCTGTAAATTTCAGAAAAGCGTATGATGTGAGTGAGCCTTATTTGGCTGATGAAATTGCGCTTAGCGATATGCGAAAATGGAATCAAGAGCCTGCCAATTTGCAAATATTGCATCAGAATAAGGTTCCATTTTCCTTAACCACAAATCAGTTAAAATCGATTTCCGATTTCAATAAAAATCTGCAAAAAGCTTTTGATTACGGTTTTGATAAAACTGTTGCTTTAGAAGCTTTAACCACCGTTCCTGCATCTATTTTAGGAAAATCAAATGAAATTGGATCCTTAAAAAAAGGCAGCTACGCCAACTTTTTAATCACTTCTGGAGAAATTTTTGACAAGGAAACAACTTTGTATGAAAATTGGGTGCAAGGTTCAAAAAACACGGTAAATGCAATGAATGTTAAAGAAATTGCAGGAGATTATTCGCTTTCTTTAAAAGGAAAAAATTATGATTTGTCCATTACGGGTAAATCTTCCAAATTAAAAGTTGCTGTAAAAGATGGCGAAACCAAATTAAAATCGAAAGTAGTTTATAACGACAATTGGTTAAATCTACTGATTAACAGTCAGGTTGATTCCACAAAATTCAACCGACTTATCGCAAGGGTTTATCCAGATTCCGACAATTTAAGTGGTACTGCCACCGATGAAAAAGGAATGGAATCCTCTTGGAATGCCGTCAAAAAAGGTGACGCCAAAGAAAAAGAAAAAAAGGAAGAAAGTTCAAAAATTACCATTTTACCTGTCACTTATCCAAATATTGCTTTCGGATTTAAAGAAAAACCAAAACAAGAAAGCATTTTATTCAAAAATGTAACGGTTTGGACTGGAGAAAATGAAGGGATTTTAAAAAACACAGATGTGTTAATTGCAGCGGGTAAAATCTCAAAAATTGGCGCAAATTTATCCGCAAAAGATGCCAAAATAATTGATGGAACCAGCAAACATTTAACTGCCGGAATTATAGATGAGCATTCTCATATTGCCACTGTTGCCGTTAACGAAGCAGGTCAAAATTCCACTGCTGAAGTTTCTTTGGAAGATGTTGTGGATTCGGATGACATTCAAATCTACAGAAGTTTGGCTGGCGGTGTCACCACGGTTCAAATATTGCACGGTTCCGCAAATCCGATTGGCGGACAAGCAGCTCTTGTGAAATTGAAATGGGGCGAAACAGCCAATAATTTATTATATAAAAACAACGACAAGTTTATAAAATTTGCTTTGGGAGAAAATGTAAAACAATCCAATTGGGGAAATACCGAAAAGGTGCGTTTCCCTCAAACTAGGATGGGCGTTGAAGAAGTTTATACAGATTATTTCCAAAGAGCCAAAGAATATGACGCTATTAAAAAGAGTGGAAAACCTTTCAGAAAAGATACAGAAATGGAAATATTAGGGCAAATTTTAAACAAAGAACGATTTATAACTTGTCATTCCTACGTGCAAAGTGAAATTAATATGCTGATGAAAGTTGCCGATAAATTCAATTTTACAGTGAACACTTTTACGCATATTTTGGAAGGTTACAAAGTTGCCGATAAAATGAAAGAACACGGTGCTGGTGCTTCGACGTTTTCTGATTGGTGGGCTTATAAATATGAAGTAAATGACGCTATTCCTTATAATGCCTCCATTTTGCACAAAGTTGGAATTACCGTTGCCATAAACTCTGACGATGCAGAAATGAACCGACGTTTAAATCAGGAAGCTGCTAAAACCATAAAATACGGCGGATTAAGTGAAGAAGAAGCTTGGAAATTAGTCACAATCAATCCAGCAAAATTACTTCATATAGACAAACGTGTTGGAAGTGTTAAAGTTGGAAAAGATGCCGATATTGTTTTATGGAGCGAAAATCCGCTTTCCATTTATGCAAAAGCTGAAAAAACACTTGTTGATGGCGTTGTTTATTTTGATACAGAAAGGGATTTACAGTTGAGGGAACAAGTAAAAGATGAACGAAATTCCTTAATAAATATGATGTTGATTGAGAAAAATAACGGAAATGACGTTCAATCGCCAAGTAAAAAAACACCTGTACATTTTCATTGTGATACTGTGCTAGAATATTAAAACCAAAAGAAAATGAAAAAACAAACAATATACAACCTGCTATTTTTATTTTTAACAATAACTATTTCCGCGCAGCAAACTCCAGCTGCCAAGCAAACAACCGATTATAGTATTGAAGGTGCCACAGCGCATTTGGGAAACGGTGAAGTCATAGAAAATTCTTTAATCATGTTTTCGAACGGAAAACTTGAATTTGTTGGAAGTGCTTTAGTGAAAATTGCCCGAATGGGCACGATTATTAATGCAAACGGAAAACACATTTATCCGGGATTCATTATCGCGAATTCAAGTTTGGGATTGGGAGAAATTGATGCTGTGAGAGCTACAGTTGATGATAATGAAGTCGGCGGAATGATTCCCCATGTTAAAAGTTTAATCGCTTATAATGCCGAATCTAAAGTGGTTGAAAGCGTGCGGCCAAATGGCGTTCTTATCGGACAAATAACACCGAGAGGTGGCGTTATTTCAGGAACTTCATCAATTGTTCAATTTGACGCATGGAATTGGGAAGATGCAGCCGTTAAGGTAAATGACGGCATTCATTTAAATTGGCCACAAAGTTTTTCTGAAGGAAGAGCATGGAGAGGCGAAGAAGCAGGCACAAAACCAAACAAAGAATATTTGAAAGAAGTTGAAAAAATAGCGTTGTTTATGCGTAACGGAAAAAATTATTTAAACACATCTAAATCGCCAAAAAACCTGCCTTATGAAGCTTTGGAAGATTTGTTTAATGGTTCACAAAATTTATATGTGCATGCAAACGGCATAAAAGAAATTACAGATGCCGTGAATTTTTCCAAAGAAATGGGAATCCCAAAATTGGTCATTGTAAACGGAAACAATGCTTACAAAATTGCTGATTTGCTAGTTGAGAACAACATTCCAGTAATTATTGAAAGAGCGCACCGATTGCCAAATAATGAGGACGACGATTATGATTTACCATATAAAACCGCAAAATTATTAACAGAAAAAGGCGTTATTGTCGCCATTGGCATGGAAGGAAATATGGAACGCATGAATTCTAGAAATTTGCCTTTTTATGCAGGAACTTGTGCCGCTTATGGATTAAATAAAGAAGATGCTTTAAAATTAATTACTTCCAACCCAGCTAAAATATTGGGAATTGATTCCTTTACGGGAACTTTGGAAGTTGGTAAAGACGCTACCTTGTTTATTTCTGAAGGTGATGCTTTGGATATGCGAACCAATAAACTGACAGATGCTTTTATCCAAGGAAGAAAAATTAGTTTGGAAACGCACCAAACGGAATTATGGCAACGCTATGATAAAAAATACAGTTCACAAGAATAATTTAAAAGCTCCGATAATTTCGGAGCTTTTTTTTAATATCGCTTAATTTTTAAAATTTTAATTTTGAGTATCTTTGCAACTTATTTCGGGCAATATGCACAAACAAATTATAAGCATACATAATTCATATATAAAAGAACTTGCGCAACTTAAAGAAAAGTCGCGTTTACGCAAGCAAACACAAACTTTTTTAATTGAAGGTTTGCGCGAAATAACTTTGGCAATAAAAGGAGATTACATTATTCAAACCATTTTAGCGGCTACATCAATTATAAATAATGAAGAAGTTGAAAAACTGCTAAATTCAGTAAATTATCCTATTGAAGTAATCGAAATTTCGAATGATGTATATCAAAAATTGGCTTTGCGCGAATCTACCGAAGGAATTTTGGCAGTTGCGAAAAGCAAAGATTTATCGCTGAAATCGATTGTGTTCAAAAATGAGAATCCGTTAATTTTAGTTGCGGAAGCACCAGAAAAACCTGGAAATATTGGGGCGCTATTAAGAACAGCCGATGCGGCAGGAATTGATGCAGTGCTTATTGCCAATCCGAAAACCGATATTTACAATCCGAATATTATTCGTTCCAGCATTGGCTGTGTTTTTACAACGCAAATAGCAACAGGGACAACTTCTGAAATTATTTCATTTTTGAAGGAGCACCATATCAATATTTTTACAGCTACTTTATCGGCCTCTGTGGAATATCAAACCATAGATTACACAAAACCAAGTGCCATCATTGTAGGAACAGAAGCAACTGGATTAACAGATGAATGGCTTCAAAATACTTCAAAAAATATCATTATTCCTATGCGTGGAGCTATCGATTCAATGAATGTTTCCGTTAGTGCCGCAATTATTTTGTTTGAAGTGGTAAGGCAAAGGCAAATAATTAATAATTAACAATTATTGATGAATAATGATTAATTAATTAATCTTTACAAATAAAATGTTATGAAAGAAAATTTAATTGCCGATAAAACATATAATTTTGCTATCAAGATAGTCCTTTTAAGTAAAAAATTATGTGCACAAAATGAATATGTGTTATCTTGACAAATTTTAAAATCGGGCACTTCAATAGGAGCAAATGTTGAAGAAGCAATTGGAGGTATTTCAAAAAAAGATTTTAGAGCAAAAATGTCAATATCATACAAAGAAGCTAGAGAAACGAACTACTGGTTGAGAATACTTAAAGACACAAATTATATTGAAATTGAAGAATTCAACTATTTAAGTGGAGAAATTACAAGTATCTTAAAAATATTATATAAAATAATTGAATCGTCAAAAGAATAAAAAACCAAAAATCATTAATCACACATTGTTAATTAATCATCAATAACAAATGACTCCAGAAACACTTTTCTATCTATTAATCGCCATCATTGTTGCTAAATTTTTATTTGATACTTTTATGGATTCCTTAAATGCGAAACATTTTAATGATTCAATTCCACCAGAATTAGAAGGAATTTATAATGAGGCTGAATATTTGAAATCCCAAGAATATAAAAAAGCAAATTATAAATTTTCAACGATTACAAGTATTATCTCCATCATTGCCACACTGTTGTTTTTTATTTTTGAAGGTTTTGCTTTTGTTGATAATTTAGCCCGAAGTTTTTCAGACAATACTATTGTCATCACTTTGATTTTCTTTGGAATTATTATTTTTGCAAGTGATCTTTTATCACTGCCTTTTTCTTATTATGCAACATTTGTGATTGAAGAAAAATTTGGGTTCAATAAAACATCAAAAAAAACATTTGTATTCGACAAAATTAAAGGCTGGTTGATGATGATTTTTGTTGGCGGAGGCGTTTTGGCATTAATCACTTGGTTTTATCAATTAACAACAACTGATTTTTGGTTGTATGCTTGGGCATTAATGACTGTTATTACTATTTTTATAAATCTTTTCTATTCAAAATTGATTGTTCCTATTTTTAACAAACAAACGCCATTGGAAAGCGGCGAATTAAAAAATGAAATTGAAAATTTTGCTAAAAAAGTTGGATTTAAACTTGAAAATGTTTTTGTAATCGACGGCTCTAAAAGATCCACAAAAGCAAATGCTTACTTTTCGGGTTTTGGAAAACAAAAGAGAATAACACTATACGACACCTTAATAAACGATTTGAAAACCGATGAAATTGTTGCTGTTTTGGCGCATGAAGTTGGTCATTACAAGAAAAAGCATATTATTTATAACTTGTTGTTTTCTATTTTATTAACTGGATTTACGTTTTACGTTTTATCATTATTGGTCGGCAATTTAACCTTGTCACAGGCTTTGGGCGTTGAAACGGCCAGTTTTCATATCGGTCTGATTGCTTTTGGCGTTTTATACAGTCCGATTTCTGAAATTACCAGCTTATTTATGAACGCCTTCTCCCGTAAATTTGAATATCAGGCAGATGATTACGCAAAAGAAAATTTCAATGCAAACGCATTAATTTCTGCTTTAAAAAAATTGTCAAAAAATAGCTTGAGTAATTTAACGCCACATCCTTTATATGTGAAAATGCATTACTCTCACCCTACACTATTACAGCGTTTTTTAAATTTAAAAAAATAAATGCAAATAATTGATTAATCAATTTTAATCAGTATTTTTAGGCGATGACTTACAACTTATCCATAGAAGAAGAAAATAAAGAGATTGCAAGGCGCTACAAAGATTTGTTAAAAGGCGCCTACCAATCTTTTACGGATACCGACAAAAAAGAAATTAGAAAAGCTTTTGAATTGGCGTTGGAAGCGCATAGCAATCAACGCCGACTAACTGGCGAACCCTACATTTTTCATCCTATCGCTGTTGCCAAAATAGTTGCTTATGAAATCGGTCTTCATGCCACTTCAATTATTGCAGCTTTATTACATGATGTTGTAGAAGATACTGCTTATAATATTCAGGATATTGAGCGAATGTTTGGCGAATCAGTTGCTAAAATTGTTTTTGGATTAACAAAAATTTCTCACTTAAAAAAAGATCAGGATGTCTCCGTGCAAGCTGAGAATTTTAGAAAAATGCTCTTAACTTTAAATGATGATGTAAGGGTTATTTTGATAAAAATTGCTGACAGGTTGCACAATATGAAAACTATGGATGCAATGCCGGCAGACAAGCAGTTAAAAATTGCCTCAGAAACCTTATATATTTATGCACCGCTTGCACATCGATTAGGACTTTACAATATAAAAACAGAGTTAGAAAATCTTGGGTTGAAGTATATGGAACCTGAAGTTTATAACGAAATCCGAGATCGAGTAACACAAAGCAAGGAAGAACAAGATAAATATATTGAAACATTCTCCAATATTATCAGTGAATCTTTAGATAAGGAAGGATTCAAATATATTATTAAAGGTCGAAGAAAATCTATCTACTCCATTCACAAAAAAATGCTTTCGCAAGGTGTTTCTTATGATGAAATTTACGACAAGTTTGCGATTAGAATAATTTATAAATCAACTGATAAAGACGAAAAATTTGACGCATGGAAGATATATTCCATTGTAACAGATCAATTTAGGCCAAATCCAAGCAGGTTGCGTGATTGGATTGGCCAACCAAAATCTACTGGATATGAATCACTTCATATTACTGTAATGGGTCCACAAGGAAAATGGGTTGAAGTACAAATTCGTTCAGAAAGAATGAATGAAATCGCCGAAAAAGGCTATGCAGCCCATTATAAATATAAAAATTCAAATGAACGTGAAAGTGGCTTGGAAGATTGGTTAAATAAAATTAAAGAAACTTTTGAAAATTCTAATGGCAGCGCAATAGATTTTGTTGAAGATTTTAAATTAGATTTATATGCTAAAGAAATTTTTATTTTTACACCAAACGGTGATCTAAAAGCCTTGCCTAAAAATGCCACCGCACTGGATTTTGCGTTTGCAATTCACACTCAAATTGGAATGAACTGCAGAGGCGCAAAAGTAAATGGAAAATTAAAACCAATAAGCCATGTACTTCAAAGCGGAGATCAAGTTGAAATAATCACTTCAAAAAGCCAAAAGCCAACAATAGGCTGGTTGGATTTTGTGGTAACCTCCAGAGCTAGAAATCGTATTAAAAATGCTTTAAAAGAAAGTCAAAAGAAAATTGCTGAAGAAGGAAAAGAAGTTTTAACCCGAAAACTCAAACATTTAAAAATTGAACTCAATGAAAAAGTGGTCAATGAACTTGTAACATATTTTAAACTGAGAACAAGTCAGGATTTATTTTACAGAATGGGAATTGGTTCAATTGACAATCCAATGTTAAAAGAATTCATTCACAAACGAAATAATGCATTTGTAAGCTTCTTCAAAAATAGAATTAAACGCAGTCCAAGCAAGAAGGAGTTTATTGAAAAAGATGAAATTATAGACAAGTATGATTCTTTAGTCTTCGGAAGAGAAGAAGAACAATTAGATTATAAAATGTCTCCGTGTTGCAGTCCTATTCCGGGAGATAAAGTTTTTGGTTTTATTACCATAAATGATGGCATTAAAATTCACAAACAAGATTGCCCGAATGCCATTAGTTTACAGGCAAATTATGCTTATAGAATTTTAAGCGCCAAATGGATTGATTCTACAAAACAGGAATTTAAGGCCATTATAAAAATTTATGGTATTGACCATGTTGGAATGGTTAATGAAATTACCCAAATTATTTCAAACAATATGAACGTAAATATTCACAGTTTAAATATAGCAGGTGATGATGGTCTTTTTGAAGGAAAAATTACTGTTAGCGTGCAAAATAAATCTCAACTTCAAAAACTATGTGATCGTATTAAGAAAATAGAAGGTATTGATACTGTGGACCGAATTTATAAATATTAAATTTGTTCACAATTCAAAGTTAATAAATATGCTGATTACCTGCCCTTTTATTTAAAAAATAGAATTAAATTTGTTCAGTTTTAAAACTCAATTAAGATAATTATGAGTAGTGAAGATCAAAAAATTGTAAAGGGTGTTTTTGTGAATTTTCTTGAAGCGAATAGCCATAGAAAAACGCCTGAACGATTTGCTATTTTGCAAGAAATTTATAATTTAGACCATCATTTCGACATTGAATCTCTCTATATCCAGATGAAAAATAAAAATTATCGGGTAAGTAGAGCCACGCTATACAATACCATTGAATTATTGCTGGAATCGGGATTGGTAAGAAAACACCAGTTTGGCCAAAATCAGTCTTTCTACGAAAAATCATATTTCGACAGGCAACATGACCATGTTATTTTAACCGATACGGGTGAAGTCATTGAATTTTGTGATCCAAGAGTTCAAATTATTAAAAAAACCATTGAAGAAACTTTTAATATTGACATTCAAAAACACTCACTTTATTTCTACGGAACAAAAAAATCAAACAATAATTAACAATATATAACTTAATTAACAATACAAAATTAAGCAAATGGCTGTAAATTTATTATTAGGACTGCAATGGGGAGATGAAGGGAAAGGCAAAATTGTAGATGTCCTCACGTCTAATTATGATATAATTGCTCGATTTCAAGGCGGTCCAAACGCAGGGCATACCTTAATTTTTGATGGGCACAAACACGTTTTACACACAATTCCTTCTGGTATATTTCATAAAAACGCCATGAATCTTGTAGGAAATGGCGTAGTGATTGATCCTGTAATTTTTAAAAAGGAATTAGAAAATCTAGAAAAGTTCAATTTAGATATAAAATCTAAATTGTTAATATCAAGAAAAGCACATTTAATTCTGCCAACTCACCGTTTGTTAGATGCAGCTAGCGAAACCTCAAAAGGAAAAGCCAAAATTGGCTCAACCTTAAAAGGAATTGGACCAACTTATATGGATAAAACTGGAAGAAATGGTATGCGAGTTGGAGATTTAGAATTGGCGGATTGGAAAGATAAATATCATGCATTGGCTGAAAAACATCTCAGAATGCTCGAATTTTTCAAAGTTGAAATTGAATATGATTTACCAGAACTGGAAAAAGATTTTTTTGGTGCCATTGAGGTTTTAAAACAACTTACTTTTATTGACAGTGAAGAGTATTTAAACAATGCCCTAAAAAATAAGAAAACTATTTTGGCCGAAGGGGCTCAAGGTTCTATGCTAGACATCGATTTTGGTACCTATCCTTTTGTAACATCTTCCAATACAACTGCTGCCGGGGCTTGTACTGGTTTGGGCGTAGCACCAAATAAAATTGGTGAGGTTTTTGGAATTTTTAAAGCCTATACCACTCGTGTTGGCTCAGGTCCTTTCCCAACAGAATTATTTGATGAAGATGGCGCAACAATGGGAAGAGTTGGACAAGAATTTGGAGCAACAACAGGAAGACCTCGCCGTTGCGGCTGGCTGGATTTGGTGGCGTTAAAATATGCTGTTCAAATTAGTGGCGTAACCCAATTGATTATGATGAAAGGTGATGTGCTTTCAGGATTTTCTATTTTAAAAGCTTGCACTTCTTACAATTATCAAGGAACTGAAATTAGCCATTTTCCGTACAATGTTGAAGAACACAATGTAACACCAATTTATACGGAATTTAAGGGCTGGAAGCAAGATTTAACGGGAATGACAAGTGCTGCAACATTGCCAAAAGAATTGAACAATTACATTAAATTTATAGAAGACTTTGTTGAAGTACCCGTAAAAATTGTTTCTGTGGGGCCAGACAGAAAGCAAACCATAATGAGATAAAATCAAGAAAGCTCCAAAAATGGAGCTTTTTTATTTTATTAGTTTTATAATTTACATCCTTCTTTTTCATTAGTTTTGTAACAAAATAATCAGGTTTGAAAAAATTAATTTTCTTCGTTATTATATTTGTCAGTATTGCAGGATTTTCTCAAACAAAAAAAATACAAATCCTAAGAGCTGATAACACTTTTGTTAAACCTGAATATCCAGGAGCAACAATCTCTGTAGGAAATGTATTTATTGAGCACGAAGGCGCAACATTGCGTTGCGACAAAGCCTATATTTATCAGGAAAAAAAGTTGATAAAAGCAATGGGAAATGTTGTTATAAATCAGGGTGATACCATTGTGCAAACCAGTAAATATACAGACTATGATGCCAATTCAAAAATAGCAACTTCTTGGGGAAATGTAGTATTGAAAGATGATTCAATGACACTTCAAACTGATACTTTACGGTTTGACAGAGAAAACCAACAACTTTATTACAAAAGTGGCGGAACAATTACCGATGCGAATAATGTATTAAAAAGCAGAATAGGAGATTATTATTTACGCACCAAAAAATTTCAGGCTTTTACCAACGTTGAAATTACCAATAAGGACAGTAAAGTAGTTTCAAACCATCTCGATTATTATACCGATACAGGAATTGCCGATTTGCTTGGGCCATCAACTATCACAAGCAAACAAGATTCTATTTATACCGAAAAAGGACACCATAATTCAAAAACAAATATTTCGCATTTTTTAAAAAATTCTAAAATTTTCTACAACGATCGTACCATCGAAGGCGATAGCTTGTACTACAATAAAAATATTGAGTTTGCTTCTGCAACAGGAAATATTATTGTGGTGGATACCATCAATAAATCAATCATAAAAGGTGGCTATGCAGAATATTTTAAACTGAAAGATTCCGTTTTTATCATTGAAAAAGCAGTGGCAATTTCTATCGTAGAAAAGGATTCCGTTTTTATACATGGCGATAAATTAATGGTTACAGGAAAAGTTGAAGACCGTATTGTAAGGGCTTTTAATCACGTAAAAATTTTTAAATCGGATTTGCAGGGAAAATGCGATTCCTTAATAACTTTTGAAAAAACAGGATTGACCAAATTACTTATAAATCCGGTAATGTGGACAGAAGGAAATCAAATAACAGGTGATACCATTCATTTAATCTCAAATCCTAAAACAGAACAACTCGACTCATTAAAAATATTGGATAATGCTTTTATGGTTCAAAAAGATTCTGCAGGCTTTAGCCAAATGAAGGGTAAAAACATGTATGGAAAATTTACAAACAACGCCCTAAAAACCTTAGATGTTGTTGGAAATAGCGAAGTGGTTTTCTATCTGAGAAATGACCTTCAGGAATTGATAGGGATTACACGGATGAAGAGCAGTAAAAATATTTTTATTACCCTAGAAAATAATGAAATTGAAACCATCGATTTTAATAGGAAACCCGAAGGAAAAACATATCCACCATCAAAACTTCCTAAAGCTGAGGAAATTTTAAAAGGATTTGTTTGGCGAGAAAAAGAACGCCCACTCAACAAAGACGGAATTTTTATTTATGATGATTTAGAAATTGATAAAAAAGAAACTAAAAAAATAGAAACTAATGAAAAAGAGACTAAAGAAATAGAAACTAAAGAAATAGAAACTAATGAAGAAAAGACTAATGAAGAAAGGACTAATGAAAAAGAGACTAATGAAAAAGAAACTAAAAAAATAGAAACTAATGAAAAAGAGACTAATGAAAAAAAGAATAATGAAAAAGAAACTAATAAAATAGAAATTACAAAAAATTGAAAGAAGATTTTTTTAAATACCAAGCACAAACATCCTCACACCCATTGGCAATACAAATATCTCACGCCAATGGATGCTATGTTTACGATTCAAATGGCAAAGAATATTTAGATTTTGTGGCAGGTGTTTCCGCAAATACCTTGGGTCACAATTACCCTAGAATTTCACAGGCAATAAAGGATCAAGTGGATAAATACACGCACGTAATGGTTTATGGCGAATTTGTGCAACAGCCTCAAGTTGAATTATGCAAGTTATTGGCATCAAATTTACCAAATCCTTTAGAAACCGTTTATTTAACAAATTCAGGAACCGAAGCCACAGAAGGTGCCTTAAAATTAGTCAAACGTTTCACAGGAAGAAGTGAAATAATAGCCGCAAAAAATGGCTATCACGGCAATACGCAGGGTGCTATGAGTGTTTGTGGTGCAGAAGAACAAAACAGTGCTTTCAGACCCTTAATTCCTGGAATTAAATTTATAAAATTTAACAATTTAAACGATATAAATAAAATAACGACCAATACGGCTGGAGTCATTTTAGAAACTATCCAAGGAGGTGCCGGTTTTATACAATCCCAAAACGATTATTTAAAAAAGGTTAAGGAAAGATGTATGGAAGTTGGTGCTTTGCTAATTTTAGATGAAATCCAATCGGGAATTGGACGCACTGGAAAATTATTCGGATTTGAAAATTACAATGTTGTTCCCGACATCATTATTGCGGGAAAAGGTTTGGGAGGAGGAATGCCAATTGGCGCATTTATTTCTTCATTCCAAATTATGGATTGTTTAAAACAAAATCCAAAACTTGGACATATCACTACTTTTGGCGGACATCCAGTAATTGCTGCTACTGCACTTGCAACGCTTACCGAATTACTCAATTCCGACTTAATTGCTCAAACACTTCAAAAAGAAGCTTTATTTAGAAAGTTATTGGTTCATCCATTAATAACTGAAATTAGGGGAAAAGGACTTATGCTTGCCCCAATGGTTGAAAGTAGCGAAATGGCCTCAAAAATTATTTTAAAATGTTTAGATAAAGGATTGATTATGTTTTGGTTATTGTTTGAAGGAAAAGCTTTGAGAATAACACCGCCCCTTAACATTTCTGAAGATGAAATTTACAAGGGTTGTAACATTCTTATTGGGGTATTAAATGAGATTTTAAGCGAATACGATCAATCAAATTAACCTTAACTCCCTACTATCCTCCTATCATTTAGTACATTAGTTAAAATTATGTTAATCTAGTACTATGCTATGCCTAATAGTGTAACAATTTTTATTTTGAGGCGTCTATTAAATAAATAGCGACAACATAAAAACTAATATATTATGAAAACAACAGGTTTAAACCAAACAGAAAAAAACAAAAAAAATATTGCTTTTGAAAGTTTTTCAACAACAAAAAGATTACAATGGGATAAATACAGAAGATATGGAATGTTTGTTTCTTAAAATTTTAAAATAAAGTAAAAGTTTTCAAATTACCTAAAATAAAAAATGCATCCAAATTGGGTGCATTTTTTATAACAAGTTTAATACCATTTAAACATTTAATTGAAATTCTATTGATTTCCTAAAATAATAGGCATACCACTTTTTCCGCCTCCAATAACAATAACTTTGCTGTTAGGAGATTCTGATAATTTAATGGTCGCTTCAATACCTTTGTCCTGAAGGATTTGATCGTTTAAGGAAGCACTCAAAATACGGTTGGCATCTGCCTTACCTTTTGCCTCAATAATTTGTTTTTCAGCCTCTTTTGATGCAGTTATCAATCTAAATTCATACTCTAATGATTCCTGTTCTTGCTTCAATTTACTTTCAATCGCTGTTTTAATTGTTAATGGTAAAGTTACATCTCTTACCAAAACAGCATTTAATTGAACAAATTGAGGTTCAACAATTTTTTTTGTTTCTTCAAAAATTTCAGATTGAATGGCATCTCTTTTTGTGGAATATAATTGCTCTGGTGTGTATCTTCCAACCACACTTCTTGTGGCTGAACGTACGGCAGGAATTATAACACTTGAAAGATAGTCCTGACCTCTAGTTTGATGTAAAAATCCAACTGTAGCAGCTGTTGGCTGATATAAAATTGAAGCATCTAATTTAATTTCAAGACCATTTGCCGATAAAACCAACATCTCTCTTTCCAACAATTCTTGTTGTCTCACATTATAAACAAATACTTTGTTCCAAGGTGCAACAACATGAAACCCTTCACCCAAAGGTGGCTCTTCGGTAACCACACCGCCACCAAATGTTTTATACAACACGCCTACTTCTCCAGAATTGATTGTTGTTGTTGATTTTGATAAAAAGATAATAAGTATAATTACACCTATTATTATTGGCATTAAATTCTTTGGCAATTGTAATTGTCCGTTGCTCATTTTTAATTTTTTTTAATTAATTTCAAATATACAAAACAAAATTATAATGTCTAAATTTGCTGATTGGTTTAATGGTATTTTAGGGCTTTTAACTAAATAAAACGTTCATTTATCATTTTTATTTAAAAAGAAGATCAAATCTTGCCATAATATTTTCGTGTAAACCACTCTAAACTTAGTGAAAGTACAATCAATCCTAGAATCCATTTCCAATCAATTAGCGGTGTTTTTGAAATGGAATTTTTCTGAATACTTTTAAAGCGTTCGTCCTTTTTTAAATAATCGATCAAGTTTTTCTCCTGATTGTTATAAAAAATGAAACCTTTTGTTTCATTAGCAACTTTTTTTAACTGTTGGAAGTTGGCATTGGTAAATTGCGCTTCAATTTCAAAAGGAAGAATTTTAAAATTTCCAGAAACGCTGTTATCTGTATTTTCAACAGAAACGACATATTGATATTCTCCAAAAGGAATCGTTGAAAGTTCCACAACAAACCTGTTATTTAATGCCGCAAAAGGAATTTTTTTTATAAATTTTGTTTCTTCATTAGAAACAGTTAACCAAAGTTTATTTCTGTTGTCAAAATTGAAATTTTCATCAACATAACTTGCTGAAATTTGAATAATTTCATTTGCATAATAAATGGGATTTACAGTTACATTCAGTCTGCTTCTTGAATCTGTTGAAACCAAATAATGAATTAAACCAGCCAAAAAACCATCAAAATGTTCAAAAGTTTTATTTTCGACGAAACTATTCATGCGCCAACGCCAAGAATTTTCACCAAATAAAACGGCTGCTTTTTGATTGCCGTTTTCAAAAGTGACCAATAGTGGCTTGTCCGTTTCAATATTTCCTATTTTTTGAAACAATAATGGTTGATATGAAACTGAAAACGCAAGTTCTCCAAAACGATCTTCAATAGGCGCAAAACTTAGAAAATCGATATCCGTACTTAAAAATGTAGCATAATTTGAATTATAAATCGGGCTGTAATTTTCCAGTTCTCCACTTAACTTTTTTGAAAAACTTGATTGAACGCTATTTAAAAAATTCCAATCGGTGCTTCTTCCCGTAACCACAAAATAATTCAACTTCTTTTGGTTGATTTCTGCAAAAACATTTTTGAATAAGGCTGTAGGCTGATATAAAATAACCAACTGATAATCAGTTATTCTACCTTTGAAATCGGTAACAGTCGAAATAGTTACCGTTCTTTGTTTATTACTTTCAATGGATTTTTTTAGCATCCCTAAATCTGGATGCACAATGGAAGTTAAAATAAGAATATCCGATTTTTCTTCAATAACATTGATGCTGAAATTTTTTGTGTTATTCTGTATATTTTGCTCATCATTAAGCTGATTAACAGTAGCGGTATAAAATTGGGTGCCTTTTGTTTTGGCTTTTAAAAAAAATGAAGCAGTTCTAACATTCTGATTTTTTGAAAATTGAAATTGCTCCGAATAAACTTTTGTTCCCTTATGATAAACTTGGAGATTTTTAGTTATAGACTTGTTTCCTGTGTAATTAATAAATAGCTCAACAGGCAGTTGATTGTTGATAAAAGTAAACGGATTTACATTTAATTGACTGATGTAAATATCTTCAAAAACAGTAGTATCTCCAACTATAAAAGGAAAAACTGGACTTTTATAATTTACAAATTCAACGCTGTTTCCAACCGTTTGGTTTCCGTCAGAAATTAAAATTACCGGGTTTGAACCCGTTTTATGCAATTTTGAAAATTCTTCAAAAGGCAGCGATAAATTTGTTTGGTTTTCCTGAAAATCCAATTCATTTAATGGATATAAACTACTTCCAAAACCAAAATATCCAATGGTGTATTTGTCATTTAATTCGGAATCCTGTTTTAATTTTTCAACCAAATTTTTTACAACTTCATTTTGTGAATTGTATTTAATGGACTTTGAATTATCAGCCGCAACCAATAAATTTGGTTTTATAATTTCAATATTATTTTTTTTTATTGAAGGGTTTATAAGCAACAACAATATTAAAAAAATGGTTGTGAACCTTAAAAAAGAAAGCCAATAAGTTAATTGGCTTCGCTCTTTATTTTTCCATAAATATTGAAAAACAGCTATAAATAACGCTATAAATAACGCTAAAATTATAGCTAACAATTTTTCAGTTTCCATTTTTATTTATCAATGTGGTTCCTATCCCCAGTCCTTTTCATAGTAAAAAGAGCTTGTTTAAACTTAAATTTAAAATTTATGTCTTTTTAGTCTATTTTCTATTTTCATTTCAACCTATAGAACAGACAGGTCACGACCTGTCCCTACTTTATTTTTTTTATTCCCCCTTCGAAGGCTAGGGGGCTTTACATTCCGCCATCAACGCTCAATGTTTGTCCAGTAATATAAGAACTCATATCAGAAGCTAAAAACACGCAGGCATTTGCAATATCATTAGGAGTTCCGCCTCGTTTTAACGGGATGGCTTCTCGCCATTGTTTCACGGTATCTTCTGGCAAACTTTTGGTCATTTCAGTTTCAATAAATCCGGGAGCAATCACGTTGCTTCTAATATTTCTGGAACCCAATTCCAAAGCGACCGATTTAGAAAATCCGATAATTCCAGCCTTAGAGGCCGCGTAATTTGTTTGTCCCGCGTTTCCTTTTAATCCAACTACTGAACTCATATTTATTATTGATCCGGAGCGCTGTTTCATCATTGGTCTAATTACTGCTTTTGTTAAATTGAAAACCGATTTTAAATTTACTTCAATTACAGTATCAAAATCCTCTTCAGAAATACGCATCAACAAATTGTCTTTTGTAATTCCGGCATTATTTACCAAAATATCTATGGTTCCGAATTCTTTTAAAACATCTGTAGCCAATTCTTGGGCAGCTTCATAATTTGCGGCATTTGATTGGTAGCCTTTTGCTTTTACACCATAACTTATTAATTCCTTTTCCAATTCTTGAGCCGCTTCAACTGAAGAGCTGTAAGTAAAAGCAACATTTGCGCCCTGTTTTGCAAAAGCTTGGGCTATTCCTTTTCCTATTCCTCTTGTAGCACCTGTAATTAATGCTGTTTTGTTTTCTAAAAGTTTCATTTTGTATTGTTCTTTTTAATTTTTCTATTTTTAATAATCCAAATATACATCATTGTCCAAAAATAAACTGCTCTTGTATGCCTACAATTTTAAATTCTTTATTGAGACTCTAATATAAAAAATTCAATCTATGACAACCATTACCAATCATTAAACAAAATATACTATTCATTGTTTATTCTGAAATTTGTTACATTTGTTTTAAATTAGTTAATTAAAAGTTAAATTTTATTTATATATTGCCCAAATTAATTAACAAAATAATAAAATATGGATTCAAAAAACTACTTATTTTAGGAATTTTCTCTCTTTTTACGGTGGCAATATTTGCGCAATCGTATCAAGTTACAGGGAAAGTAACAGATTCAGACAACCAGCCATTGCCTGGAGTTTCTGTTACAATTGAAGGAACCTCAAGAGGAACCACAACTGATTTTGACGGCAATTATGCAGTTATGGTACAAAGCAGCGAAAACCTCATATTTTCTTATGTGGGATATAACGAAAAGAAATTACAAATGGACGGCACAAAAATATTTAATGTCGTTTTAGTTTCTGGGGTAGCATTAAAGGAAATCGTAGTTGTTGGATCAAGAAATCCAAACAGAACAGCTGTTGACACAGCCGTTCCTGTTGATGTTATTGATGTAGCAGAACTAATTACGGCGGGACCGCAAGTTAACTTAAATCAGATATTGAACTATGTCGCGCCTTCATTTACATCAAATACCCAAACTATTGCTGATGGTACAGACCATGTTGATCCAGCTTCATTAAGAGGTCTGGGTCCGGATCAGGTTTTGGTTTTAATCAACGGTAAAAGAAGACACAATTCATCATTGGTAAATGTGAATGGTACATTTGGTCGCGGTAGCGTTGGTACCGATTTAAATGCAATACCCGCAGCTTCTATTGAGCGCATTGAAGTTCTTAGAGATGGAGCAGCTGCGCAATATGGCTCTGATGCCATTGCTGGCGTTATTAACATTGTCTTAAAAAGAAGCACTAATGTATTAAACTTGAATGTCACTTCAGGCGCAAACTTTACTAAAAATGCAAACGACCAAACTGGTGGTGTTGACGGTGAAACAACCAATATTAGTGCTAACTACGGACTTCAATTAGGCGATAAAGGTGGATTTATAAACTTTACAGGCGATTTTGATGTTAGAGAAGAATACAGCAGAATGAAAGAATGGGAAGGTAATATCTTTAATAAATATAATACGGTTGAAAGATTTGCAAATAATGCAGGTTATGATTTATCTAAATTATTGGATGATGATGTTGCTGATGTAATACAGTATGGAAATGAAGCTGGTTTTGGTTTAAGCCCAAGTGCTACAAAAGCAGAATTACAAACAATTTTAAAAGCTGACAATACAGCTGCCGAATTGGCGGCACGTGGTTTAGAAAGAAGTGATTTTAATATGAGAGTTGGACAATCTTCATTAAGAGGTGGTCGTTTCTTCGCAAACCTCTCACTTCCTTTAGATGAAGAAGGTACCGAATTGTATTCATTTGCAGGAATGAGTTCAAGAACGGGAAATTCAGGAGGGTTTTACAGACAACCTAATGAAAGTAGAACCTATACGCCTGCTTATATGAATGGTTTTTTACCAGAAATTAATTCAACTATTACTGATAAATCTTTTTCAGTAGGTATAAAAGGTAAAGTTTCTGATTGGGATGTAGATTTTAGCAATACTTGGGGAAAAAACGAATTTACGTATATTATAGGCAATACTTTTAATGCCTCTATGCAAAAAGCATCCCCTACTCTTTTTGATGCAGGCGGATTTTCATTTGCACAAAATACCACAAATTTAGATATAAGCCAGTTTTTTGATGACACCATGGCCAGTTTAAACGTTGCTTTCGGGGCTGAATATCGTTTGGAAAACTATGAAATTATAGCTGGTGAACCTGCATCTTATCAGCAATATACTGCTGACGGACAAGTAATTACTATAGCCTCTCAGGTTCTTGCAAAAGATTTCTTTGGTAATCCGAGACCAGGAGGCTCACAAGTATTTCCAGGATTTAGTCCAACAAATGAATTATCTCGAAACAGAAGCAGTATTGCTGGCTATTTTGATATGGAAGCTGATGTTACTGAAAACTTATTATTAAGTGCCGCAGTACGTTATGAAGATTATTCTGATTTTGGCTCAACCTTAAATTTTAAAGTAGCCACAAGAATTAAAGCTGGTGAAAATACTAATATTAGAGCCGCTTTTAACACAGGTTTTAGAGCTCCATCTTTACACCAATTGAATTTTAACTCTACCTCTACAATTTTTGATAATGATGGAAATCCCCAAGAAGTTGGAACTTTCGCCAATGACAGTAGAGCAGCACAGTTATTGGGTATTCCTAAATTAAAAGAAGAAACCTCAAAAAGTATTAGTTTAGGATTTACCTCTAAATTACCTGAAGCTCATTTAACATTCACTGTTGATGGTTACTTTGTTGGTATTAATGACAGAGTTGTCTATACAGGTCAATTTGCTCCAAAGCTTGATTCGAGTGGAAATCCTATTGATGCCGCTAATGTTGAGTTAGCTAATTTGTTAAAACAAGCAAATGCATCTGCAGCTTCATTTTTTGCTAACGCTATTGATACCGAATCGAAAGGTTTGGATATTGTAATAACGCATGATGCTTTAATAGGTACTAATGCTAAGTTAAAATCTGACTTATCAGGTACTTTTTCTAAAACGATACAAGTAGGTGATATTAAGGCCTCTGATGTTTTAATTAATGCGGGATTAGTAGAAACTTATTTTCCTGAAGACAGTAGGGTTTATTTGGAAGAAGCCGTGCCAAGAACTAAAATTAATTTATCTAATAGTTTAACTACTGATAAATTTAATGTGTTTTTAAGAAATGTTTGGTTTGGTGAAGTTACAGAAGCTACCACAACCGTTGAAAACCAACAGGTTTTTGGGTCTAAATTGGTAACCGATTTATCTTTTGGCTATAAAGTATCTGGAAGCACAACAGTTACTGTTGGGGCAAATAACTTATTTGATATATATCCAGATAGAGCTGCCCAAGATTTACAGCCCGATGTGCCAGGTGATCAAAACAACAGAAGTGATGGCAGATTTGACTGGTCAAGAAGAGCACAACAATTTGGTATTGGCGGACGTTTTCTTTTCGCTAGGTTGAATATTTTACTTAAATAATATTTTTATTTCCATAATTTAAAAAGCTTCCTGAGAAATCGGGAAGCTTTTTGGTTTTATAGGTATTGTTTTAATGGAAAAAATACTTTAACCTAAAATAATCTCTTTTTTACCAACAATACGAAGTTCTGTAAATTCCTTTGAAATAATTAAGACATTTCCTTTAAGACTGGAAGCCAAATCAATTTCAACATTATCCACTTCCACTTTTCTAATTTCAAAAGGCAATCCTATTAAATTAATTTTAAAAGTTTCATAAGGAGTAATGTATTTTCCCGATTTAAATTGCTGTATGGTCAAGGAGTCTTCTCTGCCTAAAAGATTGAAATTTCTTAAACTAAACCTCCCTTTTTTATAATCAAATCCATCTTGTGCATCTTCATAAACCAGTGCTTTTTCTTTTCCCAATTTATAAAACACATCCAAATGAAGTTCCACAATTTCCTTTTCTCCAACATATTGCTGAATAGGATATTTTGGGATAATGGCACCTTCTTTCACAAAAATAGGCATACTGTCCAAATCTGCATCAACCCAAACCTCATTTCCGCCTTTAACCAACGTGTTGTCCCAGAAATTATACCAGTTTCCTTCAGGAATATACATTCTTCTTCCTTTGGCATTTGGTTCAGTAATAGGGCAAGCCAATATTTTTTCGCCAAAAACAAATTCATCATTTCTATAATGTGTATGTGAATCGGCTTGGTCATATAATACCAAAGATTTTAAAATAGGAATCCCTTCCGTGGCATAACGCCAAAATGCCGTATATAAATAAGGCAGCAATTGATACCTGATTTCAATGAATTTTCTGACGATATCGGTAATATTTTCACCAAAAGCCCAAGGTTCCTGATCACCATGTTCGCCAGAAGAATGCGTTCTACAAAACGGATGGAAAATTCCCAATTGGATCCAGCGTGCATATAGTTCTCCGCTAGGCTGTTCTGCAAATCCGCCGATATCTGATCCTACAAAAGAGAAGCCCGACATACACATGCGTTGCGCCTGCATATTCGCAATGGTTAAATGTTCCCATGACGCCACATTATCGCCAGTCCAAGTAGAGGTATAACGCTGTGTTCCAGAATAAGCCGCTCTGGTAATTACAAAAGGACGTTTTGGAAAAGAGAATTTTTTTAATCCTTGGTAAGTGGCTCTAGCCATTTGCATTCCGTAAATGTTATGCGCTTTTCTGTGACTGCATTCATTCCCATCGTAGTCGTGTCTTACATCATCTGGAAATGTTTTTCCTGGAACATCCATAATTGCGGGTTCGTTCATATCATTCCACACGCCTTTTACCCCAATATCTTCAATAAGTTCTTTAAACAAACCCGACCACCATTCGCGAACTTCGGGATTGGTAAAATCAGGAAAATAGCATTCTCCAGGCCATACTTTTCCTTTCATATAAGGACCATCGGCACGTTTACAAAAATAATCTTTATCCAAACCTTCCTTAAAAACACTGTATTCACTGTCTATTTTAATTCCGGGATCAATAATAGCCACGGTTTTAAATCCATTATCGGACAATTCTTTTACCATTCTTTTAGGGTCTGGAAAATATTCTTTGTTCCAAGTAAAACACCTAAATCCATCCATATAATCAATGTCTAAATAAATGGCGTCACAAGGAATTCTTAATTCTCTAAATTTATTGGTCACTTCTTTTACCTTTGCTTCGGGATAATAACTCCATTTGCATTGGTGGTAGCCCAAAGCCCAAAGTGGCGGTAATTCGTGCGGTTTTCCTGTTAAATCTGTATAATTGGATACTACTTCGCCCATTTCTGGGCCATAGATAAAATAATAATTCATTTCGCCTCCCTGTGCCCAAAAACTGGTAACATTTCTACGTTCTTGACAAAAATCAAAATGTGCTCGGAAAGTGTTGTCGAAAAATATGCCGTAGGATTTTTCGTGATGAAGTCCTGTATAAAACGGAATTGCTTTATAAATAGGATCTGTGTCCTTATTAAATGCATAAGAATCGGTAACCCAATTTTCAAAACGTTTTCCCTTTAAATTTAATGGGACTGGTTTATCACCCAATCCGTAATAGCTTTCCTTTTCCTGAGAATTTTTAGACATCTTCACAATATTTCCTCCAAATTCATAACTCTCTTCCCAATGAAACCCAAGTTCATCTTCTGAAATAAGAATATTGTCCTTTGCATCAAAAATTGATTTTTTCATATCCTCTTTTGAAATATGACAAATTAATTTTGAAGTTGTAATAATATATTTGCTGTCGTCTTCAGTTACTTCAAGGTAGTTAAATCCCTTGCTTGCATAACGGGTAATGGCATAAGAAAAGTCATTTTCAAAAATTGAAGTTGTAGAATATCTAAATCGCAACACGCTATCTCTCTGAATAGTAAGCTGTAGTACCACATTATTCTCACTCGTAAAGTAGAGTGTGTCAACGTCTTTTTTATAGGATATTATTTTTGAAGGAAACTGATTTCCTTTTAATTCTAACTCGGTATTTATAATCATAAATTAAATAATTTGGTAAAAGTGTAAACGTAATAAAATAAACAATTTAATAGCTATTATTGTTACTAAAAATATAATTACTTTATTAACAGATTTATAAAATTAATACAATTTGGCACTATCAAATTAGCAGAATTTTAAAATTGAGATACCAAGTGGCGGTAGAACAAGAGTGACAAAATATTCACCAGTGCTTTTTGGTTGTTTCTTTATGGTAATTTTTTCAGCATTTACCGCACCACTTCCTCCATATTTTTCATGGTTGCTGCTAAATACTTCCAGCAATTTTCCTTTTCTGGGAACGCGGATTTTATAATTTTCCAATGTTTGTGGCGAAAAATTACAGATTACCAACACATCATCCTTAGGATTATTGCCTTTTCTTAAATAGGATATCACAGAGTTTTTGGAGTCATCATAACTTACCCATTCAAAACCTTCTTGGCTAAATCCCTTTTCATATAATGCAGGTGTAGATTTATAAAATAGATTTAAATCTTTAAAATAATTTTGTGTGTTTTTATGTGGAAAAAACTCCAATAAATTCCAATCTAAACTTTTTTGAAAATTCCATTCTTCATAATGGCCAAATTCACTTCCCATAAACAACAATTTTGTGCCGGGATGTGTAAACATATAACCATACAACAAACGCAGATTTGCAAAGCGTTGCCATTCATCGCCAGGCATACGACCCAAAATGGTTTTTTTGCCATGCACCACTTCATCATGCGACAACGGCAACATAAAATTTTCAGTAAAAGCGTAGGTTAAACTAAAGGTAATTTCATTTTGATGGTATTTTCTGTAAATGGTATCTTTAGAAAAATAATCTAAAGTATCGTGCATCCAACCCATCATCCATTTCATTCCAAAACCCAAACCGCCCATAAAAGTTGGTTTGGAAACCATAGGAAATGCCGTAGATTCTTCAGCAATAGTTTGCACATCAGGAAATGATTTATACACTTCTTCATTCAATTCCTTTAGAAACAAAACAGCCTCTAAATTTTCATTTCCTCCATAAATATTAGGTTCCCATTCACCGTCTTCACGCGAATAATCAAGAAATAACATAGAAGCCACCGCATCAACACGCAATCCGTCGGCATGATATTGTTCGAGCCAAAAAATAGCATTGCTGATTAAAAAAGAACGAACTTCATTTCTTCCATAGTTAAAAATAAGGCTTTTCCAATCTTGATGGTAACCTCTTCGCTTGTCTGGATGTTCATACAAATTTGAACCATCAAAAAAACCAAGTCCGTGCGTATCTTCAGGAAAATGTGAAGGCACCCAATCTAAAATAATTCCTATTTCGCTTTGATGCAATTTATCGACCAAATATTTTAATTCTTCTGGATAACCAAAACGGGAAGTTGGCGCAAAATAGCCTGTAATTTGATATCCCCATGAAGGATCATAAGGATATTCCATAATCGGCATAAATTCTACGTGGGTAAAATTCATTTCTTTCACATAAGTTACCAATTCGTCTGCCAATTCAAAGTAGGACAAGGATCTATTTTCTTCGGTGTTTTTCCTCCACGAGCCCAAATGCACTTCATAAACAGAGAAAGGTGCATCCAAAGCATTATTTTTTTTGCGTGTGTGCATCCAGCTTTTATCTTTCCATTTGTACGTATCTTCCCAAACCACAGAGGCTGTTTTTGGAGGGTGTTCACACCTGCGGGCATACGGATCGGCTTTTTCGGAAACGTAATTGTTAATGTTTGAATGGATTTTGTATTTGTACAAATTTCCTTTTCCCACCGAAGGAATAAATCCTTCCCAAATACCAGATGCATCCCAGCGAACATTTAAGTTATATTCACCATCAACCCAATGATTGAAATCTCCAATTACGGAAACTTGTTTGGCGCTTGGAGCCCAAACAGCAAAATAAGTGCCTGCAACACCATCTACCGTAGTAATATGGGAGCCAAATTTTTCATACAATCGATAATGCTTTCCGCTTTTAAATAAATTGATATCGAAATCTGAAAAAAGGCTGTGTGTAATTACATTCGTCATAAATTATATACTAAAACCTTTAGGAATTATTGCGCCTTTTTTAATGACAACTATGCCATTTCTTACAACATAGGTATTTGTCTCTATATCTTTAAGATGTTTTCCTCCAATAATCCTCACATCATCGCCAATACGGCAATTTTTATCCAAAATTACATTTTTTATGAAACAGCGTTTTCCAATTCCCATAGAAACTATATTTTCGTCAACAATTTGTTCAAGAGGCTGGTAATAATCGGAACCCATCATATAGGTATTAATAATAGTTGATTCGGTATCAATCCTTGAGCGAACTCCAATTACGGAGTGTTCAATTTTTCCCGCATTTATAATACAACCTTCGGCAATTACAGTTTTATCTAAAATAGTTCCAAAAATTTTTGTGGTTGGCAACATCCTGGCATGTGTATATATACGTTTTTTCACACTGTATAAATCAAACTTCGGGAAATCATCTGTCAATCCTAAATTTGCTTCAAAAAACGAATCAATATTTCCAATATCAGTCCAGTAGCCTTCATATTGGTAGCTAACAACTTTATGTTTATCAATAGCCTGAGGAATAATTTCTTTACCAAAATCATTTGTGTCTGGATTGGCCATTAATTCAACAAGAAGATCTCTGTTAAAAATATAAATTCCCATGGAAGCCAAATAATTGCGACCTTCCTTTTTCATTTCATCACTTACTTCGGAAGTCCAATCTGGCAACAATTCAGCAGCAGGTTTTTCAATAAAAGAGGTGATTTCATCTTCATCATTTGTTTTTAAAATCCCAAATGAAGTTGCATCTTTTGCATTCACAGGGATTGTTGCTATAGAAATTGAGGCTTTCATTTTAATATGTTTTTCAACCATTTCCTCAAAATCCATTTGATATAATTGGTCTCCAGACAATATCAAAGCATATTCAAAATCGAAGTTTAAAAAGTGGTGCATGCTTTGCCTAACAGCATCTGCAGTACCCTGAAACCATGTGCTGTTTCCAGGTGTTTGTTCGGCAGCCAAAACGTCAACAAAAGCAGAACTGAAAAAACTAAAATAATAGGTGTTTTTAATGTGCCTATTTAATGAGGCCGAATTAAATTGCGTTAACACAAAAATTCGCTTGATATCCGAATTGATGCAATTTGAAATAGGAATATCCACCAGCCTATATTTACCAGCAATTGGCACAGCAGGTTTCGATCGCGTTTCTGTTAATGGGTGTAATCTAGATCCCTGGCCGCCGCCTAAAATAATTGCTAAAACTTTATCCCCTACCATAACTTATTGATTTAACGATTTATATAAATTGATATATGCCAATGCCGATGCATTCCAAGAATGGTTAATGCCCATTATTCTTTTTCTGATTTTATTGTATTTCTCTTTATTTTTAAACAACTTTACCCCTCTTTCAATTGCTTCGGTAATTTCTGAAACCGTAACTTCTTTATGACAAATTCCAAATCCGTCTTTTTCTGAAATATCGATAACGGTATCTTTTAAACCACCAATACTTCTCACAACAGGAATTGCGCCATAACGCAAAGCGTACATTTGGTTCAATCCACAAGGTTCTACCCTT
>JAQVGD010000298.1 GCA_028696945.1 Lutibacter sp.
ATTTTGAGGATTTAGATAAAATAACTTTTGCGGAAACACCACTTAAATTGAATAAAAAACTGTTCTTAAAATCGAATTCCGATAAAGGAAAACTGTTGACTGAAATTACCCAAAATTCGCCTTTAAAAGTAGGTGATTTAATTACGGTGCGGATTGAATTAAAAGTGGACCGGCCAATGGAATTTGTGCACATGAAAGATATGCGCGCGAGCGGTTTGGAACCCATCAATGTGTTGTCGGAATACAAATGGCAAGACGGATTGGGTTATTACGAAAGCACTAAAGATGCTTCAACAAATTTCTTTTTTGAGAATTTATCAAAAGGTGTTTATGTTTTTGAATATGATTTGCGTGTTAATAATGCCGGGAACTTCAGCAATGGAATCACAACCATACAAAGTATGTATGCGCCAGAATTCAGCAGTCATAGTGAGGGAGTTCGCATCAAGGTAAATTAAGTACTATCGTTTTTTTGGAGGATATTTACTCAGTAATTTTTGAAATGCTTCGGCTAAAAGCTGTTCTTTTTCACTAATTCTAATATTGGTTTGGAAATCTCCTTCATAAAAACCTCGCCAAATCAATTTATCAGTTTTAGCATCAACAAAGTCAACAGTAAATTGCTTTGTTAAGGTATTCGCATTGATTGGCACTTGCCCGCCAAGACTTATTCCTGAATGTCTTCCATAATTGCCAAACCCAATACCTACCGAATTTCTTGGTGCTTCAAACTGTTTTAATTGAACATCAACAAATATTGCTGGTTGATTACTAAGTTCTAAACCTTTTCCAATAATGGATTTTTCCAATTGTGTAAGAATCCTGTTTGCCTCTATCTCATTAATATTCAACAGAACATCATTATAGAACTGAAATGTTTTGTATTGGTTAAAATCAACTTGATCATCGTAATCATATAGAATTTTAGGGCTAGCGCATCCTAAAAAAACAATTAACACTAGTAGCTTCATGTATCTCATGCTATTATTTTTAAATAATGGTAAATTTTCTCTATAAAATTAAGAATAATTCTGTTTTAATCAGCTATATAAAATAGTATCTTTGAAAAAATTTAAAAATCATGAATCTAAATCTGGTTCCCAACATAAAACACACCAAAAGCAATAACTTCTTTTTACTGGCTGGTCCTTGTGCTATTGAAGGGGAAGAAATGGCATTGAAAATTGCCGAACACATTTTAAAAGTAACCGATAAATTGGAGATTCCCTTTATTTTTAAAGGAAGTTTTAAAAAAGCGAACAGATCAAGAATTGATAGTTTTACAGGAATCGGAGATGAAAAAGCACTAAAAATTCTCAAAAAAGTATCCGAAACTTTTAACATCCCAACAGTTACCGACATTCATGAAATTTCAGATGCTGCCATGGCGGCTGAATATGTTGATGTATTGCAAATTCCTGCTTTTTTGGTACGCCAAACCGATTTGGTGGTAGCAGCGGCAAAAACTGGGAAAATTGTCAATTTGAAAAAAGGACAGTTTATGAGTCCGAGTGCCATGAAACACGCCGTACAAAAAGTAAAAGACAGCGGCAATGAAAAAGTTTGGATTACTGATAGAGGAACGATGTTCGGATACCAGGATATGATTGTTGATTTTAGGGGAATTCCGGAAATGCAACAGTTTGCGCCAACTATTTTAGATATTACACATTCTTTACAACAACCAAACCAAAGTAGCGGCGTTACTGGCGGAAGACCAGAACTGATTGAAACTATCGCCAGAGCCGGCATTGCTGTTGGCGTTGATGGTTTGTTTTTGGAAACTCATTTTGACCCAGCGAATGCAAAAAGCGATGGTGCTAATATGCTGGATTTAAAATATTTAGAAAATTTATTGACCCGTTTGGTGGCAATTAGAAAAACGATTAACAGTTTTCAATAAACAATTAGCTATAGCTGACTAATACTCATAAAAAAAGCGACAAAATTTTATAATTTTGTCGCTTTTTTACAGTTTCAATGTTTTATTATCCGCATTTGGTATGTCCGCAGTTTTTGCATTTCAAACAACCTTCTTCATAAATTAATCCGTCGGGATCACCGCATTCTGGGCATTTTTTATCCACAGCTTGCGTGCCGTCTTCCACAAATTGTTTCAATGCACGCGCAATACCATTTTTCCATGTATTGATATTTTCATCATACATGTTTAAGTTGTTAATAAGGTCAACCGCATAAGGAATTGGCATTCCATGACGCAATACACCAGAAATTAATTTGGCATAATTCCAATATTCTTTATCGAAAGTACGGGACAATCCTTCAAAAGTAACTTTATATCCGTCTTTATCCAAAAATTGAAAATCGTAACGTGATTCCCCATTTTTATCTCTATTTTTAATTACCCAACCTTCTTCAAGCCAAGCTGGTAAAATAAATGCATCTTCAATCTTTCCTGTAAATATTTCATAAGGTCTGTTGTTTATTAAACCAACAACTGCCACCCATTTTTCATAATCATTTTGGAAACGCACTACTTTTGCTGCAATCTTTTTAGGACGTTTTGGAAAAACGGTTTCCGCATAGCAATCTACCTTTTTTTCTGTCTTTTTCGCATCATTTGCAATTAAAATTCCGCTTCGCGAACCATCTCTGTAAACTGTAATTCCTTTTAATCCTTTTCGCCAGGATTCAATATAAATATCACCAACC
>JAQVGD010000299.1 GCA_028696945.1 Lutibacter sp.
TGGAAAATCAGTTATGATGATGTGTACGATAACATTTGGGGTGGTGCATGGGATGCCAACGGTTCCGATATAGCTTTCAATCTCGGCCTTGGGCTGGATGTTCCGCTCTCCGAAAAAGTGGTGTTAGCTCCTGAAGTACGCTACACTTTGGGCGGGGCAAACTTTTTCCGTGCAGCTGTTAAACTGATGTACGCGTTTTAGGCAACCAATAATTTTTCTCATAAATAATGCCTTCAGCCCTTTGGGTTGGGGGTGTTTTTTTATGTCTTGAGCGTAAATTTAGAAATTATTAGGAATTTACATAAGATTCACTACTTTGGCAAAGGCTATGATATTCATTCGATAAAAATTCTGTCTTTGTTATACTAGGGATCCTCTTTGAAGTAGAACTATGTAATTGATAATTTAGTATTTTTGCTCAAAAGTAAAGAGTTTAAAGTGAAAAAGACAACCCCAAGATTATTTGTAGGCATAAAGTACTACGATCTTTCTAAGTTTACTATTTTTTTTCTCATAGTTTTTACTGTTTTTTATTCCTTGGAATACATATACTACAAGCGAGCCGATCGCATTATTGCTTCTGATGTAATACATTATTACGCCTATTTGCCTGCGACATTTATTTATAAAGATCTTTCGCTAGATTTTGTTTTTGAAGATCCAGGTCATTTTGGTAGAATATTTTGGCCTGTTAATACGCCAAATGGAAAGCATGCGATTATGGTTACCATGGGGATGTCGATTTTATACGCTCCGGCATTTTTGATTACTCATGCGATTGTAAGTCTAACAGGTGGAGATACCAGTGGATTTAGTGAGCCTTATCGGCTGGGTCTTGTGATTATGGGATGGATTTATCTTTTTCTAGCACTTATATTTTTACGTAAGATTCTGCTTCGATACTATTCGAAATATGTAACAGCACTTACACTCTTAATGACTTTGTTGGGTACAAATTTGTTTCATTATTCTACAGCTGAAACAACAATGAGTCATCAGTATAGTTTTTTTCTTTTTACGACATTTTTGTTGTTGACGATACAATGGCACGAAAAGCCCCGGCTATCAAAAGCAATATTAATAGGAATTGTCAGTGCATTGATCACATTAGTAAGGCCGAGTAATTTGTTAATAGGCTTCATTTTTGTTTTTTGGGGAGTTGAATCTTTTAGAGGAATCCATGAAAAACTTTTGTTTTTCCTCAAGAACTACACTTCTGTATTAATTATTTTAGTTTTTGCTTTTTTGGTTTGGTCTCCTCAACTTTTGTATTGGAAGATTTATACAGGAGACTGGTTTTTCTTAGGGTATTCAGAAAATGGTTCCAATTTCTTTTTTAGTAATCCGCAAATTATTAACAATTTGTTTAGCTATCGAAAAGGTTGGCTGGTTTATACACCTTTAATGTTGTTAGCATTTATTGGTTTGGGTATATTATGGAACAAGAAAAGGGGTTTTGCAATACCGATTATCATTTACAGTATAATAAACATTTATCTTGTTTCCAGCTGGTGGTCATGGTGGTACGGTGGAAGTTTTGGAATGCGTGCTTATGTTGAAACTTATGCTGTTTATGCGCTGGGTTTTGCGGCTTTTATTGATTGGGCATTTCGAAGAAAACTGTATGTCAGAATACCTGTTCTTATAATTGTGCTTGCACTTGTGGGCTTTAGCTATTTTCAAACACGCCAGTATTATTATGGGGCTTTACATTACCTTGGAATGACCAAAGAAGCTTATTGGCATCAGTTTTTAAAGCTAAAGCCCTATGGAGATTATTACAGGAAACTGACTATTCCAGATATGGATAAGGCACGGGAAGGTATATATGAGTATAAACCTGTTGAATGATTTGTAATCTTAATTTCTCAACAATAATTCTGATTTGATTCGATTAATTATTGAAAGCTTACCTGAAAATATCCTATTTCCACCAGAACCATAAAATAGGTACATTTCGAAAGGAAATTTAGAATTGTTTATTTGCATAGGAAATTCTTTTATCTGGAATTCACCTTTGAAATCCAATTTTCCATTGATTTCGATTAATCTTAATGCTGATTTTTGAGGTAGAGTAATTGGAACTTCAATAATGATGTCGAAACAGGTGCTGTGCTTTTGTATAATTGCCCAAAATATGATATAGGCAATCATTTCACTGATTAGGCATATTTTTTCATAGTTACTGTTCAGGTAGGACTGATCCATTCACAGTGAATCAGAAATTTCCTTTTTAAGTATCAATCTGGAATTACCTACTGAATATTAACTTTTGTTTTTTGTAATGAATGCTCCTGTAGTCAGCGATTATTGGTGTTTTCATATTGAAAGATCTTTGGTTTTATGATTCTGTCAGAGCTAAAATTTTTTGGATGATTAATCAAGATTAAAAAGTTCTATATTAAAAGAATCTATCTCAGAAGTTTTTTCCTGCTTTATCAGGTATATATTGAGGTAATCGCTACTTGGGTTGTAACCTTCCAGTTTTAAATTTATCGTGGCTGTTCCTGAAAAGTTTTCTTTTTGAGTGCCATAAAACAAATGTCTTGAGAAATAGTATTTGTTTTTTCTATTAGTGTCATCTATGGTAACAAGCACTTTATCAGTGCACTCACTACATCTTATCTCGTAAATTAGCTTTGCACCAACTTGTTTGGAAA
>JAQVGD010000108.1 GCA_028696945.1 Lutibacter sp.
ATAGGCAAAACCGCTCACAATAATTGGATGGTACTCTTTTAAATCTACTATCAGTTTTTCACAGAAATCCCTGCCATAACTCGTAATTTGTCGCGTTCCCACGATGCTAATAATGGGTCCATTATTTAAATCGATATTACCTTCCTTAAAAAGCAATATTGGCCCATCAATGCAATGTTTTAATTTTTCTGGATAATTTTTATCTGTAAAATAAAGCGTTTCAATATTGTTTTTCTGAAGGTATCTTAGTTCTTTCTCAGCTTCAATTAAATTTCCTTTATCAAATAAATTTTTTACGGAGAGTGTGCCAAAACCAAAAATGTTTTCAATGTTTCTGCGCTTTTCTTTGAACACATTTTTTGCACTTCCGCAGTGTGCCAACAGCTTTTTTGCGTTAATATCGCCAATACCTTTAACACGCTGCAACGCCAAAACGTACAGTAAATCTTCTTCAAGCATATTTTAACAATTTGAGCGTCAATATATAAAATTATTGTTAATAAAAATTGTTCATAACCATAAATTTAGCAGTAGTTTTTTATATATTTGTTTCAATGACGACAGCAACCTGCATAAGCGATTTATTATACCGATACGAATGTGTGATTGTGCCAAATTTTGGTGGTTTTGTAACCAACGAAATTTCGGCAAAAGTGAATCATTTTACCCATACTTTTTATCCGCCTTCCAAACAGTTGACTTTCAATTCTCATTTACAAAATAATGACGGATTGCTGGCAAACTATATGGCTGCAGTCAAAAAAATCTCTTATTCAGAGGCCTTGGCATCTATTGAAAATGAAGTGGCTAAATGGAAACTTCTTTTGAATAATGAAGTGCTTGAATTGGAAAATATTGGATCATTTAAATTGAATAAAGAACATAAACTTATTTTTGAACCTGTAAATTCCATTAATTATTTAACAGCTTCTTTTGGATTGGGTTCTTATGTTTCCCCTGCAATAAAACGCATTGTTTACAAAGAAAAAGTGAAGCAGTCGGATACTTTTTTAACGGTGGAAACCAAACGAAAAACGCCCGCATTTATTAAATATGCGGCAACTGCTGCAATTCTTTTTGCTTTAGGAACGGTTGGCTGGAACGAATACCAAAAAATAGAATACAAAAATTTGGTTGCAGAAGCCGAACAACAACAAAAGAAAGTTGAAAAAACAATTCAGGAAGCTACTTTTGTGATTTCCAATCCTTTGCCAGTAATTACTTTAAATGTTATTAAAGAGATTTACAATTATCACATTATAGCAGGTGCTTTTAGGGCTCCTGAAAATGCAGAAAAAAAATTGCAATCCTTACTTCAAAAGGGGTATAATGCCAAAATTTTAGGCGTTAATAAGTGGAATTTAACGGAGGTTGCTTATGAAAGTTTTATCGACAAAAATGAAGCGATAAACAAGATGCGCATCATTCATAAAACAGAATCAGAAGACGCTTGGTTATTGGTTAAAGAATACTAATTCCAACTTTTATAGAAGCTTTTACTCTCATAAAATAGTGTTATCTTGCTAAAAAATTCAATAATCATGGCAAAAACACCAAAAGAATCCTTAACCATATTTACCGACATCGTTTTACCGGGAGAAAGCAATCCGTTGGGAAATTTGTTTGGAGGCGAATTGTTGGCGCGAATGGACAGGGCTTGTAGCATTGCGGCACGTCGTCATTCGCATGAAATTGTGGTAACAGCATCGGTAAATCACGTAGCATTTAACAATGCCGTTCCTGTAGGAAGCGTTATGACTATTGAAGCCAAAGTTTCAAGGGCTTTTAGGTCGTCTATGGAAATTTACGTGGATGTTTGGGTTGAAGACAGGGAATCTCAAGTTCGTTCAAAGGTAAATGAAGGTATTTACACCTTTGTTGCTGTTGATAAAGCAGGGAAACCCGTAATCGTTCCTCAATTAGAACCAGAAACAACGCTTGAAAAAGAACGCTACGAAGGTGCTTTACGTCGGAAACAATTAAGCTTGATTCTTTCTGGAAGAATGAAACCTACTGATGCTTCTGAATTGCGAAAACTATTTATTGGCTAACCCGTTATGTTAATAGTTATACGTTAGGATGTTATATGAAGTAATATTTAATAATACCTGAGTTCAATAACTTAACGCAACAAATCTAAAATCACATTTTATAAATCCAAGAAGCTGGGTTTTCCGTAGTTACGTTTCGCGATAATACAAATCCCAAAATTGTTTTTCCCGTAATCTTATCGGTAAAAATCGTACCTAATTCTTGTTTGGTTGCTACTTTTTGCCATACATGCACAAATACATTTTCCAAATTTTTATAGACAGAGATGTAATCTCCATGCTGAATTAATACGGCTTTTAAATTACCACCCAAAACTTGAACAGATAAAACAGTTCCTTCGAAAACAGCACGCGCCTTGCTGCCAACATCTGTGGTAATTCTAACGCCATTGCTTTGTATGGTAGCCGTTTTTACAATAGGATGCGGTTGTTTTCCGTAATAGGTAGAGACATATCCCTTTTCAACAGGCCAAGGCAATTGTCCTTTGTTTGCCGTAAATTTTGAAGCCAATTCCTTAGCTTCAGCTGTAAGTGTAAAAGTTGCTGATGTGGTGTTTGATGTATTTTTATTGGAAGCTGCGATAGCATCTCTAATTATTTTATCTATTTGGGCATCAACTTTCCTTTCTTCTTTTTGAAATTGCTGTATTTGCCTTTTGTATTTATTTTCTTTTTTCTTAACTTGACTCAACAGTCCTTCCTGCTGCTTTTTTTCTTTTTGAATAACGGTTTGCTCTTGCTGTTTTTTTGTTAACAATTCTTGCTTTTGCTTCTTTTTTAATACTAAAGTATCTGTTAATTCTTGTATTTCCAGTATTTTTTGTTGTATTTCTTCTCCCTGATTTTTTCTAAAACTGGAGTATTGCTTCATATACTGAAAACGTTTATAACCCTGATAAAAATTTTCGGAAGACAACAAAAACATAATTCTGCTGTTTTGGGACTTGCTTTTGTATGATTTATAAATCATACTGGCATAATCCTTTTTAAGTGCTTCTAAATCACGTTCGTTTTTGTTTATTTCTAGTTGGTTTAAGTAAATTTCATTTCCTAGTTCAGAAGTTTCATTTGAAATAATAGAAATTAGTTCTTCTCTTTTGCTAATTTTATCATTTAAATCCTTTACATCAATCAATAAATTATTTTCTGCCTTTTTTGTATTGGAAAGCAAGGCATTTATATAAACAATATCTTTTTGAATTCGCGCTCGGCGCGCCTCCAAATTTTCGCGTTTTGTGTTTTGGGCAGAAATTGTTACACTTAAAAAAAGTGCTAAAAAAAGTAAGATAGACTTAAATTTAAGTTGCATTATTTCAAACTAATTTTTTTGTAACCAGTTGGAATTTCAAACGGAAAGGTTAATTCTTCATTAAATTCAACCGACTTATATTCAATATTTATAGTGGTTAATTTTTTATGGTCTGTAGCTCTTATATTAATATTTTCAGGAAACTGTTCTCCTTTAATATTTTTATAATTTGCGTAGGAAACGGATAACAATTGTTGTTTTTCCGTATTGGTAATTTCTTGTCGATTCAATTTAAAATTTTCAGGATTCAGAAAAAATAAAATGCCAAACAATTCATTCTTCTTTTTAGGAGAAATTTCATATAATCGATTATCGATTTTAGAATCATATTTTCCTTTTTTTAAGTTTAAAACGGCTTGGCCCAACAATATATTTTGAACCATTTCATAATCCAATTCCGTTCCAAGCCATTCGTTTAACAAAGAAAAATCCCCATCAAAATAAGTGCCTTTCAATTTTTCGTAATAGCTTACTCTATTGGGCGTTATTTTAGCTTTCGCTAAAGGAAATCCGAACTTGGTGGCACTCATCCAAATTGTTTTATCCTTTTCAATACGGAGTTTAATGTTAATTGAAGTTGACATTTTACTGTCGGAATATTTTGCATTTAAATTGGCATTTACCGTTTTTTGATTAAAACTATGGTCGTAGTGATTGCTAATTATTTTATGTGTAGAAATATTTTCAATAATATCCATGTCTGTCAAACTTTTTTTGCTTTTGCAGGAAGAAAGCGCGAGTAACATCAATATCGCTATTTTAAAATAATACTTCATCTGTAGTTTTTTATTGTTTTTGATAAGTCAGATGGAATGCCTGTACTAATTCTTTTTTGCATTAAGTTGTTTTGTTTTTGGCGTTTCATTTAATTTTCTTTTCTTAATGCAGCGGCTCGTTGTTTGTATTTTACTGCTTCACTTTTGTTGTTCAACTTTTCATAACTTATTGAAAATTGCTCATAAAAATCGGCTTCCATTTTGCTGTTATCAATAACAAAATCAATGCCAATACTTAAAACGGCAATTGCTTCGTTATATTTTCCCAATCTATTTAGTGCTAAACCATTCATTTTATACAAATAGGGTTGCTCTGGAAACAATTCTAAAGCCTCTTTACTATCGGCATAAACTTGCTCAAAAAGTTCAGCTTCTGCTTCTATATCCAAAATTTTCTGCACTATTTTATATTCCTTATTTTTGGCATAAGACTTTTTTAACGTCTCAACATCTGTATTTTCGGTTGCAATTTCAATGGGTTTTTCCTGAATCGCCTTTCTGTTTTCTAAAAAACTTTTGAACGATTTTATGCGCAATGTTGCTATTGCATTTTCCTCCATTTTGGCAATCAAATCTTCTGCTTCTGAAAAATTTTGATTTTGGATGTAAAGAAACACCAATTCTTCGTTATTTTTTGGCTGTTTTTGAACAATTTTTTTTTGAATTTCAATGGCCTTTTCAAAATTTCTTTGTGCTTTTAAAACCGCAACTTTATGGTGTAACAAATAATAGTTTTCTGGCTCAAGAGACAAGGCTTTGTCAATAAATAGTTCCGCTCCAAAATAATTGTTTAATTCTAAATTATTTTTTGAAAACTCAAATAAAACGGAAACATTTAAGGAGTCAATTTCATTGCACATTTCTAAACTTTCAATGGCTTTGTCATAGTTTTTTATGGCTTTTTGCTTTAAAGCTTCAAAAAAATGAGTTTGAAATTTTAAGCTGAGCTCCTCTTCAATATTTATTTTCTGGGCATACGAAAAACTTGAAATGAATATCATTCCAATCGCTATTATTCTGTTCAGATAATTAGCTTTCATACAAGTCGCAATATACAATTTATTCAAGTGAAAAAATGTTAATTAGTCAATTAGCCTATAAGGCAAGTAGCCAATTGAATGTTTGTAAAATAGAATATAGGCTTTGGCAATTTCTGATTTTTATATTCTTTTCTTTTATTCATTGTTAATTTTCCATTCATGATTTAGAGACTAGATTCCCTTAGGAATGGCATCAATTAGTTTTTTGGCATAAGCTGTTTTTGGTGATTCATAAATGGCATCGGCATCTCCAATTTCTTCGATTTTACCGTTATTCATTACCACCAACTGATCGGCCATATATTTTACGACCGCCAAATCGTGTGAAATAAAAATATAAGTAAAGCCGAAAATGGCTTTCAGTTCATTCAACAAATTCAATACCTGCGCTTGCACAGAAACATCGAGAGCCGAAACAGACTCATCGCAAATAATCAACTTTGGTTTTAGGGCAATCGTTCGCGCAATGCCAATCCGCTGCCTTTGTCCGCCCGAAAATTCATGTGGATAACGGTAAAAATGTTCCGCTTGCAAACCAACGCGTTCCAATAATTCAAAAACATATTTTTTTCTTTCTTTGGAGGAATTTAATATTCCGTGAACTTTCATAGGTTCCATCAATGCTTCGCCTACGGGGATTCTTGGATTGAGTGATGAAAACGGATCTTGAAAAATAATTTGGACTTCTTTTCTAAATTCCTTCAACTCCTTTTTTGATAGATTGGTAACGTCCTTTTGTTTGTAAAAGATTTGTCCTTTTGTCGCTTTTTCTAAATGTAAAATGGTGCGTCCCAAAGTTGTTTTCCCACAACCAGACTCGCCTACCAACCCTAAAGTTTCCCCTTCAAAAAGTTGAAAAGAAACCTCATCAACCGCTTTTACTGGATTTGCATTCCCAAAGAAAAAAGGTTTTTCGGTATTAAAATAAGTCGCTAAATTTTTAACTTCGAGCAATGGTTTTTCGGCGTAGATTTTAGCATGAAAATTGTTGCGCTGTTTTTTCGTATAAACTTCATTATCAACCGTGTTTTCTATGAAATCTTTTACAGTTGGCAACTTTTTTAAACGTTCTTTTAAGTTGGGTTTTGAATTTATGAGTGCTTTTGTGTAATTATGGACAGGATTTTTAAAAACCTGCGTTACATTTCCCTGTTCTACAATTTCTCCTTGATACATGACCAAAACTGTATCGGCTATTTCTGAAACCAAAGCCAAATCGTGGGTAATAAAAATAATGCTCATTTCAGTTTCTTGCTGAAGTGCTTTCAACAGCTCAATAATTTCTTTTTGTATGGTTACATCCAACGCTGTGGTAGGTTCATCGGCAATTAAAATTTGCGGTTTACAGGCAATCGCCATCGCAATCATTACCCGTTGTTTTTGTCCGCCCGAAAGCTGATGTGGATATTGACTATACATAGTCTCAGCCCTTGGTAATTTTACCGTATTAAAAAGTTCAATGACCTGATTTTTTGCTTCTTTTTTTGATATTTTTTTGTGTTGAGATATTATTTCCTGAACCTGATACCCGCAAGTTAAACTCGGATTTAGGGAACTCATGGGTTCTTGAAAAATCATGGAGATTTTATTTCCCCTGATTTTTTGAAAATCTTTTTCTGAAGTTGATTTTAAATTGGAGCCATCAAATAAAATACTGCCAGTTATCGTTGCGTTTTTTGGTAGCAATCCTAAAATTGCCAATGCAGTTACCGATTTTCCGCTTCCGGATTCTCCAACAATTCCCGAAATTTGTTGTGAGTTCAATTCAAATGAAACCTCATTAACCACATTATTTTGGTCAAATGAAATAGATAAATTTTGTACTTTTAAAATAGATTTCATAGGATTAACATTGGTATTTCTCAAAACGAAAAAATGGGATTCTCTTGGTTACGAAGATAACCAAATTTAAGAAAGCACTTTATTTTTGGTTGCTAATTTTACCAATCCGACAGCGGAAACTAGTGCCCAACAACCTTCTAAAATCACAAATGGCATATAATTTAAAAGTGCCGATGCCAAACACGCAATGCTAGCACCCATAAAATTTAACAGTAAATACGTTAAACTTCCGGTTTTAATCTTGTTTTTTAAATTTAGAAAAAACGCCAATAAAAGAAGGGTTACGCCAATAGATCCGACCCAGTCGATGTAGTTCATGTTTATTTAATTAAAAGGTTTCACAAATAATTGCGACAGTAAAATTAGGTTATTTTTGCTGCATTGACGCTGAAAAATAAGTAGCTATTGTTTAACTGTTTGTTAATTTAAACTTGAATCTTAATTGAAACTATTATTTAATTTCTGCGATTCCCCAATAATTATAACTAGCTAGTTTCCAGCCAGGAATATACATTTTTTCGAGTTTTATAATTTTAAATCCGCCGCGCTCAATAATAAATGGAATGTCTCTATTTAAGTTACAACCTCCGCCTATTTTTTTCCAAACTGGGTTGATGATATTTTGCCATCGCTCTATTTCTTTATTGGGAGCTTTTCCATGATCACAAAACAGCAGTTTTCCATCTTTCTTAAGAACCCTTTTTATTTCATTAAAAGCCTTATGGGTATCTTTAATTGTGCACAGGGCATAAGTAATTACTACCGTATCAAAACTATTGTTGTCTGCTGGAATATTCTCGGAAAAGGCTTCAATAAAATCAAACCCAAAACCTAAAGTATTGGTGTCAAAACTATTTTTCTTCCAAATATCTAAGGAAGGATCAATTGCCGTTAGGTGGTTCACAATTTTTTTGGCATAGAAAGGCAAATTCAACCCAGAGCCAATGCCAATTTCCAGAACATTGCCAGCGGCAAGCGGTATTATTTTTTCTCGCTGTTTCATGCTCGATTTTTGTTTACAAGCCCAATCTATTGCATTTGGCAGGAAATATTTATTGTAAAGCCCCATTTATATAAGGTTTGTGTATTGTTAATTTTTTTATAACGTATAAAAAATGGTAATTATTAAAAAGACGGTAATAAATAAGGAAATGAAAATATGATAAAAAACTAATTACCAACACGATAGTTTTTTTTTGAGTTCCTTTTGTTGGATTAATAACTACTTATTTAATAAGGCATTCCAGCCTTGAGCCGTTAATTTTATTTGCTGACCAGCGCGCGTTACCAAATTTATGCCTGTACTTTCATCGGTAATGTGCCCAATGACAGTTAAATGCGGATTTCCTTTAATTTTAGGAAAATCTTCTTGTGAAATGGTAAACAACAATTCGTAATCTTCGCCACCACTTAAAGCGATTGTGGTGCTGTTTAAATCGAATTCTTCACAGGTTGAAATTACCTGAGAATCCAATGGAATTTTTTCCTCATATAAATTGCACCCAACTTTAGATTGTGTGCAAATATGTAATATTTCAGAAGAAAGTCCGTCGGAAATATCGATCATCGCCGTTGGTTTCACATCTAATACCGCAAATAATTCAACCATATCTTTTCTGGCTTCGGGCTTTAGTTGTTTTTGAATTAAATAGGCATAATTGGTTAAATCGGGTTGCGAATTTGGATTTACCTCAAAAACTCTTTTTTCCCGTTCCAACACCTGCAATCCCAAATATGCCGCACCTAAATCGCCTGTTACCACCAATAAATCGTTTGGTTTTGTGGTATTTCTATATACAATGTCTTCCTTTTTTGCCTCGCCAATTGCAGTAATGCTAATCAGCAAACCTTTGACAGATGAAGTGGTATCTCCACCAACCAAATCAACACTGTATGTTTTACACGCCAAATGAATTCCAGCGTACAATTCTTCAATAGCTTCCAAAGGGAATCGGTTTGAAACAGCGATTGAAACCGTAATTTGTGTTGCAATTCCATTCATAGCGCAAATATCGGATACGTTTACCACAACCGCTTTATAACCCAAATGCTTTAAGGGCATATAGCTTAGATCGAAATGCACGCCTTCCAACAGCAAATCGGTTGTTACCAAAATATTTTTGTCTTTTATTTCTAAAACTGCTGCATCATCGCCCACGCCTTTTACGGTGCTTTTTTGCTGAATATCAAATGCTTGCGTAAGATGATTTATCAATCCGAATTCTCCCAATTCAGACAAATTTGTGCGCTTTTGGTTTTTATCTTCTGTCATTTTACAAAGATAAATGTTTATAAGCAACAACTATAACACTATTAAATTTATTCATATCAAAAAGGTTTTAAAAACCATAATTTGTGCTTATATTTGCACTTATTTAGAATTAATCTATTTAAGCAATATGATAAAAGTTTCAGACATAGCAAAAAAGAAAGTTGTTGAGCTTATGAATGACGATGGTTTTAACCCTGAAAATGATTACGTTAGAGTTGGGGTAAAAAGCGGTGGCTGTTCCGGACTTTCTTATGACTTAAAATTTGACAAAGAACAAATTGAAGGCGACAAGGTTTTTGAAGACAATGGCGTAAAAATTATTGTCGATAAAAAAAGTTTTTTATATCTTATCGGAACAACTTTAGAATATTCAGGAGGTTTAAAAGGAACTGGATTTGTTTTTAAAAATCCGAACGCCCAAAGAACTTGCGGGTGTGGAGATAGTTTTTCACTATAAATATGGTTGAAAGGTTTGAAAGTTAAAAGTCTGAAAGTATAAATAATGACAAAATTAAGCTCTTTTGAAGAAATAATTGCTTGGCAAAAAGCGAGAGAATTAAACACATTAATTTATACAATCACAAATTTAGACAATAAATTTTCAAAAGATTTCGGATTATGTAATCGAATAAGAAAATCAGGTATTTCAATTTCTTCAAATATTACAGAAGGATTTGAACGTGAAACAACAAAAGAATTTATCAGATTCTTATATATAGCAAAAGCTTCAGCCATAGAATTTAGATCACAATTGTATTTGACTTTTGATTTAAATTTATTTCAACTGAAGAATTTAAATACATTACATTAAAAATTAATGAAACATCAAAGTTATTGGCAGGTTTTATAAAATATCTAAAATCGATTTTAAACTTTTAACTTTATAACATTCGAACTGATGACAAAATTTACTGAAGACGATTTAAAAAAGGAACTCGAAACCAAAGAGTACGAATATGGTTTTTATACAGATATTGAATCCGATAAGTTTTCTGTCGGTTTAAATGAAGACGTTGTAATTGCCATTTCCAAAAAGAAAAAAGAACCAGAATGGATGACCGAATGGCGTTTGGACGCTTTTCGAATTTGGAAAGAAATGACTGAACCAGAATGGGCAAACATAAATTACATAAAACCTTCATTTCAAGATATCAGCTACTATTCGGCACCAAAACAAAAGCCTAAATTGAACAGTCTGGATGAAGTTGATCCAGAATTGTTGAAAACATTTGAAAAATTGGGTATTTCAATTGGAGAACAAAAGCGCTTATCCAATGTAGCCGTTGATATTGTAATGGATTCAGTTTCTGTGGCAACTTCCTTCAAAAAAACCCTAAATGAAAGAGGAATTATTTTTTGCCCGATTTCTGAAGCCATTCAAAAGCATCCTGAATTGGTTAAAAAATATATGGGGAGCATTGTTCCCAAAACCGATAATTTTTATGCAGCCTTAAACTCAGCAGTTTTTTCTGACGGATCGTTTTGCTATATCCCAAAAGGCGTTACTTGTCCGATGGAATTATCAACCTATTTCAGAATAAACGAAGGAGGAACTGGACAATTTGAACGCACTTTGTTAATTGCCGACGAAGGCAGTTATGTGAGTTATTTGGAAGGTTGTACCGCACCGGCACGTGATGAAAATCAGTTGCACGCCGCTGTTGTTGAATTAATTGCTTTAGATGATGCCGAAATAAAATATTCTACGGTTCAAAACTGGTTTCCTGGAGATAAAGACGGAAATGGTGATGTTTATAATTTTGTAACCAAACGCGGATTGTGCGAAAAAAATGCAAAAATTTCGTGGACACAAGTAGAAACCGGAAGTGCCATTACCTGGAATTACCCTAGCTGCAACTTAAAAGATGATAATTCAGTTGGCGAATTCTATTCTATTGCTGTGACAAATAATTTCCAGCAAGCGGATACTGGTACAAAAATGATTCATTTGGGAAATAACACAAAAAGTACCATTATTTCAAAAGGAATTTC
>JAQVGD010000300.1 GCA_028696945.1 Lutibacter sp.
AAAATTGCTAGAGAAGCAAATGTTTTTCAAGGAGAAAAAATAAGCTATAATTTAATTAGAGATGCAATAATGAAAAAATCAGATGAACTGAAACTGGTAAAGACAATTGAATTTTCTCCCGAAGAGGGAAAATATCATTGGGATGGTCATCGGCTTTGTGGGATTGTTTTAAACCCAGAGGATTCGTTAAAATATAATAATTTGTGTCCGCATTGCGGAAAAATGCTTACAATCGGAGTGGCGAACCGCGTGATGAAATTATCCGACAGAAAACAAAAAGAAAAATCAACAAATGCAGTTCCGTTTGTAAAAATAATACCACTGGAGGAATTGGTTGCTGATGTTTTGAAGTTTGGAGTCGGTGCAAAAGCAGTAAAAGATAATTACAATAAATTAATAAAAATTTTTGGCAACGAATTAAAAATTTTATTGGAAGTTAAAAAAGAAGAAATAATAAAAGCCGGATTTCCGGAAATTGCTGAGGGCATAGAACGCGTCAGGCAGGGGAATATACAGATTAATCCTGGATACGACGGAGAATTCGGAAAAATAAATATTTTTGGCGAAAACGAACAGTTGAAAATAACAAAAACACAAGAAACTTTATGGACATTGTAAGTAGCAACATTAACAGTATTAATAATTCGGTTTTACAGTTATTGTATGAACACCGCTATATTTTTGCTTTTCTTGCGGCAATGCTAGAGGGCACTTTTATTATGATTTTAAGCGGAGTGCTTTTTCGTTTCGGTTATTTTAATTTGTGGCAACTTTTTGCGGTTTTGGTTGTAGGATATTTTTTAAACGGATTGTTTTGGTATTTATTGGGAAGATTGGGGGGGCATCATTTAGTTGAAAAATTTATAAAAAAATTTAAAGCCGGACGCAAAGGGATGAAAAAACTTGAAGAACATTTTTCTAATCACGCTGAAAAGACATTATTTTTAACTAGGATTACATACGGAATTGGAATGTTTGTTTTTATGTTTGCGGGAAGTTTAAAAATGAAATGGAAAAAATTTGCCCCTGTAAATTTATTGGCAACAATAATCTGGGTATTGGGTATAGGCGCGATTGGATATGGTTTTGGAGCGAGTTTGCAGTCGTTGGGCAGGGTAACCGAGGGGATGACAATCGGCATAATTGCGATTATATTTCTGTTGATTGTTTTGATTGCTGTGTCTTTTGTTGCCTGGTTGCGCTATTTTGCGCGAACACAGTTTATAAAGGATTTGGAAAATCACGATTCAGCAATTTTAAGTAATGTGGGTGGGTTTATAAGAAAATCATTTCATACAAGTAAAAAACCAAAAAATGAAAATTAAATTTTCAATCAATAAAATAGTATTTTTTCTAATTAAAGCTGATTTTTTCTTTTTTTCTGGCCTAGGATTGGTTTCGCCGGTATTTGCAGTATTTTTAACCGACAAACTTAAAGACGGAAACATAGAAGTAGCGGGATTTGCAATTGCAATTTATTGGATTGTGCGGTCAATCTTTGAGATTCCTGTGGCTAAATTTTTAGACAAGCATCACGGCGAAAGAGATGATTTAATATTTTTGGTAGGAGGATATTTTGTTATTGCCTTGGTTCATTTCGGTTATACGCAGGCAACGCTGTCATGGCATATTTATATTTTAGAATTTATTTATGCTATTGCTATGGCGTTTGCAGCTCCGGGATGGTCGGCGATATTCACGAGGCATATTGATAAGGGCAAAGAAGGATTTGAATGGAGTTTAGAGCATGTGGCATATAGTGTTGGTATTGGAATTGCTGGTGCCTTAAGCGGAATATTGGTTACAAAATATGGATTTAATACAGTTTTTATAATCGCCGGAATTGTTGCCACATTTGGCGCACTGATTCCTTTGTTTGTTTATAAAGATGTTAATATTAGTGGAGATCATCATTTAAGATTTTTAAAAAAGTAAAATTATTTTGCTTATGATTACAAAAGACATGAAAATAGAAGAGGTCATACAAAAATATCCGGAAACAGTGGAAGTTTTTATGACTCATGGGTTTCATTGTTTAGGGTGCGCGGCTTCAAATTTTGAAAGTATTGAAGATGGCGCAGTTGTGCATGGAATTGATGTTGAAAAATTTGTTGAAGAACTAAACAAGGCGATTAAAGAGAAATAAATGGTTAATCAAAAAATAGCTCATATTTTATACAACATCTCTGAATATTTAGCGATGGAAGATGTTGAATTTAAACCCCGCGCTTATGAAAAAGCAGCGATGAATATTGAATCACTCGATAAGAGTGTTTTTGATATTTACAAAATAGGCGGGATAAAAGCGTTAGAAAATATCCCCGCTGTTGGGTACGGTATTGCTAAAAAAATTGAAGAATATATCAAAACAGGAAAAATTAAAGAATACGAACAACTAAAGAAAAAAACACCAGTAGATTTAGAAGCATTAACCTCTGTCCAGGGAATCGGACCAAAAAGTATTTTAAAATTCTATAAAGAATTGGGGGTGAAAAATGTTGCCGATCTTGAAAAAGCGGCAAAAAATAAAAAAATCCGTAACCTCGAAGGATTTGGATTTAAAAGCGAAGAAAATATCTTAATGGCAATTAAGTTTTTTAAAAATGCCAGCGGAAGGTTTCCCTTGGGTTATGTTTTATACGATTTACGA
>JAQVGD010000109.1 GCA_028696945.1 Lutibacter sp.
AAATTTGGTGATGAAAGTGCTTCCGACGATAAAATTGAACAAGCCGCAAAAGATGCCTACATCCATCACAATATTATTGAGTTTAACGAAGGCTACAACACTTTTGTAGGAGAACGGGGTGTTACCCTGTCGGGCGGACAAAAACAGCGTGTTTCTATTGCCCGTGCGCTTATTAAAGAACCTGAAATTTTAATTTTTGACGATTGTTTATCCGCAGTTGACACAGAGACCGAAGAAATTATCCTGAATAACTTATTTAAAATAAGTCAAAATAAAACCACTATTATTGTTAGCCATAGAATTTCATCGGTAAAAAATGCAGATGCCATCCTGGTATTGGAAAAAGGAAAAATAATTCAACAAGGCTCGCATAATGAGCTGATTAAAATAAATGGCTATTATAAAGACCTATATGAACAGCAACTTTTGGAAAAAGAAATTTGAAAATAGTGCAAAAAGTCAAATTATTTTATAGATTTGTGTCAAATTCTAATAGAAAGATTAATTAAATAGAGAGTTAAATATGAATGACAATGAACATTTAGAACAAGAGGAGATATTCTCTCAAGTTCTTAGAGCAGGAAGAAGAACTTACTTTTTTGATGTAAGAGCAACAAAAGCCGAAGATTATTACTTGACTATTACCGAAAGTAAAAAATTCACTCATGACGATGGTTCTTTCCATTACAAAAAGCATAAAATCTATTTATACAAAGAAGATTTTGTAGAGTTTAATGATATGCTTAAAGAAGCTACTAATTATATTTTAAATGAAAAAGGTGAAGAAGTTATTTCAGAACGTCACCAAAAAGATTTTAAAAGACCTTCAGACGAAACAGAGGATACTGAGGAAACAATCTCTGGATCTGAAAGTTTTACTGATGTAAATTTTGAAGATATATAATAAAACTTCAGCCAAATAAAAAAACACTTCAATTGAAGTGTTTTTTTATGTCAATTTTTTTAGCACTGCTAGCGCGAGCGCAATATCATTAAGTTAAGACTTTAACGTCTTTATTTTGTCATTCCGCGGTACGAGGAATCACATCATGTTACGCTATTTAATGCGATTCCTCCTTTGTCGGAATGACAAATATTCCCTCTGCTAGCGCGAGCGTCTCGCTCGTGTTTTTGTTGCTTTGTTAGCGCAGTCACGAGCTAGAAACTTGCGCTAGCTGTTTTTTATGCCCAAAAAAAAAGCTGATGAATAAAATCATCAACTTTTTTTGATATTATTTTATGCGAGTTTATGCCAACACTTGTTGAACTTTGTCTGCAGCCTCCTGAAATTCAGTTGCTGAAATTAAATCCAATCCGCTTGCATCTAATAATTCCTGTGCTTCTTTTGCATTGGTTCCCTGTAATCGCACAATAATAGGAATGTTTATGGCATCACCCATATTTTTATAAGCATCAATTACGCCTTGTGCTACACGGTCGCAACGCACAATTCCGCCAAAAATATTGACTAAAATAGCTTTTACGTTTGGATCTTTTAAAATAATTCTGAATGCAGTTTCAACACGTTTGGCATCTGCCGTACCACCAACATCCAAAAAGTTTGCAGGTTCCCCACCAGATTGCTTGATTAAATCCATCGTGCTCATCGCCAATCCAGCTCCATTTACCATACAGCCCACATTTCCATCTAAATCAACATAATTTAAACCTGCGGCATTGGCTTCAACTTCAATCGGATTTTCTTCACGTAAATCTCTTAGCAATGCCAAATCTTTATGGCGAAATAACGCATTGTCATCTAAAACAACTTTTGAATCCACCGCTAAAATTTTGTCATCCGATGTTTTTAATACTGGGTTTATTTCAAATAAAGTGGCGTCTGATTGTACAAAAGCCGTATATAAAGAAGTTACAAACTTGATCATTTCTTTTAATGCATTCCCAGATAACCCTAAATTAAAGGCAATTTTACGAGCCTGAAAAGCCAGTAATCCCAATAAAGGATCTACTTCTTCTGTAAAAATTAAATGGGGTGTTTTATCGGCAACAGTTTCAATATCCATTCCGCCTTCTGTAGAATACATAATCATATTTTTACCAGTAGCCCTATTTAACAAGACCGACATATAGTATTCTTCTGGTTCATGTTCTCCTGGATAATAAACATCTTCTGCAATTAATACCTGATGAACTTTTTTTCCTTGAGGGGGTGTTTGGGGTGTTACCAACATCATTCCTATAATACTTTCAGAAATTGATTCAACATCCTTCAAACTTTTAGCCAATTTAACGCCGCCGCCTTTACCGCGTCCGCCCGCATGAATTTGTGCTTTAACAACCCACCAGCTTGTGCCAGTTTCTACAGCCAATTGTTTTGCCGCATCAACTGCTTTTAAATGGTTATCGGCAACAATACCTCGTTGTATTCTTACCCCAAAACTATTTAGTAATTTTTTTCCTTGATATTCGTGTAAATTCATTAGAAATAATGGTTTTTGTAAATATTCACAAATGTACTAATCCTAACTTAAAATTTATGTTCATTTCAAAAAAGTTTCACATTGTGTAACAAAATGTTATTTTCGCGTCTATATATAGTAACATTTTTTTAAGATGGTTTAATTTATATCTTAAATTTTTTAGCAAAAAACTGATTTTTCTTATGAATTTACAATGAAAAAATACCTGCTTATTTTTTGTTTACTTATTTTTTCTCAAGTCCATTCTCAGTTGCATACAAAATCCGTGAATGCTTTACGAATTGTTGAAAAGCCTTTAATTGATGGTGTTTTAAATGAAGATTTTTGGCAAAAAGCTGAATCTGCCCAAAACTTTGTAATGTTTAAACCTGGCGATGGAGATCCAGAAAGAGAAAATAAAAAAACCGTTGTAAAAATAGCGTATGATAATGAGGCCATCTATTTTGGCGCAACAATGTATGATGACAATCCAAAAGAAATACCAATGCAATTTGGAGGAAGGGATGATTTTGGAAATATCGACTTTTTTCTGATTAGCATAAACCCAAACAACGATGGGCAAAATGATACCGAATTTGTGATAATGAGCACTGGAGCGCAAGGAGATGCAAAAGTTTCGTCTAATGGAGAAGATTATAGTTGGGATGCTGTTTGGGAAAGTAAAGTTAAAGTAAACGGCAACAGCTGGGTTGCTGAAATTAAAATTCCGTATTCCGCACTTCGGTTTTCAAATACAGCCACCCAAACTTGGGGAATTAATTTTCACAGAAAGATTAACAAATTAAATGAACAATATGTTTGGAATTATATCGATAAAAAAATCGCTTTATTTACTCAATATGCAGGCTCATTAACTGGTATTAAAAATATAGAACCTCCTACTCGATTGAGTTTTTCTCCTTATGCTTCTGTTTCACACACTACTTACAATGGAAATTCGGAATCTGATTACAGTGTTGGTTTGGACTTAAAATATGGTATTAATGAAAGTTTTACGCTCGATGCTACTTTAATTCCCGATTTCGGACAAACAGCATTCGATAATTTGGTTTTAAATTTAAGTCCGTTTGAACAACAATATGAGGAAAAAAGATCCTTTTTTACGGAAGGGACAGAACTTTTCAGCAAAGGCGGTTTATTTTATTCTCGAAGAGTTGGAAATGCTCCAGTAGGTTTTAATAAGGTTGAAGAAAATTTAGCCGAAAATGAAGAGATTATTAACAATCCCAACAAAGTAAATATGTTAAATGCCTTAAAAGTTTCAGGCAGGACAAAAAAGGGTTTGGGGATTGGTTTTTTTAATGCCATCACTGAAAAAACTTCAGCAAAAATAAAAAATACGGAAAGTCAAGAAATTAGGGAAGAAGTTACCGAACCGCTTGCCAATTACAATGTTTTGGTTTTAGACCAACAGTTCAACAAAAATTCATCCATTAGTTTTGTCAATACAAATGTAATCCGGGAAGGCATATTTAGAGACGCCAATGTTTCTGCCTTGCTTTTTAATATATCAGACAAAGGCAACAAATACAATATGTCAGGAGATTTTAAAGTAAGTGACGTTTTGGAAAATGGTGATCATACATCAGGATATTCTGGTTTTATTGAATTGTCAAAAATATTTGGCAATTATCAGTATGGAGTCGGGCATTCCCGCAGCAATAAAACATACAATATTAATGATTTAGGCTATCAAAGCAGAAATAATTTTTCCAATTATTGGGGTGAAATATCTTACCGAATTTTTAAACCCACAAAAATATATGATGACTATAATATTTCGCTTTCGGGCAATGTAAATTATCAAAATGATTCCAACCAATATGCAGAAAATGATTTCGGGTTGAATTTTTTCTTTATGACAAAAACACGATTTGCCTTCGGAGGAGAAATAGAAACAAACATCGGCAAGCAAAATGATTTTTATGCACCTCGTGTAGATGGACGGTTTTTTAAACAAAATCCTGTATATTTTCTAAATGGCTGGATTTCCACTGATTATAGAAAAATGTTTGCAATTGATGTCAAAACTTCCTACTCCAAAAGATATTCAACCGAAAATGAATACTTTGACATGGATATTTCTCCCCGATATCGTTTTTCTGATAAATTTTCTGTCATTTATGCCTTTTATTTTTCAAAACTTATTAACGATAAAGGTTGGGTAAAAAATTTGGAAAATGGCAATATTATTTTTGGGAACAGAGAGGTAAAAGAAGTGACCAATACACTTACTGGTGAATTTAATTTCAATACAAAATCTTTATTGGCACTCTCTTTCAGGCATTATTGGTCGCCTGTGCAATATGATTCCAATTACTATGAATTGAATAATGAAGGAACTCTTAATAGTAGCTCCTACCAAGAAAACCACGATATTAATTACAATATCTGGAATTTAGATTTAAGCTATTCTTGGGAATTTGCTCCAGGCAGCCAGTTGGTAGTTTTATACAGAAACTCTATTTTTAATGAAGATAAATTGGCGAATTTAAATTTCAAAAAAAACTTGGATAACCTGTTTACAGAACCTATTTCAAACAATTTTTCCGTTAAATTTATTTATTATTTAGATTATAATTATGTGAAATCATGGCTGTAAGCCACCTAGTTGAAGAAAAACAAATAAACAGTTAAACAATTCAATAAATAAACAAAAAGCTTACTTTTACAAAATGATAGAAGCTAAAAATATTCATAAATTTTACGGGGATTTAGAGGTTTTGAAGGGCGTAGATTTATCCATAAAAAAAGGGGAAATTGTTGCTATTGTTGGGCCATCAGGGGCAGGTAAAACAACGCTATTGCAAATATTGGGTACTTTAGACAAACCCACAAAAGACAATGTTTCCAAACTTTCCATCAGCACTAAAAATATACTTGATCTAAAAGACAACGAACTTTCTAAGTTTAGAAATCAGCATATTGGTTTTATTTTTCAGTTTCATCAATTGCTCCCCGAATTTACGGCACTTGAAAATGTTTGTATTCCTGCTTTAATAGGGAATAAATCTAAAAAGGAAGCTGAAAACAAAGCGAAGGAATTGCTCAATTTCTTAGGACTTTCAAGCAGAATGCACCACAAACCAAACGAATTGTCGGGCGGAGAACAACAACGTGTCGCGGTTGCAAGGGCTTTAATCAACAATCCAGATGTTATTTTTGCCGATGAACCCAGTGGCAATTTAGATTCTGCTTCCGCAAAAAATTTACACGAATTATTTTTTGCCCTACGCGATGAATTCGACCAAACTTTTGTAATTGTGACGCACAATCAGGAATTAGCGGGGATGGCCGACCGGAAATTGGAGATGATAGATGGCAGAATCAGCAAAAAACCTTTATAAATGACAGGCATTATTAGCGCAATGCAAGAAGAAATTCAGGCATTGCTCCATGAACTTCAACAAGTTTCAACAACTGTAAAAGGGATGAGAACCTACTATACGGGAACTTTATTCGGTAAAAAAGTGGTATTGGTTTTTTCACGTTGGGGAAAAGTCGCTTCCGCAGCCACTACCACCCAATTGATTAACGATTTTGATGTTAAAGAAGTTATTTTCACCGGTGTGGCCGGTGCCATTTATCCAAAGTTAAATATCGGAGACATTGTGATTGGCAAAAATTTGTACCAACACGATTTAAATGCTTTTCCTTTTTACGAAAAATTTGAAATTCCCATTTTAAAAAAGAAGTTTTTGGAAACCAACGATCCATCAAAATTACTGGAAGCCATCAATTTGTTTCTAGCCACTTATCACCATTATATTGCGCTTGAAGACTCCCAACTTTTTAGCATTCAGCTACCTAAAGTAGTTCATGGCGATATTGCCAGCGGCGATCAGTTTATCTCCAGCCTCAAAAAGATTAAAAAGTTGAATAAAAAACTGCCAACTGCCGTTTGTGTGGAAATGGAAGGTGCTGCGGTTGCGCAAGTTTGTTTTGAATATGAGGTTCCGTTTTCCATTATTCGTATCATTTCGGACAAAGCAAATGACAATGCAACCATAGATTTTCCGAAATTTGCCAATTCCATTGCGAGCAAATATGCTTTAGGCATTTTAAAAAACTATTTTTCGTAAGTAGTTCAATTTTTATATCTTTGATAAACTATTATGAACAATGCAGTTTAAGCATCCTGAAATTCTTTACGCACTTCTGTTATTGAGCATCCCTATAATTGTTCATTTATTTCAATTGCAACGCTTTGTTAAAGTCCCTTTTACCAATGTCGCTTTTTTAAAAAATATTGAAAAACAAACCCGAAAAAGTGCCCGACTTAAAAAGTGGCTAGTTCTATTTAGTCGATTATTGACATTAAGTTGTATCATTTTGGCCTTTTCTCAACCCTATTTTTCAGAATCTGCTACACAGCAAAATACAAATGTGACTATTTATTTAGACAATTCTTTCAGCATGCAGGCAAAGGCGAAAAAGGGGAATTGTTGAAAAGTGCAGCCCAAAAAATTATAGAAAACAACAATCTCCAAAACAGTACTTTTACGCTGATTACCAATGATAAAAATTTAATCGATTTAGATGCAATTGCTTTAAAAAATGAATTGATTAACCTTGATTATTCGCCAAATAAACTCGATTTAAACACTGTTTTACTGAAAGCAAAAAGTAATAAATCCAATGAATTAAACACTTTGAATAAGATTATATTAATATCTGATTTTCAAAATATTAATATAGAAAATAAAATCGATTTTACAATCGTAAATTCACCTATTTCCCTGCTGCAACTCACCCCAAAAGAAACACAAAACTTTTTTCTAGACAGTATCTCTCTCGAACGAAAATCTGCCACGGAAACAACGTTGAACGTACTTGTAAAAAGCACACAGAATGCCACATCCAACATTCCTGTTTCATTGTTTGAAGAGAAAATTTTAATGGGAAAGACAACTGCGGAATTCGTAGATTCTAAACGGTCTTCTGTTCAATTTACGCTCCCAAACTCAAAAAATTTTAACGGAAAAATTTCCTTGGTTGATGATGGACTGGAATTTGACAACGACTTTTTTTTTTCAATTTCAGCTCCCGAAAAAATCAACGTTTTAAGTATTGGAAATCCAGCCGAATTTTTACAAAAAATTTATACAGTTCATGAATTTAATTTCACAACTTCCACACTTTCCACTTTAAATTATAACAAAATTAACAATCAGCAGTTAATCATCTTGAATGAATTGGTTGACATTCCTTCTGAATTGTTACGCAATTTAATTGAGTTTTCAGAAAGCGGTGGGAATTTGGCTGTAATCCCTTCAAGAAATTCAGACATAGATTCCTATAACCGTCTTTTAAATGCATTTCAGGCAGGAAAAATAAGTGCCAAAATTGAGAACGAACATCAAATTACTTCGATTAATTATGAGCATCCATTAATAGAAGATGTTTTCGAAAAGAAAGTAACCAATTTCCAGTACCCGAAAACAGCCTTGCATTACCAAAATAATTCCAGAAACAGTTCCGCCATTCTTAAATTCGACAATAACAGTCCGTTTATTTCTTCCACAAAAACCAAAAACGGCACATTTTATTGGATTTCATCACCTTTAAATAAAGAAACCTCAAATTTTACGCAATCGCCTTTGGTAGTGCCTATTTTTTATAATTTCGCAATAAATAGCCTAAAAACTGGACAGCTCTATTATACAATTTCGCCAGAAAACAATATAGAAATCAAAACTTCTGTAGGAAAAGACGAGGTGCTGAAAATCTCAAACGAAACCAATGCATTTATTCCGCTTCAAAAAATATCTCCAAATAAAGTAGAACTAACCTTGTCGGATATCATTTTAGAAAATGGATTTTATGATGTTTCCAGTAATAATAAAATCCTGAAAACCATCGCATTAAACTACAACCGAGAAGAAAGTGAAGCCAATTATACCGATTTAAAATCATTGGTTGGTAATGCTGAAAATGCGACTGTTTACGCATCAATTGACGATCTTTTTAATGAAATTGACAATCAACAAAAAATCAATTGGCTTTTTAAATGGTTTTTAGCTTTTTCTGTGCTATTTTTGCTCTTTGAAATGCTGTTATTAAAATATTTCAAAATATGAATTTACTTCTAAAGTCTGCTACCATTATCGACAATTCAAGTCCGTTTCACCTTCAAATTAAAGACCTCCTCATTGAAAACGGTACCATTATAAAAATTGGCGATAAGCTCAAAAATCCTAAAAATTATAAAGAAATTGAATTTGACAACCTGCATATTTCGCAAGGCTGGTTCGATTCGAGCGTTTGCTTTGGCGAACCTGGATTTGAAGAAAGAGAAACCATTGAAAACGGACTAGTAACGGCTTCCATAAGTGGTTTTACGGCCGTTGCTGTGAATCCGAATACATACCCAGCCACCGACAATAAATCCGCCATACAGTTTCTAAAAAATAAAGCTTCCAATTCAGCCACCACTCTTTATCCGATAGGAAATCTGACCAAAGGTGGCAAAAGCGAGGACATTGCAGAATTATACGATATGCAAAACGCAGGTGCCATTGCTTTCGGCGACTACAACAAAGCCATTTCAAATGGCAATCTTTTGAAAATAGGTTTGCAATATGCACAAAATTTTGATGCGCTAATATTAAGTTTTCCTCAGGATAATCCAACTGCTGGCATTGGCTTGGTAAATGAGGAAATAAACAGCACAAAACTCGGTTTAAAAGGAATTCCCGCTTTGTCTGAAGAATTGCAAATTGTACGCGATTTGTTTCTGCTTGAATATACCGGAGGAAAATTGCACATTCCTACAATTTCAACGGCAAAATCCGTAGAACTTATTAAAGAGGCCAAAAAGAAAAAATTAAATGTGACATGCAGCGTTGCTGCACATCACTTGGTCTTAACCGATGACGAGTTGAAAACTTTTAATTCAAATACAAAAGTACTGCCGCCATTAAGAACTTTAAAAGACCTAAAAGCACTCATTAAAGGCATAAAAGAAGGCGTTATTGATATGGTAACCAGCGATCATAATCCAATTGATATAGAACATAAAAAAGTGGAGTACAGCCATGCAAAATTCGGAACTATCGGACTCGAAAGTTTGTTTGGTGCCTTAAATAAAACAATTGGATTGGAAACTTTAATTGACTGTTTGACCACCAAACCGAGAGAAAGATTTAATGTTCCAACCTATTCCATTGCAGAAGGTCAACAAGCAAATATCACCCTTTTTAATCCTAATTTTAACTATATTTTTAAAGAAAACAACATATTATCAACCTCCAAAAATGCCATTTTTATGAATAAAAATTTAAATGGAAAAGTTTATGGGATTATTTCGAATAATAAAATTGTGGCCCCCTAACCCCCGAAGGGGGAATTATTTATTGGAAAGGTTAAATTTTGAATTTTGCTCCATTTCTCCCGATAGCTATAGGGACGGAAAAGCCTGCCTACCGCGGTAGGTGCTGGGGATAGGATAATTAAACATTTATTAATAAATCAAACTTATGGAAAATTTTACTGTAAAGGAAGGAAAAACAATGGCTATTATCAGCTATATTACATGGGTCGGAATTTTAATTGCCTTTGTGATGAACAATGAAAAACACATTTCATTTGCAGCCTTTCACATTCGACATAAGATAGAATTGTTGCTTTTTGCTTTAGGAAATAGTTTTATTGCCAAATACGCAGGAATCCTAATTGCAGCTCTGGTTGGTTTGGGATTGTTCGTGTTGTAGATTATTGGTTTGATAGGTGCAATCAACGGTAAAAAAAAGGAAATGCCATTGGTGGGCGATTTATTTCAAGATTGGTTCAAAGTAATTGGTTAACCTAATTTTTAAAGTTACTTTTGAAGTCGATTCCAAAAGCGCAACTTTTATATTTATATTATGGAGAAATTATCATTGCACTATCTTGTCAGAGTACCAAAAATAATAACAGAAAACACTTCATTGCTCATTTTACTGCATGGTTATGGCAGTAATGAAGAAGATTTATTTTCATTTGCAAGTGAATTACCAGAAGATTTGATTATTGTGAGCGCAAGGGCACCACAAGCATTGGGATTTGGTAGTTATTCATGGTACACTATCCATTTTGATAATCCGAAAGGAAAATTTTCTGACCTTCCTGAAGCTATTAAAGCCAGAGAAACCATTGCTGTTTTTATTGATGAAGTACAGGAAAAATATGGCATTTTACCAGAAAAAACATTCCTTCTTGGTTTTAGTCAGGGTACCATCCTAAGTTATGCTGTAGCCTTAAATTATCCTGAAAAAGCGCAAAAAATCATTGCCCTGAGCGGCTATATCAATCCTGATTTATTGCCTAACAATTTAAACTCAAAAGACTACTCCAAACTGGATTTTTATATTTCTCACGGAAGTGTGGATCAGGTTATTCCAGTTGAATGGGCCAATAAAACACCTAAATTTTTAGATCAATTAAATATTAAATACAGTTATAGGGAATTTCCTGTTGGTCATGGCGTTTCGCCCAAGAATTTCTACGAATTCAACAAATGGATTGAAGAGAGAATGTAGATTCTGGTTTTGAGTTGTTGATTTTTTTTCTATTGGCTATATTTTACTCAAACTTTTAATCCTATCCCCAACCCTTTCCATCCCGATAGCTCCTAATCTCCGCAAGTCTTTTAAAAAAAATGCTGCAAAACCTTATTAGATAAAGCTTTGCAGCTACGTAATATTCACTTAAATTAGTGTTGACCAATACTACAAATGTGAAGATA
>JAQVGD010000301.1 GCA_028696945.1 Lutibacter sp.
ACAAAAAAGCCGAAATTGAAAGCAGCACAAGAATTAATGGAAGTTACTGATTTAATGAAACAGACAGATAAAGAATCATTTGTTGGAGCATTGCAATTATGGTTTGATAAATGGTAGCAATTCTTGAATGAACGTACCACTAATCCGATTACAGGTAAATCATTTTACACACACAAAAGACTTCGTAGCGCATATAGAAGTCTAAAAAACAACTTGCCTTGGTTATTTACTTGGTATGACAACATTGAACTCAATATTCCTAACACTACGAACGCTATTGATGGACATTTTGCAGACTTAAAGAATAAACTTCGCAATCATAATGGTCTGTCTAAACAACGTAAAATGAAGTTTATTGATGGGTTTTTAAAGGCATAAAGTTCTCTAAAAATATCAAAGAGCTACACAATGTAACTCTTTGAAAATGACATTTTCGTCGAACATCTGTTTTATCCCTGACAAGTTGCTCCCCAGCAGAGCTTGTTTCCGTTTAGACAGACAGAACAAAAGTCTGTATAAAAACTTTTTATCCAACAAAAGGATAAAAATAAATAGCATTAAAAATGTCCACTTAAACACATCGTTTAAAAAAAAGCATCAAAAATGTCCATTACTCCAGGTTTCACAAACTCAGATTTTGGGGGAATTGTAATTTAGGCAATTTTGGTGATAGATTTTTTTATCCTGTCGTGTCATTAAAGTTTTTGACCGCAAATTCCGTAGATTTGCTCAATTGCACAAGATGTAGTTGGCCGGTGGCTTACGGTTTATCTGCCCTTAGAATTAACGAACAGTAATTTGTATGATAATTCTACTTTTTCAATCTATCTTTACGTTTCATCTTAAAACCATTAGATTCCATATAATTGTACCATTCAGACTCATCACACCAAAACCATTCCTCTTTTTTTAACCAGGTATCAGATGGTAACTGGATATTGGTTTCTATAAATTCAAGAGTAACAATGCTTTCATCATGAGACTTATTTTCATGTATATAATCCTTAGCATAAACTACTTTTAAAGTATTTTCGTCAAGTATTTTATACCATACTTCGATTAAAGTCCAATAAGGATTGAATTGGGGTTGATGGCTGATGTACTGAAGTTTTATCATGTCACCATCTATTTTGTAAATACCCCAATACCTCCAATTATAAAATTGTTCGGATTCAGGTTGTTTTTTTTGTTCAACCTTTTTCAAATAATCTATTTCGTAAAATGTGCGATTTGATTTTGTATCTCCCAATACAAAAACACCATCTTCAAAAAACATGATATTATTAAATGTCGTATCCTGATGGCGTTCTTTTCTATTACCCTGCATATCATGATATTCAATCATAAATGGATCATGTTTCATGATATAATACCCGTTAAATTTAATAAATGAATGGCTATAATTAACATTTTGGTCATAGCAAAACTTAAAGTTTTTTTTAACTCTTAACGGCACCTGACTGGTACATGAGCAGAAAAAACTAATAAGAAAAATTAATAGAACAAACTTAAATCTCATTACCATAAAGAATAAGGATTGTAGTACCCGAAGTAATTGTAAGTACCGTATTGAAAATAGTCATACTTATTAAAAAAGTTTGTTCTTCCTGGTCCAAACCATTTATGAATAACATTTTGCGTTCTATCTTGCACCATTGGGTGACTATAGCCAAATCTGTAAACCTGACCATTAGCTTTAAAACCAACCCATAATGGACTTGAAAAAGTTTGACCATCTTTCCATGCACTATTGGGGGCTCGGTTACATTTGTTTCTCAATAACATACCAGTATCATCAGTAGGAGGTGGATTATCTACTGAATAACCTTCCCATACATCATTGTTATACAAATTCGTGCCTATAACAAAGTCCCCAATTGTCAATTCAGCGGCATTAGACCGCCAGCGGTCGTACCGGTCTCCAAAGAAATCGTTTTCTAAACGGAAAGAAACATTCTTATAAGAAAGTGAAACACCACCTACCACTTGACTATTAGCCCCCGAATAACTTGTACGATAATAGCCAGCTCCAAAGTCACCAATTCTTATACCACCACCATAACCAGAGTAGCTTCCTGAACCACCTTCACCAGCACCATAACCAAGTGATGCTGCAAAATCTCCGTTCGAATAATTTCCGGATACATTAAAACCTGCACCAAGCCCGGAACTGCTTACCCCAAGCCCCATTGACATTGAAACTGAAAAATTATCTGTAATTGGCACAGTAACGCCTGGCATAAAACTATTTACTGCTGAAGATATTGCATAATTACTAGCAAATGTGGCACCTCCTGAAAGTGAACCACCGGCTGCAAGACTAAATCCACCTGCTGTATAATAACTAAGCAAGGCTACTCCTGCTCCTATACCTCCAGCCCCAACTGCCTTCCATCCCCAGCCCCCATGAGTAAGACCATAACTCACATAACCAAATGCAAACCCAACGCCTCCTACAATCAAATCATCTATTAAATATAATTCTCCTGATGGGTCTGTGTAGATAAGCGGGTTATTCAGGCAATAACTATACCTATTAAAACTCTGCGAAAAATCGGGCGACTGTATGTAATTATCGGGTGAGAGCATACGCGAAACCACGGGATTCCCGAAATA
>JAQVGD010000110.1 GCA_028696945.1 Lutibacter sp.
TAAAAATAGACAGAAGATGCTTAAAAATAAACAAAAAAAACCTCACTCAAGGAGAGTGAGGAAAATTGCTATGAAAAAGATGGTAAGCTATGAAACTTACCATACCAAAGATACAAAACATATTTATATAAAAAAGAAAATAATGTTAAAAAAATCAAAAAAGATGATAAAAGATTATGGGCAGTTTTTAAAAGCTATTTTCTGGGGTTCAATACTTATTTATTGAAGTTCACTAAAAGCTTTTTTAAATGATAAATAGAAGAATGAAGATGCTTAAAATTGGACAAAAAAAAAACCTCACTCAAGGAGAGTGAGGAAAATTGCTATGAAAAAGATGGTAAGCTATGAAACTTACCGAGACAAATATACAAACTAGTTTTAAATAAATGACTAAAAGAATGTTAAAAAAAGCGATACGTAACGTTTGTTACATTAATTGATTGTTTTACAGACATTATTCTTCAATTGCTTCATAAATTAAGTTGTAAATTTCTGTTCTAATATTCTGATTTCCAAGCTTGTTATTGCTCATTGTTGGAAATACCCTGTTCGATAGAAATACATATAAAATTCCATTAGCCGGGTCAGCCCAAGTGTAGGTTCCTGTAAATCCACTATGTCCAAAACTTTTTTCCGATGCATATTTGCTCGAAGCACTAATTTTTGGGTTTAAATCTGGTTTGTCAAAACCAAGACCTCTTCTTATACTGTCGTTTTCATAATATCTATGATTGAATTTGTCAATTGTTTTTGTTTCAAAATATCTTTTTCCTCCGTAATAGCCTCCCTGCAGGTACATTTGCATCATTTTAGCCAAATCATTCGAATTTGAAAATAGCCCAGCATTGCCACTAACGCCATTCATCATTGCCGCACCCATATCATGGACATCTCCTTGCAGTATTTGGTGTCGATAATAATCATCAATTTCAGAAGGGACAATTTCAGATTTACTGAATTTCTTTAGAGGATTATAAGTGAGCGTTGTTGCGCCCAAAGGTTTGTAAAAAAGGCTGTCGTTTAAATAATCCATTTCATGATGGTAAGTATCTTTTATATATTTTTTAAATAAGTAAAAAACCAAGCCACTGTATTTATAACCTTCTTTTTTTAACTGTGGCACTTCAGCAATTCTTTTATAAATAGTATCGGTATAAGAATCAATCAGGTATAAATTTTCAGTTACTTTTATTGAAAATCCTTCACTTTTTTTAGTTCTGTATAAATTAGGAAAGGGTTTTTTGGTAATACTGTCTATTGTTTCCAAATAATAAGGAATCCATGGTGTAATTTTTCCAACGTGAGACAAGGCTTCTCTTACGGTAATAGTATCTTTATTTGAGCCTTTTAAATAAGGTAAAAGTTCCCCTAGCGTTTCATCCAAGTTTAACAATCCTGCTTCTTCACTTTTCATAATCATTGGCAAACCACCGATAATTTTGGTTACTGAAGCCAGATCATATAAATCTGTTAATTTAACTTCTTCCTTTTTTTCATAAGTATGAAATCCAAAACTTTTGTGACAGATGACTTTTCCATAACGAGCGACCAAAACTTGTCCGCCAGGCGCCATTAAAGAATCTACAACCATTTTAGTGACAGAATCAATTTTATTGAGCAATTTACTACTCATGCCAACTTCTTCGGGAATTGTATAAGAAAGTCGCATTAAATTTTGGGTATGCAAGCCTGTTCCTTCAGGAAAAATATTTTTGATGGATACTGGTAATTTTCCTTTTGATTCCAATGCCCCAAAAATAATTTGTGCCGATATTTCTTGAGAGATTTCACTATTTTGATAGGAAACTACGACAGCTTCAATGGCCTCAAAATTTGGAATGTCCAAAAGTGCATACGGACTTGCGAAAACATCTAAAATTACTGTGTGACTTTTAGCAATTTCTGCTAGCCAGAGGAGTTCTTCAGAAGACATTTTAAAACTTTTCCAAGGTGTTTCATTTGATCTATGATAACCTATAATAACCGTATTGTAAGGTTTTAGATTTTGCAGTAAACCGATTAAATTCTCACCTTCAACAATGTCAACTTGTGTGTATTTTTTTAGTGTATTTGTAAAGTTCGAATTGTCTGAATCCCCTAATTTTACATAAGCTATTTTGTTATTTGCAAGATCTTTTATAGGCAGTATTTCACTGTAGTTTTTAACGACGGTAATAGCTTCTTTCATTAAAGTTCTATACAATAATTGATCTTTTATGGTGATAATATCCTCTTGTATGCCAGTTTCTTTTATTGGTATAAAATGATTTAATCCAGCCCAGTATTTGGCTTTTAATATTTTTTGGACAGATTGATTTAATCGCTCTTTGCTAATTTTATTTTTTCTGATGGCTTTTTTTATTCTCTTTATAGCGACTTTAACATCTTCAGGAATCAACAATATATCGTTTCCTGCTTCAAAAGCAGCTAAATCTATATCTCCTGGTTTTGCAAAATTAGCAGCACCTTTCATATTTAAAGCATCCGTAAAAATCAATCCGTTAAAGCCCATTTTTTCTTTCAAAAGTTCAGTAACCACTTTATAGGAAATTGAAGTTGGTACTCCTTTTTCTGGTTCTAGTGACGGCACATTTAAATGCGCAATCATAACACTTGATAAATTGGTTTTGAATAATTGTTTGTAAGGATATAACTCAACTGAATCCAATCTTTTAATATCGAAATCTAAAAACGGAAGTGTTTTATGCGAATCTGTGGAAGTATCTCCATGACCTGGAAAATGTTTTGCGTTTGCTAAAACATTCTCCCCTTGCATGCCTTTGATAAAAGCCGAAGCCTTTTCCGTCACATTGTATTTATTTTCTCCAAATGAGCGATTCCCTATAATTGGATTTTCAGGATTTGTATTGATATCTACAACTGGGGCAAAGTTGATATTAATTCCTATTCTTTTACATTGTTTTCCCAATTGTGTTCCAAACTGTTCTATTAAATTGTTGTTTTGGACAGCTCCCAAAGTCATATTCCAAGGATAACGAAAAGAGTTTTTTAATCGCATATTCAATCCCCATTCGCCATCAAAACCGATTAATAAAGGAACTTTTGAAGTTTTTTGAAACACGTTGGTTAATTCAGCTTGTTTTTCGGGAGTTCCTTGCATAAAAATTAACCCACCAACCTTATTTCTTTTAATTAATTTTTTAATTTCCGCGGTATGATTTTCATCTTTATTTGAATAAGCCTGAATCATAAATAATTGGCCTATTTTTTGTTTTAATGTCAACTTATTCATAATACTATCAACCCATTCTTCTTGATTTTTTACATCAGAAGTTAGCAATGGATCTATTTGTTGTCCGTAGCCGATTGCAATGAACAGGAAGATGCTTGCAATAAATATTTTTTTCATCTGTTTAATTTTTATTTTTTTGTTGGTACAGCTGCTGTTCGCCATTAATCATTCTGCTGTGTATCAAAATTTGTTATGGCTCGTTTCATCTGTTTAAATTTTATTTTTTATTGGTACAGATGCTGTTCGCTATTAATCATTCTGCTGTGTATCAAAATTTGTTATGGCTCGTTTCATCTGTTTATAATTTTATTTTTTTGTTGGTACAGCTACTGTTTACCTTTAATCATTCCCCTGTGTATCAAAATTTGTTATGCTCGTTTCATTTTTAAATAAGGGCTTCTCTTAAAATAGTAATGGGGTGTTTGGAAATTCTGCCCGTGCCATCCTTTATTTGATGACGGCAACTTGTTCCGGGAGCCGCTATGATAGTGGAGTTTTCCGTATTCCTAATTTTTGGAAACAAGGTGTCTTCACCAACTTGCATGCTAATGTTGTAATGTTCTTTTTCGTAGCCGAAAGAACCAGCCATGCCGCAACATCCAGAATTTATGATGGTGACGGTATAATTCTTCGGAATTGAAAGCATTTTAAAAGTTGGTTCCATGCTACTCAACGATTTTTGATGACAATGACCGTGGATTTTCAGGATCTTATTATCTTCAGTAAAACTTTGGGCAGTAATGTTATTTTTTTCAATTTCTTGTTTGATGAATTCTTCAATCGTAAAGGTATTTTCCGAAATGTTTTTAGCGGCTAATTCGTCATCGGTCAATCTTAAATATTCATCCCTAAAAGTTAAAATAGCAGAAGGTTCAATACCTACCAAAGGCGTTTCTTTAGAAATTAATTCTTTAAAAAAGTTCACATTAAAATTCGCTTTTTCTTTGGCTTCTTCCAACAAACCTTTTGAAATAAAACCTCGCCCGCTTTCTTCGTGTTTGGTTATGTTTACTTTGTAGCCCAGCTTTGTAAGCAGTTCAATGGTGTCTATGCCAATATTTGCATCATAATAATTGGTAAATTCATCCACAAAAAGATAGATTTCTCCAAATTTATTCGGTTGGTTCAATAATCGTTTTTTATTTTTCAGATACCATTTAAAAACGGTGGTTTTAGCCAATTTTGGAATGCTTCTTTCTGTTGCAATACCCATTAATTTTTTGGTAATTTTGGTGTTTAAAATCAAATTTGTAAAAGTAGGAGCAAGGCTTCCCAGTTTGTTATATTTTACGTTATTGGCAAATAATTTTGTTCTAAAGGGAATTTTATTTTCTTTGTAATATTGGTATAAAAATTCCGCTTTTAAGATGGCAACATCTACATTGCTGGGACACTCGCTGGCACATGCTTTGCAACTTAAACACAAATCGAAAACATCATACAACTCTTTGTGGTTGAATTTATTTTCTTCTTTAGAGTTCGTTAAAAATTCGCGTAAAGCATTGGCTCTGGCTCTTGTGGTGTCTTTTTCATTTCTGGTTGCACGATAACTCGGACACATAGATCCGCCAGCCGAAGGCAATTTTCTGCAATCGCCTGATCCATTGCATTTTTCTGCTGCCCTAAGTATTCCTAAACTATCGGAAAAATCCATAATAGTTTCAATCTCAGGTTCTTCTCTGTCAATTTCATACCGTAAACTTTCATCCATGGAGAATGCATCCACAATTTTTCCTTTGTTGAAAATATTGTTGGGATCAAAAGCTTTTTTAATGCGTTTTAATAATTCATAATTTTTTTTGCCGATCATTTGCGGAATAAATTCTGCGCGGACAATCCCATTACCGTGTTCACCGCTAAAAGAACCGCCGTATTTTTTGACGAGTTTCGCGGTTTTTGTGGTTATTTCCCGAAACAAAACAACATCTTCTTTCTTTTTTAAATTCAACATTGGGCGCAAATGCAGTTCCCCAGCACCTGCGTGTGCATAATAAACCGCTTCTTGTCCGAACTCCGCCATCATTTCAGTAAACTCAGCAATGTAATTAGGCAAATCGTTTACTTGTACTGCAGTATCCTCAATACAGGCAACTGCTTTATCGTCGCCGACAATACTGCCCAGCAATCCCAATCCTGCTTTGCGAAGTTCAACAGCTCGATTTATTTCACTGCCAATTAATTTTGGGTACGCATAACCAAAGTTATTTTTTACTAAATCTTCAATGAGTTTATCTGCCAGTTTATTGGATTCTTCATCAGAATTTGTACAGATTTCCAACATCAACAGTGCCTTTGGGTCACCTTCAACAAAAAACCTGTTTTTTAGCTGCTCCCGATTGTTTTTGGTACAATCCAAAACGGTTTTATCCATTAATTCACAAGTATATAAATTGTGTTTCATGGCTACAACCACCGCTTCCAAACTTTCTTGAATGCTGTTGAAATGTGCGACGACCATAATATTTTTGGTCGGCGGTAAATCATCTAACTGAATGGTAATTTCAGTGGTAAAAGCCAAAGTTCCTTCACTTCCTGTAAGTAGCGTTGCTAGATTAACAGTATCATTTGAACCGCCAAATTCTTTATATTTCAACAATGCATCTACTGGATAGCCGTTATTTCTTCGGTGGATTTCCTTTTTGGGGAATTCCTTTAAAATTTCATGTTGATTTTCTTCAATAGAAAGTTCATTAAAAATAGTTTGATAAATTTTATTTTCTAACGAATTTCCCTTTCTTTTTTGATTGAATTCCGCAATATTTACCTCATTGAAGATGGCTTCGGAACCATCGCTTAAAATGGTTTTTAGTTCGAGAACTTTATCGCGGGTAACGCCATATTTGATAGAAGTAGTGCCAGATGAATTGTTGCCAACCATACCGCCAATCATGCATCTGTTGCTTGTTGAAGTGTTTGGACCAAAAAATAATTTGTAGGGTTTTAAAAAGATATTGAGTTCATCACGTATAATCCCAGGTTGCAATGTGACCGTTTTTTTATGTTCATCGAAGCCTAAAATTTTTGTAAAATGCTTGGAAACATCAACAATTAAACCTTCGCCAACACATTGACCAGCCAAGGAAGTTCCTGCTGTTCTCGGAATTAAGGTTATTTTATTTTTTGTTGCGAAATGAATAATCTTTTTTAGGTCGTCATTGTTTCTGGGAAAAACAACGCCCAATGGAATTTTTCGATAAACCGAAGCGTCGGTTGCATAAATGCTTTTGTACAAATCGTCAAAATGTACTTCACCTTCAATGATTTTCGACAGTTCTTCCTGATTTATGTTAGATAAAGGCATTATTTTGATTTTTGATTTACGATTATTTTCCTATCCCCAATCTCTACCGTGGCAGACAGGCTTTTCCGTCCCGATAGATCGGGAGAAAGGGAGTTTGTTTAATTTAAATTTGAACTTTGACTTTCATTAAAATCGAGATCTTAGAATATTTCATTTAATGAGCTAATTTGCAATCTACACTTTCAAAATCTTAACTTTTAGAACGTTTTGAACGGACAGGTCGCGACCTGTCCCTACTTTCAACTTAAAACGCATACACTACCCCGCTGCTATGATCTTTACTTGCGCCTGTGACACTTTTCAAACAGTTGTTTTTTCCTTCATCTTTTAAAAAGCCGAGCAGTGCAAAAACCAAGGCTTCTTTATAATTAATGATTGTTTCTTCAGGAATTATCAATTGCGTTTTTGTGCACGACTGCAATCTCTCCATAAGAAAATTGTTGAACGCTCCTCCACCGGTAACCAGCATAGTTTTTTCTGAATTTGAATCTATTTTTTTTGAAATTTGTAGGGCAATATGCTCCACATAAGTTCTTAAAACATCTTTTATGTTGAGGTTGTATTTATCAATGATGGGGAAAATTGTATCCACTACAAATTCATATCCTAAAGATTTTGGTTTTTCGCTATTATAATAAGTTAATGAATTTAGTTCCTTTAATAGATTTTTTTCAATATTTCCTTCGGAAGCCATTGTGCCTTTATCGTCATATTCCATATTTAAAGAGGCAACATAATGATTCATAACAATATTTACCGGACAAATATCATAGGCAATTCGTTGATTTTTTTCTTTGAATGAAATATTTGAAAAACCGCCAAGATTTAAGCAATAATCATATTCAGAAAACAATAATTCATCGCCAACAGGCACCAACGGCGCACCTTGTCCGCCCAAAGCCACATCCTGAACCCTAAAATCACAAATAGTTTTTATTCCTGTTATTGCGGTTATATAAGGACCATTTCCTATTTGTAGCGTGTAATTTTTTTCGGGATTGTGGAAGATGGTATGACCGTGAGAGGCAATAAAATCAACCTTTGAAATATTATTTTCTTTGATGAAATTTAAGAGGATGTTTCCTAGATGCCTGCCATAATCGGCGTCTAATTTTGCAAGAGCTTCTCCCGATAAATGAAAGCCTTCTTTTAGTGCTGATTTCCAATCATTGCTGTATGAAATTGTTTCAGCTTTAATTATTTCGAAGCTGGAGTTTTCGGTAGCATTTATTTTTACATAAACAATATCAATTCCATCCAATGAGGTTCCGCTCATTACACCAATAATATATTTGCTTACTCGTTTCATGTTATAAATTTATTTTTATAAAGGTCTAAAACTTTTTTTACACTTTTGTGTTTTTTCAAAAGCGCAGAAGCCAAATCTTGATCAATATGGAGCTCATCCATTAGCATAAGCACACCGCGATTCACCAATTTGATGTTAGATAATTGCATGTGAACCATTTTATTCCCTTTAACCCTTCCTAATTTTACCATTACGGCGGTAGAAATCATATTTAGTACTAATTTTTGTGCTGTGCCGGCTTTCATTCTGGTACTTCCGGTAACAAATTCAGGTCCCACAATGAGTTCAATAGGATAATCTGCAACTAAAGATAATGGGCTATTTTCATTGCAAACAATGCAACCAGTAACAATATGGTGTTGTTTTGCTTTTTCAAGTCCACCTATTACATAGGGTGTGGTTCCTGATGCGGCAATGCCAACTAAAACGTCTTTATCGGTAATATTGTAATTTAATAAATCTTCCCAAGCTAAGTTAGGGTCATCTTCTGCGTTTTCAACTGCTTTTCTAAGGGCTGAATCTCCTCCGGCGATTAATCCGATAACCCAATTATCTGGAACGCCATAAGTTGGCGGGCATTCAGATGCGTCGAGAACTCCCAGTCTGCCGCTTGTCCCAGCTCCAATATAAAATAAGCGTCCGCCTTCATTCATCTTATTATAAATAATATCCACTAATTTTTCAATTGAAGGAATGGCTTTTTCTATTGCAAAAGGAACTGTCTTGTCTTCAGCATTTATATTTGTGAGCAACTCAGAAGTATTCATTTTTTCAAGATTGTTATAACTTGAAGCTTGTTCCGTTGTTGGTTTCTTAATCATTTTTATTTTTTACAAGAATTAAACTTAAAATTGTTAATAAGGCATTTACCAAGATATTCATAAAACCTAAATCAAATGAAAATTTGGTTATGAAAATATAATTTAAGCAGTAGGTTATAATTGGCATTAAGATGCATATATAAGGAACTGCAGCGTCATTAATTTTTATTTTTGTAAAAATTCCAAATAAATAAAGTCCTAATAAAGGACCATAGGTATATCCTGCTACAGTGAATATTGTTGAAATTACATCTCCTTTACTTTCAGAAAAGAGCATTATTATTGTAAAAATTACTGCAGAAAATCCGAATAAAACGTAATTTTTTAGTTTCTTTTTTTCTTTTGGGTTTTTATGCTGGATATCTAAAAAATCATAGGTAAAAGAGGTGGTTAAGGCAGTTAATGCAGAATCAGCACTCGAAAAGGAAGCGGCAGTTATTCCTAAAATAAAACTAATGGCTGCTATTGTGCCAAAATAATTTAAAGAGAGCATTGGGAATAAAGAATCGGTATTAATAAATTTTCCGTTTTCAACCTCTAATTTTATACCAAAATTTTCAGCATATAGATAAAGCATTACACCCAATCCTAAAAACAGAAATTGGGCAACCGCCAGAAATAAACTAAAAGTTAATATGTTGTTTTGGGCTTCTTTTTTGTTTTTGCACGTAAGGGTTTTTTGCATCATATTTTGATCCAAGCCTATCATAGCAACAGCAATTAAAATTCCCGAGATGAATTGTTTGAAAAAATTGCTTCCCGAATTAAAATCCCAATCAAAAACTTTAAAATATTTGTGATTAGTTACTGATGTGATGGTTTCAGAAAAACTTAGATTTAAGGAGTCTTTTACAACATATATGGTAACAATTGCTGCCAGTAGCAAGAAAAATGTTTGAAGAGTATCTGTCCAAACAATTGTTTTAATACCAGATTTGTTTGTGTATAACCATATCAGTACCAATATAATAAGTACAGTTAAATAGAATGGAATATGAAAAGCGTCAAATACGGCATATTGTAAAATTTTAGCCGCAAGCATTAACCTAAGTGCAGCACCAAAAGATTGAGATAGCAAAAAAAACAGCGACCCTGTTTTGTATGTTTTAATTCCAAATCTAGTTTCTAAATAGGAGTAAATGGATACTAGTTTTAAATCGAAATAAATAGGGATGAGTACATAAGTTATAAATATGTATCCAACAACGTTCCCAAAAACAAATTGTAAATAATAGAAATAATTGGTGCCAACCATACCAGGAATGGACACGAAAGTGACTCCAGAAATAACAGCCCCAATCATTCCGAATGCAACTATTTGCCAAGGCGATTTCCGATCTCCAGTATAGAAAGAATCATCACTTGAGTTTTTTGAGACAAAGTGAGAAATTAACATTAATACCCCAAAATAAGAGAGTATGATTAATAAGATTAGTGTTGAATTCATTTGTAAAATTCAGGGGTTATTAATAGATTTTTATTTCGTTAAGTTGTAATTTATAATCGTACAAGCTATCAAAAGACGCTAACGTATCAATATCTTCATTATTCTCTATCCAATATTTTAATTTGTTGCTACCATTAATAATATCAATAGGTAGTTGCGTATAATTATATTCAAAGGAAGGATTTCTCCATTCGAAATTAACTTCTAAATAATTGTAAAATTCACGTATAACAAGACTCCTAACGCTCCTGCGTTTAAATATTCTTTTATTAGTTACTGATGTTATGCACAAAAATATCAAAAAATGGAGAACTTTAACATTTAAAAACGCAAATAACCGCAAAAGATGATATTATTTGTAAGTGTTTAAAGGATTTTAACACCTTTTTCTTTGAATTCATTAAAAATAGAGTCGTTCGGATCTATATCTGTTACTATGGTATCTATTTTAACAATTGGTGCTACTGTGTATCTTTTTATTTCATTGATTTTGTTTTGGGTGCAAAGCGCAATAACTTTATCGCTAGCCGCAACCATACATTTTTTTATATGAGAAACCTCCCAATCTGGCTCGGTCATTCCGTTTAATACATTTATACCTCCCGTTCCCATAAAGCATAAATCGGCTCTTAATTCAGAAATAGATGATACAACGTCAAGGCCAACAGTTACTTGTGCCGATTTATGAAGTTTTCCGCCGATAAATATAATTTCAATTGAAGGGTGTTCTGTAAGTTGTAGTGCTATGGGAAGGCTATATGTATAGATGGTGGCGTTTATGTCGGAAGGAATAATTTTTGCAAGTTGTAAGTTTGTGGTGCTGCCGCTCATAATAATGACTTGGCCATCTTTTATGAGTTTTACCGCTTTTTTTGCAATTATATTCTTTTCTTCTAAATTGTAATTGCTTCTTTCCCAGTAGGATGGAATGCCAGTTTCGAGAGGTAAGGCTCCTCCATGTACTTTTTTTATCAATCC
>JAQVGD010000111.1 GCA_028696945.1 Lutibacter sp.
CCATCCAAATGGTTGCATCACGTCCTTGAAAATATCAATGACACCAAATCTTCAGAACTGCATAATCTTCTTCCTCAATACTTCAATCAGAGCTTATTTGGATAATGTAGTTGCTGGGGTGGATACGAATTTTCGACCATACCTTTAGCTCTTTCAGCAGCATTGGTTGATGGCGAAGATTATTGGGCTAGCCAAACCAATGCAACTTCTGGTTGTGAAAGTGAGAATAGACTTGCCGTGAACGTTACAATTATTAAGCCGCTGCCGCCAACTATCATTGAAAAAAATAAGGCTTTCTGCCAAACAGACAATCCCACAATTGCTAATTTAACCGCTTCCGAAAATGTAACTCCTTGGTATGAAAGTGAAAACTCTACTATCCCTTTAAACGAAACTGATTTATTAATTAACGGTAAAGACTATTGGGCAACACAAACTATCTCAACTCAAGGTTGTGAGGCTACCAACAAATTAAAAATAACGGTAACAATTATTGAAACTCCTCCACCAACAACAAGTGAACAAAATCAGGTATTCTGTGCAATTGACAGTCTGAAAATCGAGAATTTAAGTGCTGTCGGGTCAGAAATACTTTGGTATAATAGCGAAACTTCAACAACAGTTTTAAATCCGTCAGATTTATTGGAAAACGGAGCGACTTATTGGGCAACGCAGACCAATACAACTTCTGGCTGTGAAAGCACAAGATTGGCGGTAACAGTTGTTATAAACACAACACCTCCGCCAACTACTAGCAATGCAAATCAAATGTTTTGCATAAAGGATTATTTGCCAAACGCGCCGATAATTTCCGATTTAAACGCAAGTGGAATCGACATACTTTGGTATGCAACCGAAACTTCAACAACGCCATTAAATTCGACAGAAATATTGGCAAATGGTACTTATTGGGCAACACAAACCAATGCAACTACTGGTTGTGAAAGTACTTCAAGATTGGTGGTAAATGTGAGAATTATCAATCCCGAAACACCAACAACCACAGCGATAAATCAGGCCTTTTGTGCTGCAGATAAGCCATCAATAGCAAACTTACAGGCAACCGGCACCTCAATTATTTGGTATGCTGGCGAAACTGCCACAACACCATTAAACAACGCTGATTTACTTGTAAATGGAGGAACTTATTGGGCTGCAGCTTCCGATGCTTCCACTGGCTGTGAAAGTATTTCGCGTATAATGGTAACAGTCTCTATTACCGATGTTGCTCCTGCAACCATTGTTAATATATCTCAAACATTTTGTGAATCAGATTCCCCTACAATTGCAAGTTTGGAGGCAACTGGAAACGGTATTGTTTGGTATGATTCGGAAACAGAAACTACACCATTAGCCAATACAAGTCAGTTAACGAACGGTGCATCATATTGGGCTGTTCAGACAAACGCAACAACAGGATGCGAAAGTTCTGTCAGGGTTGTTGTCAATGTTACCCTAACAGCTATCGCAACACCAACTTTAATTTCACTTGGAAATGAATTTTGCATCATCAACAAACCAACAATTTCTAGCTTAAATCTGAATGTTTCAGCTAACAATAGCGGTACAATTTCTTGGTATGATTCTTATCCAAATGGAAATCTTTTAAACCCAACAACAGCATTAACTGAAGGCGAAACCTATTATGCCATAGAAACAGATGTTAATGGCTGCAAAAGCATAAACCCTCTTGAAGTAACTGTTACTTTGGAAGTTTGCAATGAGTATGATATTGAAATTTATAACGGATTTTCACCGACAGGAAACGGAATAAATGACACTTTTACAATTAAAAACCTTCGAGAACTTTATCCAAATTTTAAAGTTGAATTTTTTAATCGTTGGGGTAATTTAATTTATACTGCCAATGCCGCAAAACCAGATTGGAACGGAAGATTAAATGGTGACGGTAAACTGTCGCCAACTGGCGTATATTTTTTCATTATCTATTTTAATAAAGAGAATAGAAAACCTATTCAGCGCAGCTTATATTTAAGCAGATAATCAATAATTTAAACAAATACATTTTATACCCAAAAAATGAAAAATATACTAATACAGTTTATTACACTTTTTACAACTGTAGTAATATGGTCCCAACAAGATGCACAATACACACAATATATGTACAATATGAGTGTCATAAATCCAGCTTATACCACCGGAAATATTGGCGTTGTAAATATGGGAGCCTTGCACAGAACACAATGGGTTGGCGCAGATGGTGCACCTAAATCGTCTAATATTTTTATACATACCCCAATTAATGAAAATGTTGAAGTCGGATTTTCTTTAGTAAATGATAATATTGGTGATGTGGTAAAAGGAAATGACCTTTATGCCGATTTTGCCTATAAATTAGATTTTGAAGAAAATGGCAAATTATCTTTCGGTTTAAAAGCTGGAATCACTTTTTTTGATGTCGATTTTAATGGTTTTGTTTTAGAATCTGGAGATGTTTTTACCGATCCTGATTTTGCTGAAAACATCAATCAATCATTTTTTAATTTTGGTGCTGGAGTTTATTTCAATACCGAAAGTTATTATGTGGGATTGTCAATTCCTGCGATTTTAAATGCAGAACATCTCGACAGAGATAACGGTAAATACCAAGGAACTGAACAAGCACACACATATTTAACGGGCGGCTATGTTTTTGAACTCAATGATTTGTTTAAACTTAAACCAGCTTTTATGGCAAAAGCGGTAAAAGGAGCACCTATTTCGCTCGATTTAACCGCCAATATTTTATTCGACAGTAAAGTTGAATTTGGCATAGGATACAGATTGGAAGATGCATTTAGCGGCATGATAAATTTTAAAGCTACGCCCGAACTGCGGATAGGCTATGCTTATGATCATACTGTTTCCAATCTTGGTCCATTTAGTTCTGGCTCTCATGAAATGTTTATTTTATATGATTTAGACATTTTGGGACATCATAAAGGTTATGATAAATCCCCAAGATTCTTTTAAAAAAAACGACTCTCAAAATGAAAAAAATACTACTTATACTTTTAATTCTTCCTCTTTCAATACAGTTCTCCATAGCACAAAATTTAAAACGCGCCAACCATTTATTTGAAAAAAGAGCATATTTAGATGCTGCGAAATTATTTTTAAATGAAGAACATAAAACACAGGAGGTTTTAGAAAAATTGGCCGATTGTTATTATTTTAATACTAAAATGAAAGAAGCCGAACTATATTACAAAACATTGCTTCAAACTTATGAATCCAATGTTGATGCAACTTATCTATTTCGCTATTCCCAAGTGCTAAAAGGTGTTAAAAATTTTACGGAAGCTGATAAATGGCAACAAAAATATTTAGAGAAAAAGCAAATTGCACCTGCTGAAAACCAAGAAACATTGGCGTTTTTTGAAACATTAAATAGTGAAACCAGAAAACCTTATGTAATTAATAAAGTTTCCATAAATACAAAATATTCAGACTTTGGAACATCATATTTTGGTAATAAATTGGTTTTTGCTTCCACCAGAAATAGCGGAAAAATGTACGACTGGAACAATCAGCCTTATCTTGATTTATTTCAGTGTGATATAACTGAAAATCAGAACTTAAATAATGTTGTTCCTTTTTCTGGAAGTATAAACACCGACATGCATGAATCAAGTGCTGTGTTTACAAAAGATGGAAAAACGATGTATTTCACACGAAATAATTCCGATTCTGATAAAAAAAGACGCAATAAAAATAAAGTGACGCACCTAAAAATTTACAAAGCGCAATTTGTTAATAATAAATGGACAAACATTACGGAACTACCGATCAATAGTGACGATTATTCCATTGAACATCCTGCGCTCAGCCCAGATGAAAAGCAATTGTATTTTGCGTCTGATATGTCTGGAACTATTGGATCTTTCGATTTATTTGTTGCGGATATCAATGCAGATGGTACTTATGGAACACCTAAAAATCTAGGTCCAAAAATAAATACAGAACATCGGGAACAATTTCCTTTTGTAAGTAGTGATAACATTTTATATTTTGCTTCTGACGGGCATTTCGGAATGGGTGGTTTGGATATTTTCAAAAGTGAAATTTCTGATGAAAAATTTTCTACTCCCATAAATTTAGGCAACGCCATCAATAGCAATTTAGATGATTTTTCTTTTGTGGTTGATGATGCAAATGAGAAAGGTTATTTTTCTTCAAACAGAGAAGGCGGTGTTGGCGATGACGATATTTACCAATTCACTAAAGAGAAAACATACGTTATTCACGGATTGGTGCAGAATAAAAATAATTTAGCTCTTCTTCCTGGTTCGTTAGTGTCTTTATTAGATAAAAATAACAATTTAATTAATGAAATGGTTGTTGGCGAAGATGCTAAATACTCCTTTGATATTGAGAATAATAAATCATACAAAATTAAAGGAACGCTTAAATTATATGTTCCAACTATTGTTGAATTTTCATCGGATGCTAGAGGAGGCATCAATAAAAATATTCAATTATTAATTGAATCTTATGATGATGTAGAACAAAATATTGTTACAGATAATGGCAAAACACAAATTAAAATCAATCCGATTTATTTTGATTTCGACAAATGGAATATTCGTCCGGATGCCGCTTTAGAATTAAATAATGTATTAGAACTATTGAAAAGGCATCCTGAAATGCAATTGAAAATTGACGCGCATGCCGATGCAAGGGGAAGCGATGAGTATAACATGATTCTATCGCGTAAACGCGCAAAATCTGTTATGGACTATTTAATTAGTCGAGGAATTTTGGAAAATAAATTAAAATCTGAAGGTTATGGAGAAACACAGCCGTTAAATAATTGTGTTGAACCAAATATGTGTTCAGAAGCAGATTATAGCATTAACAGTCGGTGTGAATTTGTGATAACCAATTAAATAAATTTTAAAAGAGACTGTTTAAAAAGTGAAATTTTCGTCAACCTGAACTTGTTTACTCATTAATTCATTATTTATTTCATAATGCATTCGTGAATCTTCGATTTCAGGTTCTCATAATAATTGAGAATCAGCAAGATGAGATTCTGAAAACAAGTTCAGAATGACGGTTTTCAAGACTTTTTAAACAGACTCCTTAATTAACACTCACATCCTCAACCTTAATATTTTTTTCCTAAATAATAACTTCATCTAAACCGACTAAATTTTAGGAACAACTTTTGCTAACTTTACAAGAATAAAACAGGTATTATGAGAAAAATTGGAGTTATACTTTCTGTCATTATTTTATTTTCGGTAAACGCTAATGCACAGCAGCACTATAATAATTATGATGATCAATGGAAAAAAGCACAAAATTTTGAAGAAAGCAATCTGCCAAAATCCGCTTTAAATGAAGTTGAAAAAATATATATAAGCGCTAAAAATGAAAATAATGCGCCACAACTTATAAAAACTTTGCTTTTTAAATCGAAATATGCTTTAATACTTGAAGAAGATGCACAACTAAATATCATCAATTCCTTCAAAAAAGAAATTTCAACAACTGATTTCCCAACTAAAAATATTTTGGAAAGTGTGTTGGCTAATTTATACTGGCAATTTTATCAACTAAACAGATGGAAATTTTACAATAGAACCGCTACTGAAAATAAAGTGGATACATCCGATTTTAGAACCTGGGATTTACAAACAATATTTAAACAAATTCATATTCATTTTCAAAATTCTCTTCAAAATGAAGTATTGGCACAAAAAACGGATTTGAACGAATTTAACGATATTTTAGAACTTCATAAGGATTCCAAAATATTTCGCCCAACGCTGTTTGATTTTTTATCGCACAATGCCTTGGATTTTTACAAAACAACTGAAAACTCCATTGCGAATCCGGCATACAAATTTGAAATATCCGATGAAAAGTATTTGGCAAATTTTGAAGAGTTTTCAGCAATAAAGTTAGAAACTCAGGATAGTTTATCGGTTCAATTCAATGCGCTGAAAATTTATCAAAAATTAGCGGCATTTCATCAAAAGGAAAATAATAACAATGCTTTTATTGCTGTTGAACTGGAACGACTTGCGTTTGTAAAAGAAAACGCAACTTTTGGCGAAAAAGAAAGGCTCTTTTTAAATTCGTTAATCAGCCTAAAAAACAAATTTAAAGCGCACGAAGCAGCCACTTTAATCGATTTTGAAATTGCTTCTGTTTATAACAACCAAGCGAATGATTATGTGCCTTTAACTAAAACCGAAAACCAGTTTAAACGCGTAAAAGCGCTTGAAATTTGTGAGGAAGCCATCGCAAAATTCCCTAATAGTTTTGGTGCTCAAAAGTGCAATTTACTAAAACAGCAAATTTTGAACCTGTCATTAAATATTGTCGCCGAAAAACTGGTGCCTAACCAAAAAGACAATAAAATTCTGGTTTCGTATAAAAATGTACCTGAATTATATTTTCACATCTTCAAAATTACTGAAAAAGACAAATTTGAGTTCGCGAGGATTTACAACGATTCGGCCAAAATAGCTTTTCTTAAAAAACTTGATTTGGTTACCAATTTCCATCAATCTTTAAAAACGGAGAATGATTACCAACAGCACAGCACAGAAATTTTAATTTCGCCTTTTGCCAACGGAAATTATTTAATTTATGCTTCAACCTTCAAGACCTTAAACGCCAACAGCATTTACGCCACGGCAATTGTTCAGGCAACGGATATTGCAGTGATTGAAAACCGCCAAAACAATAATCATATTTATCAAATCGTTGACAGAAATACCGGAAAACCCTTAGTTGGCGCAAAAGTGAACATCAAAAATTACAATACGGGAAAATATGATGCGCCAATAAATGAAAATTATAGCACAGATAACAAAGGTCAAATAAATTTCAGCGCAAAAAATCATTATAGAAATATAGTGCTCACGGTAAATTACAACAAGGAAATAGCCACTTTTGGCGACTATTATTTGAATGAAAACCGTGAGGTAAATCCAGAAACTGAAAATACCACAATCTCTTCATTTTTATTTACGAATCGAAGTATTTACAGACCTGGACAACTCGTTTATTACAAAGGAATTGTGCTCAAAAGTCTAAAAAATAAATCGGAAGTTGTTGCAAATGAATTTGTGGAAGTCACTTTGTACAACGTCAATCGGGAAATTGTAAAATCTGTTGAATTAAAAACCAACGATTATGGCTCGTTTAGCGGTGAATTTATATTGCCTAACAATGGTTTAACTGGGATTTATTCCATTGAAATTGAAGAAGGTTCAAAAGAAAGTAAATTATATGATTTAATAGATGATTTAAATTTTTCTTCCACAGAAATCTTGGTGGAAGAATACAAACGCCCAAAATTTGAAGCTGAGTTTAAATCCATTACAGAAACCTATAAAATTAACGATTCCATTACTGTTAATGGAAGTGCCATCGCTTTTGCAGGCAGCACTATTACTGATGCCAAAGTAGCGTATCGCGTGCACAGAAAAGTGCAATATCCAAAATGGTATTATTGGTATCGACCGATTTTCCCGACCACGCAAGGTCAGGAAATTAGCCACGGAGAAACCATGACAGACGCTCAGGGGAATTTCAATATTACCTTTAAAGCAATTCCAGACAAAAGTGTTGACGCAGCAAATTTGCCGATATTTATTTACGAAGTTACCGCAGCTATTACAGATATCAATGGGGAAACCCGCAGTGCTGTTACAGAAATAAAAGTTGGTTACCACGCTATTATTGCCGAAATTAAAATTGCCGATGCTATTGACAAAAACAAAAAGGAAAACGCAATCACTGTTGAAACCAAAAACCTTAACAATGAAACGGTTTCCGCCAAAGGAAGTTTGAAAATTCACAAATTACAGGCACCTAAAAATGTATTGCGAGCACGCCCTTGGAATGCGCCAGATTATCAGGAAATAAGCGAAGAAGTCTTCAGTAATAAATTTCCAAACGAAGCTTATGCCAATGAAAATGAAATTAAAAACTGGCCAAAGGGAAATTTGGTTTTTGAAGAAAATTTTGACACTTCAAAAGAAACCAAAATTCTGTTGAAAAAAATTCAGAAATGGGAATCGGGTCAGTATGTTGTTGAACTGGAAACCACAGATAAATTTGGACAAAAAGTCACCGACAAACGGCAATTTACCGTTTTTAGTGAAACCGAAAATCAGGTTTCCGACAATCAGCTATTTGTAATTTCAACCGATAAACAAAGTTATAAACCCTTTGAAAACGCAGTGCTTAAAATTGGTTCGGCTTCAAAAAACATTTTTGTAACAATAGACATTGAAAAAGACCATAAAATAATAGACACACAAATTATTCATCTGGAAAATAATTCGAAATTTATTCAAATTCCGGTTACTGTGAAAGATTTGGGTGGATTTGCAATTCATTACAGTTTTAGCAATTTTAATGCTTTTAAAAGTGGCACTTTGCCTATTTCAGTGCCTTATGAGAAAAGAGAATTGGAAATTGAAACCGTAACTTTTAGAGATAAATTGCAACCTGGGGAAAGTCAAACCTGGAGTTTTAAAGTCAAAGGAGAAAAGGGCGATAAAGTTGTCGCCGAATTGTTGGCAAGTATGTACGATGCATCTTTGGATGAATTTAAAGTCCATAGTTGGGAATTTAATCCAATAGAACAACCGATTTATTATTCATATAACAATCGAAACGCAAGCAACAGTTTTGGAAACAGCTATTTTAATATTAACAATTTACCACAGAATTATAATGAAAATCTCCAACAATTTTTTGATCAATTAAATTGGTTTGGATTTCATTTTAACAATTCTTACAGAATTAGAGGAATGAATGCTGATAAAATGAGGCAAAAAAATAATGATGTTATTCAAGTTGTTGAAGATGAGGATGTAATGGAGGATATACCCTTCTCTAAAATCTCTGAAAATTTATCATTAGAGGAAGTTGTCACTGTTGGTTATGGAAAACAAAAAGAGCCCAAAAAAGAAGAGAGCTTTGAAAAACTAGATCCGTCTTCCATTAAAATTAGAAAAAACTTTCAAGAAACAGCCTTTTTCTATCCGCATTTAACAACTGATAAAGATGGAAATGTTAGTTTTAATTTCACCATTCCGGAGGCGTTGACACGTTGGAAATTGCAATTATTGGCACATACCAAAGAATTGGCAACCGCCACCAAAACATTGAGCACCGTTACCCAAAAAGAATTGATGGTTTTGCCAAATCCGCCACGATTTTTACGTGAAGGCGACACCATTGTATTTTCAAGCAAAATATCCAATTTAACAGAAAATATTTTAAATGGAGTTGCTATCTTAGCCTTAACCGATGCCATTACAGGAAAACAAATTGATGATTTATTGGGAAACAAATTTTCCTCTCAAAATTTCAAAGTTGATGCAAAAGGAAATACACAAATAAGCTGGAATTTGAAAATTCCTGATGGAATTCAAGCTGTGCAATACAAAATAATGGCGAAAGCAAATGATTTTAGTGATGGTGAACAAAATGTATTGCCCGTATTGTCTAACAGAATGTTGGTAACTGAAACCTTGCCCATGTGGGTTCGCAGCAAGCAAACCAAGACTTTCACTTTAGACAAGTTGAAAAATGCTTCGACTTCGCTCAGCAACCTTTCCAGCACGCTCAAAAATCATAAATTAACATTGGAAATCACTTCAAATCCCGCTTGGTACGCAGTGCAAAGTTTGCCGTATTTAATGGAATACCCTTACGACTGTTCAGAGCAAACATTTTCTCGTTACTATGCAAATTCGCTGGCATCACATATTGTAAATTCAAATCCACGCATTCAGGAAGTCTTCAATCAGTGGAAATCTAGTGATGCCCTGATTTCGAATTTGGAAAAAAATGAGGAATTGAAATCCATTATTATTCAGGAAACGCCTTGGTTGCGCGATGCGCAAAGTGAAACTGAACAGAAAAAACGCATTGCTTTGTTATTCGATTTAAATAAAATGACGAACGACCAGCAAGCAGCCATCAATAAATTAAAAGAAATGCAATTTAGCAACGGCGGTTTCCCTTGGTTTAAAGGAAATCAGTACCCAAATCGTTATATCACGCAACATATCGCTGCAGGATTTGGACATTTAAAACAATTAAATGTTGCTATAAACGAAAAAACTGCTTCAGAAGTAATTTCAAAAGCCTTAAACTTTTTAGATGAAGATATCTTAGACGATTACAATAAACTTTTAACAGAAGCCAAAAAACTTAGAGAAAAAGAGAAATCTAAAGAAAAAGGGCTGAAAGCTGAAAGCGATTATTTGGCTAAAAATCATTTAGGAAATATTCAATTGCATTATTTATATATGCGCAGTTTTTATAAAGATGTGAAAATTTCTGAAAATGTACAAAAAGCCATAAATTATTACACAAAACAATCGGCAAGCTATTGGAAGGAATTCAATTTGTATTCAAAAGGAATGATTGCTTTGGTGCAACATAGAACGCAAAATAAAACAATGGCTTCAACTATTTTAAAATCGCTACAAGAAAACAGCATTGTTAGTGAGGAATTGGGAATGTATTGGAAAGAAAATACGGCCAGTTGGTTTTGGCATCAAGCGCCTATCGAAACGCAAGCTTTGTTAATTGAAGTTTTTTCTGAAATTGAAAATAATACAGCAACAGTTGATGAATTGAAGGTTTGGTTGTTGAAAAATAAACAAACAAATAGTTGGAAAACAACAAAAGCGACCACCGAAGCTGTATATGCTTTATTGTTGCAAGGAAGTGATTGGTTGGCTATAAACGAATCTGTTGAAGTCACTGTTGGCAATCAAAAAATTGAACCATCAAATCCCGATAGCCATCGGGAGGAAAATGTAAAAATTGAAGCTGGAACAGGCTACTTTAAAACTTCTTGGAATGGAAGTGAAATTACATCAGAAATGGGTAAAGTAACCATTTCAAAAAAAGACGAAGGCATTGCTTGGGGCGGACTGTACTGGCAATATTTTGGGGATTTAGATAAAATAACTTGTGCGGAAACACCACTTAAATTGAATAAAAAACTGTTCTTAAAATCGAATTCCGATAAAGGAAAACTGTTGACTGAAATTACCCAAAATTCGCCTTTAAAAGTAGGTGATTTAATTACGGTGCGGAT
>JAQVGD010000302.1 GCA_028696945.1 Lutibacter sp.
TTGTTTTAATCCTCCGTAACGACTGCCTACTCCAGCAGCTAAAATTACCAATGTTGGTTTATTCATTATTTTTATTTTTATTTTTTTTAAAATCTAAAATCCGGTCAAAATTATCAATAGTGTCGAGCTGTTTTAAACGGTTGGTTGTATCTATTATTACTTTTTTCTTCCTAAGCCCTAATTTTTGGAGCAATTCTTTACCGTTATCAAAATCGATTTGATAACTTAATCCTATTCCTTGCGTGTATCCTTCTTCTTCTTCAGAATATTGAATTTCATTTTGCCGGTTGAATACTGATGATCTTAAAGTTCCTTCTTCATTCAGTAAAAACTCTACATTTACTTCGCCAATAATATTTGTTTGGCTACTGGTTCCCATAGGAACACCGACTTTTACGTTGATAATAATCCGGTCATTGAGCTGATAATCAAGCCCTATGGCCAATTGGTCCTCAATATTTAGATTATCAACCTTTCCTTTTTCACCTACCGTATATTCAGGTCTCAACTTAAAGCGATTGTTTCCCTGATTAAAAATATTATCGAAGGCATTTGAAAGCATGTCAAAACCAGTTCCATACAGCGCGGTACTACTATTAACGCTTAAATCGCTTTCATTATAAAAGCTTCCGGAAATAAGCAAAGATATAAACTGTACCGTTTTATTGTTTAAATTATCGCTATTTAATCTAAAATCCAACTCTGAAGCCACAGTTGAACTTGCGTTTGGAATTTCAATGTCAAATTCTCTTTGAGTATTAAACAATTCTCCTGAAAAACGGGTTACCAAATCTATAGGAATTTTTCTATTAGAGGAAATGTTTTCAAGTAAAGATCTAGGATTTGCAGAAACTCTGTAAACTGCCTCAATATCAATATCGGCGGTTAAGGGATCGCCATTCCAAGAAATGCTTCCGCCTTTTTTCACAATAAACGGTTTATTTATAAAGCCACCATATTTAAAATTATAAATTCCATTGTCCACAATAAAATCGCCATACATTTCAAACTTATCTTTGGTGTCCAATGCAATTTGCAAATTCCCTGTTCCGCTTCCTCTCAAAAAGCTTCCTGTTGATTTGTCCAAAACCATTTCAACAACGGCATCCTTTGTGACATCAATGTTGAAGTTTAGGGACAATCCTTTTAACTTTTCGGAAATGTATTTTCTCCTAGTTTCTTCATTTTCTTCAGGATTGCTTTTGTTTACAAAGCGAATTAATTGAGAAGATTCAGCTGTTTTCACATCGCTTACAGGAATTGTGAGGTGCGAACCTCTTTTTGTTCTTCCAACAACGTTAATTACCAACTTGTCTGTTGGTCCAAATAAGTTCGCGTAGCCTTCCAAAAATGCGGTACCGTAATAAATTGAGTTTTCCTGTTCAACGGTATTTAATACCAATAAATTTTTTGTATTTACGTTTAAATTCAATCGCCATTTCTCAAAATTATTATGACTGATTGTTCCGGTTAATTTTCCTCTTGTGTTAAATTTCTTATCCTTTAATTGAACATCCTCAAAGTTAAATGTTTGATTTTTCAAAGAAACAATACTGGTTCCTTCAAAGTCATAATCCACATTTAAGTAAGGTAAATACAATCCGGCTTGGTCTAAAAACAACTCACCCTCCATGGTTGGATTGTATAACAAGCCTGTTAAACGGACATTTCCGTAGGCAAAGCCCCTGATATTTGTAAACACATCTTGTCCCAAGCGTGAAAACGGAGCTAATTTAAATTCCTCAAATTCAAGCTGTACATCTAAAGTTGGATTATTAGGTGTAAAATCTAAATCTCCATCTGCAGAAAAACTTATGGTGTTTTTATTTTTTAAAGTAATATTAACCCCATATTCCCTTATCGAATTTTTTCCCTCAACTGCCACTATTAAATCTCCAAGTTCGGTACCATTTAGATCAAAATTATTAACTGAAAAGTTTGCTGTTGGTTTTATTTTCTTATTTAACTGTATATAATTAAGGGAACCATTCATAATGCCTTTTAACGCTATATTGTCAATTTCAGGTGTAATGGTGGCCAAATTTACATTGTCAAACTTAAAGGTTAAATCTTTTGAAATGGTGTCGCGCACTTGCCCAAAAAACTCAATTCTTTGATTGTTTGAGGTTATTAAGAAAGGACTGATATCGAAAGTTTTTGTTTTATCGTCATAAACCAATTTATTTTCAAAATTATCTTCAGGATTAATAATCCATTTGGTGTCTTTAAAGGTAAAATTCGATTTTTGAAGTCCGAAAACGGATTTGTTTTCTTTGTTAAAGGTGTGATAAAACGCCAAATCATAGTTCTCAGTATCTTTATCACCTCCCAAAAATTCGGTTCTAAAATATAAGGTGTCATTTAGCGTAATGTTCACCAATTGCAATTTGGCTATATTATAATTTTTGGTGCTTACTTTAGCAACAGAAAGTTGCGTATTAAATAATGGGTTTTTGGTGTCTATTTGCAAATTCAGTGAATCAATGGTGTTGTCAAATGCGATAATTTCTGGAGATTTAATATTAAGCCTAAACAAGTTATCGTCAGAATTTAAATTCCCCACAATGAAGGTATTTGCCGAAAGTGTTACTTCTGGATAAAAAACCTC
>JAQVGD010000303.1 GCA_028696945.1 Lutibacter sp.
TCCGCAAATCCGATAACAGCAAGTGTTATCTGAAAATATCCGGCAAGTTTGGCAATGCGTTTTTTCTTGTCAGTGTACCGCCAACTGCAAAAATACTAATTCCATATACGAATGAATCGGCTAACATATCCAGGCTGTCCGCCACCAGTCCCATTGATTTGGAGATCAGACCAGTTATCATTTCGATTATGAAAAAAGCAAAGTTGATAGAAAGAACTGTCCAAAGTAATTTTTTCTGGTTTAGGTTTTCTGTAAATTCTGTTCGGTCTGTTTTTCAGTAGTAAGTTTTTGTCCACCTAAATTCAGATCGAGAATTGATTTTTCGATTTGATCAATTTGTCCGGTGTGAAAAACAGTCAGTTTTCTGTTCAGAATATCAAAATCCAAATTTTTTGTACCTGAAATGCCGTCCAGTTTCAGGCGGATTAAATTCTCTTCTGAAGGACAGTCCATTTTTGGTATTTCAAATGTTGTTTTTTCCATCAGCGATTTTTTTGTTTGATTGGCTGTTTTTTAGTTCAAATTATCACCATCTCTTTTGTCTGTAAAAAGTTTTTTTAAGTTCATGAAATTCATGAGCCATTATTTCTTTCCCTAATATTGCTGTAGTTTGATGATCAGGATCAAGGTCGCTTAGTAAAAAATATGATTTATAAGCCCGTTCTATTTTTCCTAAATGCACGAAATATCTGCCTGTGACATAATAAAATCCCCTGACTGCTGAAATGTGAAAAACATTCGTCTTCATTGGAAAATGTTGAGTTATTTCAAATTTGTTATCCAATACCTTAGAAATTTTCTTGTATTTGCCAGTATTCAGATAATACTCTGAAAGTGATATTTTGCCAAACAGATAGTCTGGAAATTTTTCTACAGTTTCAATCAAAGTATCGTAGTACTTTTTTGTTTGATTTGTTCTCTCGTATGCTATTCCTAAATAATTATAAATTGCCGGGACATTTGGATAAAGTGACTTATACTCAATCAATTTATTAATCACTTTATCTAGATTCAATGATTTCTTAATTTTTTCGGTAAGTCTTATTATTTTTTTCTTCTCATTTCTTTTAAGTAATATCCAATTTTTTTCCTCAACAGGTTCTTCAGTAATATAGAACTTATCAAATTTAACTAGTTCCGGATTTGTTTTATTAATTTTCTTTAAAATTTGATTTCTGTCAACCGTTGAAATCAATTGCTTATGGTCAAGATACTCTCCTTCATTTGTTGATATAGCTTTAATCAACTCATATTTATTTATATAATTCATCTGTTTAAAATTTGATAATTAAAATTTTCATGTTCGTTTTATTTATTTATCTATACCATTAATTCTATCAATACCTGATGTTTTTTCGTCATTAAAATTGACTTAGTTTAGTGCAGGTTTCAGGCGGGAGTTGTGTGCGATTTCCAGCCCGTAGTATAACTGTAACTTTGATTTCTAAAACCAGCACTATTTCATAGTACAAAATAATGATTGTAATATAAGTCTTTTATATATGTAATTAATTATTTTTAAAATTCCGAATAAAAAAAAGATTATGAAAAAAACAGATATTAAGGCAAAAATTGAATTCTCATTCCGGGAAAAGGTTCAAAAGGATAAAAAAGTGAAAAATGCTTATTTGCTTGTTCATTCAGAAAAGTATAATATCCACTTAAATATTGCTGAAGGAAAAACCGGAAATTATCAGGCTGACATTAATCAGCCGAATCATTTAGCCAGTGTCGGAAAGCTATTTACAGCAACTATCATCAGTATTATGTATGAGAGGGGACACCTGGATTTTAATGATCCTGTTGGTAAATACCTTGATGATGATTTAATGAGTCGCCTGCATTTTTTCAGAGGAAAGGATTATTCAAATCAAATAACGATAAGGCATTTGCTGATGCAAACATCAGGATTAAATGATGTTTTTTATTACTTATGGAAGAAAATGATTGATGATCAGGGATTCCAAATAACTCCGGAAGAGGCTATTATCTGGGGTAAGAAGAACTTAAAACCTGTTGCTGTTCCCGATAAAAAACATTTTTATACAGACACTAACTATTACTTGTTGGGATTAATAATTGAAAGTATTACCAGGAAATCATTTCATGAGGTCATGCATGAATTCATTTTTAATCCGCTGGGTATGCAAAATGCATATGTATTTGGCTTTTCAAAACCAAAGGTTGAATCTGTTTATCCTACGGCAAAATTATTTATTAAGGGTTATGATTTGCTTTCTGTTAAAGGTATTCATCAGATAGATTACGCAGGAGGAAGTGTAATTGCTCCGTTATCTGAATATTTGATTTTTATTAAAGCCCTGGTTAATAACAAAATTATAAAAAATGCAACATTGAAAAGAATGATCGAAGATGATATTTATATGGGATTTCCGAATGTTGGATTTAATTATGGTTATTCAATCTGGAAATTGAAAACAATTCCCATAATAATGCCTGAAAAATATAGTTGTTGGGGATGCGTGGGAGTTACAGGTGCTTTTATGTTTTACCATCCCGGAACCCAATCGTATATTATTGGAACTTTTAATGATTTTTCTTACAGAGGAAAGGCTTTACAATTTATGGTAAAAAAA
>JAQVGD010000112.1 GCA_028696945.1 Lutibacter sp.
CCACGCTCTGTAATCCTAAATTTCTGTCCTGGATGATTGGGATTATCGGGAATTGTTTGTGCAATCAAATTATGGGATTGCAGTTTTGTTATGGTTCTGTTTAGATAACCTGATACTTTTTTAAGTCCAAAAATCTCTTTTAGATCCTTACGCGACTGGGGTTGAATTTGCAATTGTATAAGTATCATGCTAAATAGTGTTTTCTCTTTTTGCTCTTGCCCAAGCTCTTGCCCTAACTCTTGCCCCAACTCTTGCCCTAACTCTTGCCCTAACTCTTGCCCTAGCTCTTGCCCTAGCTCTTGTAGTTGCCGTTGTGCAGCCATAAAATTTAACTTCACGAACATGTACCCAATAAGCTCCCGGGGATTGTCTCTTACCCCAATATATAGATCTCCTCTGGCATCATTGGCGAAAGCGATAATCGTCTTCGACAAATCCGCACGTTCAGGCATTGTTTCCTTAAACTCAAGACGGCGTCCTTCCGGCTGGCTAATGACTTCTTTAATGTTCACGGCCAATTGAAGGTTTTTAAAGCAGTACGCATATCGTCCTGCTTTTTCTCGTCACGCGAAAAAATTCGGATTTCTTTAAAGTGGTCTGTGTTAAGAAAACGGTTTAATACGGCGTTTCCGAAAGAACCTGTGCCACCTGTGATGAGGAGGGTTTTATTTTTAAACATAATTTTTTTATATTTTTTAGTTATTTCTGTTCAATAAGTCTTCTAAAAATTATTCCACGCACCGTAATCCTAAATTTCTGTCTCAGGTTATTTGAATTATCAGAAATTGTTTGTGCAATCAAATTATGGGATTGCAGTTTTGTTATATTACTTTTCAAAAAACCTGATTCTTTTTTAAAACAAGCAAGGTGCTATACTCAATCTTAACATTTCTTGCCTCTGAAATGTTTTGATGCCTGATTTTATCACACATTTTTCAATTCACTGATGGCGTATAACGGTAAATTGGTCAGCCAATCTTGTTTTCTAAAATCGGACATTGAGGTGCGAACAGCCATTTTTGGATTGAATTTTTCTACATAAACTTTTAAGCTCTTCGCTTGCAAATTTTCTTCAGCCTTCACTTCTATTGGCACAACCAAAGAATTATATTGAACAATAAAATCAATCTCGGCTGTGGAACGTGGAGCCGACCAATAATAAATAACGGAGTCTTTGGCACTATTAAGTTGCTGAAAAACATACTGTTCCGTTAACGCACCTTTAAATTCAGTGAATATAGCGTTTCCTTCAAGGAGTGTTTGGGCTTCAATATTGCCCATTGCCACCAATAATCCAACATCCACTAAAAACAATTTGAAAGCGCTTCTGTCTTCATAAGCTTTTAGAGGTATCACAGGCTTGTTTGCCCGGCACACTTTACTGATTTGTCCGCAATCAATTAACCACGATATCGCCAATTCATAATCTTTTGCACGCGAACCTTCTTTTATGATCCCATATATAAACTTACGATGCTCTTTGGCCAATTGAGCCGGAATTGAATTCCATATCATGCGAATGCGCGGCACAATTTCCAAGGGGGCATGCTTTGAAAAGTCCTGTTCATAGGCCTCTAAAATTTGTTTTTGAATAATGCGTACCTCTGTGAAATTATTATTTTCACTAAATTTCAAAACTGCTTCGGGCATACCGCCCACATAATAATATTGCCTAAGGCGTTCAATATATTTTGATTTATAGGCAGTTATTAATTTCCAATCGGCACTGTGAAGCATTTCCACAAGCGCATTTTCTCCAATAGCATCAAGAAATTCCAAAAAAGTTAAAGGAACCAAATCCATAAAGGCAACTTTGCCAACAGGAAAAGAAATATGGGCGTGTAGTGCTACGCCCAATAAAGAGCCTGCTGCCACAATGTGGTACTCAGGCATATCTTCATAAAAATATTTTAATGCGGTTATTGCTTCGGGCACCGCCTGTATTTCATCAAAAATCAATAAGGTATTTTCCGGATGAATGGTTAAACCCGATTCAGCTTGTAAAGCGATGATGACCCTTTTAATGTCAAAATCATCGGTAAACAACGTTTTTAATCGTTTGTTTTTCTCAAAATTAACATATACTGTTTGGGCATATTGGGTATTTCCAAATTCTTTCATCAGCCAGGTTTTACCAACCTGCCTCGCACCTCTAATGATTAAAGGTTTTCGTGAATTTGAATTTTTCCAGGAAATTAATTCCGCCAGTTTTGTTCTTCTCATCTTTTTTAGCAAATATACAAATTATCAAACGACTTTTTGAATAATAGTACATTTTTACAAACGACTTTTAGAGAATTCCTTTCTTTATTTTTTGCCGTCAAAGATAATTTGGCACTATTAAGCATTGCCAACTTAAACTCAAGAAAACGTCCTTCCGGCTGGCTAATGACTTCTTTAATGTTCACGGCTAATTGAAGGTTTTTAAAGCAGTACGCATATCATCCTGCTTTTTCTCATCACGCGAAAAAATACGGATTTCTTTAAAATGTTCTGTGTTTAGAAAACGATTTAAGACGGCGTTTCCGAAAGAACCTGTGCCGCCTGTAATGAGGAGGGTTTTGTTTTGAATTTTCATTTAATAAGGATTTATAGATGTCGATCCATTTATATATTTGGGAATCGACTTTAAAATTTTCATCTACTAATTTGCAACTATTTATACGCATTTGTTGATATTTCTCCTGATCCAATAATAATAAATAGTCAATTGCTTTTGAAAGTATTTCTGGATCATTTGAAACGTGCAAACCTGCATTGTATTTTTCTAAAATTTGCCACGGAGTTCCTTTGGAAGCGATTACAGGTGTTCCCTGATTTAGAGCCTCCACAACCACATTCCCAAAATTTTCGGTTTCACTCGCCAAAATCAAGGCGTATGACGACGCATAAGCCTCTTCTTTTTCTACGCCTTCCAAATGGCCTTTAAATATGACTTTATCTTTCAAATTTAATTTATTAACCAAAGATACCAGCTCTTCTTTATAACTATTGTGTCTATCCTCCTGTTTCCCTACAATTAGAAGTTTTGAAGCGGACTTCATAAAAACCTCACTTAAAGCCAATCCCTGAATAAGTTTATGCAGACTTTTTATAGGATGGATTCTTCCTACATATAGAAGATTTTGGGTAATTGCCAAATCTAGTCTTTCTGCGGGAGCTATTAAATTAGGCATCTCAACTATCTTATTTTCAGGAAACAATTTTTGAATTCCTTCAGTTTCTTGAGGTGAGGTACTATGATAAACTATATTTTTATTTAATAATTTATATAAAATCAAGAGCGGTTTCTTTTTCCAACTACTAAACTTTAAGGCATTTTCATTTAGTTCTCCTCTTACAGACCAAATTATCTTTTTATTTTGCTGAAAGAGTGATCTATAAAGAAAACTATATATTGAAAAAGGACTAAACAAACTATTTAAATGTAACAAATCAGCTGTTGAAATCTCGTTTGACAATCGTCTTCTTGTTTTTAATGAAGTAATTCCTTCAGTTCCATAAAATACCTTCCCACAATTTAATTCCAACCATTCATTGGCACTAATTTTATCTTTGATTCCGACTGTAGTCGTAATAATTGACGGTTGGACATTATTGTTTTTTAAAGACGAACAATGCCAATAAAGTGTGTTGCACGGACCTCCGATTTGGGAAGGATAGAATGCGCCTAGGGGGAAGAATATTTTCATTTTAAATATTAAGACCGTTGCAAAAGAGCAATTTCAGTTTTTCAGTTTAATTTGAAACCGTTTTTTTGATAAATTCAATTTTTTAAGCTTCTTAATGTTGATTTTTTATTGTTTTAAATGCCATACAAACTTTTTTCTTTGTGTTTTTCCCTTAAATTTTACAATTAGACGCAATTATTCCCGGACTTCGATATAAATTGTAACATATCGCTTCCATCAGGTTTTGTGTGTGCATTTTTGTGATGCCTCTGTATCTTGCAATTCCACCATTAAACCATCGCTTAATTCCTCCGAAAGTGCGCTCTACTTTAAATCTTGTTTTGCCTATGAGTTTGTTAAATTTCTTTTCCCAATGGGTTAAGGGTTTGTTCTTTTTTGCTTTTTTCAAAATGTGATTTTTGAGCCTTCTTTCTTTTAATATTTTTTCATTCTTCTCGGATTGATAGCCTTTATCAGCCTTTAATGGGATGTTTTTGGGTAAATCAGCAGTGTCCAAAACTTCTTCTAAATTTGCAATCTCATTTACGCTTGCTTTGGTTGTCAATACTCCTAAAACCAAACCTTCATTATCAGTAACGTGGTGTTTTTTGTAGCCAAAATAATATTTCCCTCCCTTCTTTAACCAACTGGCATCTGTGTCCACACTTTCTGCATATTCTTTGGTTACTTCTATTTCCTGCTCGTCTTCTCTGTCTTGGGTCACTTTATGCGTCGTTTTTCCTTTAGGTTTTAATGGAGTGTCAATTACACTGGCATCTACAATAGCTCCTGTTTTTACAATGATGTTACCTTGTTCCAGTTGACTGTTTATTTCCTTGAATAATTTTTCATAGGCACCTGCTTTGGTCATTGCTGTTCTAAATCGGCTTACGGTACTGTGGTCAGGTGCTATTTGGTCGATTGTCAATCCGCAGAAATATCCAAAAGATATGCTGTCATTAACTCTGTCTTCCACTTCATAATCGCTTAACCCATACCAAGTTTGCAATAAACACATTTTGAATAAAAGTAGGCCATCGTAACTTGGGGTTCCTGTGGCACTTTTCCCTTTTGTGTAGTGCTTGTCTATAATACGACTTATTTTTTCCCAATCTAAAAGTGTATTGATTTGGTTAAAAAATACCGTTTTGATCTTTCGTGAACGTAAATCACAAATGCTGTCAGCTAAAGTAGGATTTTTTACTAGTTTCATAGCACTAATATACAAATTAATATTCTGATATACAAATAGTTAGATGATTTTTTTACCCTTTTTTTGTAAAAATTTATCGTGCAACGGTCTTATATTACTGTAAATTATTAGGACTCAAAACATAATTAAATCTATTTAAAAAAATGAGAGTCCAAATAAAAATGCCTAAACCTCCTATTGAGAAAAGGGTTGCTTCTCCTAATGCAGTAAAAACAGCAATAATAGGTAATATTTGAAATGAATTCCTATAATGCGACTTCTTTTTTAAAAACCTGATTAGAAAAAGTAAAAAAAATCCTGTCCCAATTATTCCTATCTCTTCTATACTTGCAGAAAGCATATTTCCTTTTTCATAGGAGATTTTATCATCCAATGATAATTTATTTATGGTGTTTTTATCAGAGGGGACTTTAAAACCAATTCCGAAAAAAAAATTTTCTTTAATGTTTGTAAATTGAGCTTCAAATAAAGATCCTCGAGATATTATTACTGATTCTAAAAATGATTCTGAGCCTGATTTATTCATAAAACCATATACAGAAGTCGTGATTTTATTAAAATTCAATAAAACAATTAAAAAAAGTGGTATTGAAACTAAAATTAATATTTTATTAAATCTGGTTCTAAATTCTGAATTAATTATAAAATAAACAAATAAACCTAAAAGAAGCGAAAATAATGATGTTCTAGATTGTGACAAAATTAAAAATATCAGAGTAACAAAAAATAATAAAAAATTAAAAATACTTTTTTTACGAATTAATGTTAAAAGAAAATATCCACAAAATGGAGCCAAAAAAACACCAAATGCATTGGGATGTACCGACACACCTTGAAACCCTGTGCCATTTCTTGCATATACTATTTCAGGAAAGGGCAACATTAACAAAGAAAGCAATAATATCACAATAGACATTGAAATTAAATTCTCTTTCTTCTCTTCAAAACTAAATTCATTGGATGAATATGTACCTTTAAAAGTGAAAAGTAATAAAAGCATGAAAATAAATAATTCCAATAAACTATATGCTACATTAGTTGAAACCAACAATGAATTAAAAAAAATATAAATTAAAAATAGAATGGCAATCTTATAATCCTTAAATAATAATAATATATTAAACCCACTCTTACCTATTGGCTTGACAATAAGCAAAATGATTAGTACATACCTAAACCCTGTCATACCTTCCAAATCAACAAGTCCATTCTGTATAAAATATATCAAAAAGAAAACTAATAAAATATCTAAGCTATCTAGTTTTTTTGCAATATATAATATTGAAAATATAACTACGATAAACAATGCACTCTGTGGTATAAACAAAAGACTTAAAACGACCAATAGCCATTTTATTAAAAAAATATTTTTCTGTTTTACTCTTTTAATCATTATTTAAAACCTTTCAATATTGTTTCACAATCATCAACTCTACTAAATGAAAAATTGATTTCAAAGTCTTTTGATAAAGCTATTCTATCTTCCAAACTTGAAGTCTTGTTTCCATTAATAACAGATTTTAATATTAATACTAACTCTTTCAAGTTTTTTTCATTATAAACAAAACCATATTTTGAATTACGAATTAATGAACTTCCTCCACATTTATTGCTAACTATCACTTTAACCCCTCGGCTTAAAGATTCATTTATAACAGCCCCCCAACCATCGAATCTGCTTGGTAAAATTAAATAATCTGCTTTTTTTGATAAAAATGACATTGCCGATTCATTATTCATGTTATTATGAAAGTGGATTTTATCTGTTAAGCCCTTTTTGTTTATATAATTAATTAAATTTTCTTTTAAGATACCATCTCCAATGATATTTAACTCCCAATTATAATCCTTAATCTGATTTAAAGAATACAAAAGGTTATCTATCCCTTTTCTTAAAATAAGTTGACCAATAAATAAAAAGCTGATTGTCATTCTTTTTTGAATAACACCTATTTTATCTTTGGGTAATTCTGTAAAATATTGAAATTCAAAAATCTTATTTTTATTAAAACCTACTAATTTATACCAATTCACTCCAAGTTTTCCCATAGCTAAAATAAAATCTATCTTATTTCCATATTTATAAAAATAATATCTATAAAGAAAATAACGAAAGTATTTCTTCCAACCTAACTGAATAGCAGATTCAGATATAATCCCCACATTTTGTGAATTAATTATAGTTTTGAATGCTTTTTTAAGAATTGGAAAGCCTGTAAATCCACTAAAAATGTGAATACTACCCTTTGTTTCTTTTATTATTTTACTTAAAATATTTTCATCCAAAAGTAAAACTATTTTAGCATTACCCAAATTTGGCCTTTCCCAACCTTGTTTCACTCTGTCTTCGCTCATTTCCTTTTCCACAACAAGCGTTACATCATTTTTATTTGCAAGCTCTCTAATTAAAAAAGACTGATGTGGACTAATAATATTTTGCCAAAAAACTATTTTCATAAAGGATTGTTATAAGTAATTTATCATTTTTGTATAGATAGAATTTATACTTAATTCATTAAAATTCTTCTTTACATCATTTTCGTCACAAAGCTTCCCACTAGAGTTTCGGATAAAATAAAGCAAGTTTTTTGCTAAAACTTCCTCATTAGAATTATCCTCCTTAATAGATAATTTTAAGGGATATTTCCTTAAGTAATTATTACAAAGGTCATTCTCTTTTGTGTAAAAATTAATAATAGGCTTTCTGAATCCAATGTAGTCTAGGAGTTTGCTAGGTAGTTGACTAGTATTATTATTGCTAATATTTAAAAGAATAGATGCCTCTTTCAGTATGTTTGGCACTTCACTTCTAGGAACTTTATCATATAAAAAAAGTTTATCTTTAAATTTATCAATATATATGTCATCAATTGAATTCCTATCAGCACCATAAATATGTAATGTCCATTTACCCTGGTCTTTGATAATTGAAAATAATTTAAGCATAAATGAAGGGTCTCTAAATTTTTTTGATAAAGCTCCAGTATATACTATACGACATTCTTTGTTAGATTTATCAACTAGCTCATTTGGTAGCACATCCAACATTGGAATTCCAAATTCAACAAACTTATGCTCGAATCTTTTATATATATTATTTCTATAAAGTATATTCAATTCCTTTGTTAAAAAAATTTTATCTGAAAATTTAAAAATTGTCTTTTCCTTATACCATCTATATAAAAATAATAGCTTGGGCCACCTCAGTAATTCATTATATGCGTATGGATCGAGCTCATATACTAATAATCGTAAATTAGGATTATTACTTTTAATTGCTAGACCTATTTCCAAGTTCACATAAGGAAAGCTAATACTGATAATATTAACAATTTTATCCTTTTCTAACATCTCTTGAATTATATTTATAGCATTTTTCTTAAAATATTTTAATTTGTTTTTAATTTCTTTTTTGCTTTTAGGGAATGGTACATTATTAAGTTCTTGTACGTTCACAATCAGAATACCATCAAGAAATATTTTATTTTTTTTATTCGTGCCTGAAGTTACTACACAATAATTATCTTTTTTACTAACTTTACAAAGAAGATTATATAAACAAATTGCATTGGCATTTTTTGACTCTTTCCCTTCATAACCATAACAAACGAATAGAGTTTTATTTGATATTTTATTATTTATTACCATTAACTTTTCAATAAAATGTTATTAAGTTGAAAATAAAATACTACCCCTAAAATCAACATAAAAAATACATTTGAATAAATAATTCCTTGAATTCCATAAATCCCACCTAAATAAAATGCAAGTGGAATATTTAGGACTGCAGATATAACCATGAGATACATTTGAATTTTAATTTTTCCAAGTCCATTGATTACATAATTATGGCTAGCTTGAAAACTAATCACTATACTATAAATCATCATAGCAAAGGAAACATTATTTGAAATTTTAATTGTATCTCCAATCCAGACCTTATATAGAAACGGTGCTACAAAATAAAGTAAGACCGTAATAATTGATAATAAAACCCAGATTTTTCTAATTAGAACTAAATTTTTTCTCATCCAGTTAAAATCTTTCCTAGCCCATGCATCACTATATGCACTCCAATATGGAGTTAAAATTATAAAAGTTACCATTGTAGTTAAAGAAAAAAGTTTAAAAGCGATATTAAATTCAGTTACCGACTCTGGCCCTAAAACTCTACTTATAATAAAGTTGTCTGTTTGAAACAAAACCAAAGCTCCTATTTGTACAATAAAAAAGGCACCTCCCAGATTTAAAACACTTTTAAGATGTCCAAACCTTATAAATTTAAAATTGGGTTTTAAATAATTAAGTTTTTTTCTGAAAAGTAATATTGTTGCTATTGATAATATAACAATCGGCACTATTGTTAGAACTAAGAATAAATAAATCAGATTAGATTCTGCAAAAGATTTTAGAATAAATATTCCAATTAAAACACCAAGTTGCCCTAAAAAAGTGATAAAACCTGATAATGCCGAAAAATGGAGTGCGGTAAGTATAGAATTTATTATTTTAATAACAAATTGAACACAAAAAGAACTTACTACTAGAAGGAAAAGTAGTTGTAATGTCTCATTATTAAGGTTAGTAATGTTTAAAAAATCTTGCCAGTTTATTACTTTATTTGCAAAGTAAAATATTATAAGCAGCAAAAGAGCAATACTAGCGATTGCGGCATATGTAGTACTTATGTATATTTTTGCATCCTCATTTTTTTTCTTTGCATTGGCCTCACTTAGTTTATTTCTAAGTCCATTTCCAAGGCCTATGTCAAAAAAAGACAGCCAGCTTACTATTGAACTAATTGTTAACCATATTCCATAATCAACAGCACTTACATAATCTAATGTTAATGGAACTATTAAAAGGCCAACAATAATGCTACCACCTCTTACTCCAAAAGACATTATAACATTTCTTAAAATTGTTTGGGACAATTCATTATCTCTCGTCAAGTAACTTTTACCTCTTTCAGAAAGTGTTTTTATGAAATTTTTTATTCCCATTCACTTATAATTTTTTCTGTAGTATTTTTCAAAACTCATATTTAATTATTAATCGCATACTCATTCAGCAATTTGAGGCTCAAAGCTACTTAAAGACTTCTTTTTTAATAATGTTTCCTTTTTATATTTAAATTAAATTATAGCTTTCCATCAACCTTATTGCCTAAAACCCCTTTACATCGTAAATAACACCATTTTCATTTGATAAAGAAGCCAAATCTACATTCAAAAATTCTTTGTGAGAAACTCCAAGAACCACTGCATCATATTTTTGGTTTGGTAATACTTTTGTGGTTGTCAGTCCATATTCGTGCATCACTTCTGCAGGGTTTGCCTCCCGAAACAGTTTTCCAACTATTCGGGACAGGCAAGGGACGTAAATGGTTACGGTAATGCCTTTTTTAATCATCAGTTTCCTTGCAATTTTTTTTATTAATTTCAATTTTCAACTTGCAATTTGTGCCTATCTGAACTTTTTACTGTTGCTTATTGTCAATTACCCAATAGCCTCCTGTTTTAGGTGCACCTTTAAATTCGATTTTATGTTGTTTTTTCAATTGATTGTTTAAGATTTCTTTTTCATTTTCCCCCAACCCTCCCTTCGACTCCGCTCAGGGTGACCTGGGTAATGAAAAAGCACATGATTTTATTTTTTTTATTCTAAATCAATTTTCTCCCTTTAGGGTCGGGGTAAAAAAATTGATTGTGTAATATTTCTTTTTCATTTTCCCCAACCCTAAAGGGCAATGTCTTTAAGTTAAGACTTTATTGCCTTTATTTTGTCTTTCCGAGGTACGAGGAATCTCATCATATTAAGTTAAGCTATTTAATGCGATTCCTCCTTTGTCGGAATGACAAATATTCCCTTAACTTAATGACATTGCCCTAAAGGGAGTCAAAAAATCCAAATAAATTCTGTATTTTTTCCTTGAATATAATGAAAAAGCACATGATTTTATTTTTTTTTATTCTAAATCAATTTTCACCCTTTAGGGTCGGGGTAAAAAAATTGATTGTGTTTTAAGGTTGATTTTTTGTTTCGCCCCGCCCTAAAGGGAGCCAAAAAATCCAAATAAATTCTGTATTTTTTTCTTGAATATAATGTAAAAGCACATGATTTTATTTTTTTT
>JAQVGD010000113.1 GCA_028696945.1 Lutibacter sp.
TACCAACAAAAAAATAAAAATTAAACATATGAAAAACATAATACTCCTATTTATTTTTTTAATTACTTTTACTTCTTTTGGACAATCGATTCAAAAATTAAATGAAAAATCGAATGGGTCTGTTGTAAAAACTAATAATTCTGCACAAAATTTCGCTTTTCAAAAGGGAGAATGGCTAAAGTTTAAAATGAGTTACAGCAATTTTTTAAATGCAGGTTTTTCAACAATGGAAGTAAGGGAAACCACACACAACCAAAAAGAAGCATTCCATATTTTAGGAAAAGGAAAATCTACAGGAATAGTAAGTTTATTTTTTAATGTAAAAGATGATTATCAAACCTATATGTATAAAGAATCCATGTTGCCATATCGCTTCATTAGAAAAATTGACGAAGGTGGCTATACCAAAGACGAGGAAATTTTATTCAATCATGATAAAAAAGAAGCTACCGTAAAAAATTACAAACACAATACCGTAAATAAACATCCTATTGGCGATGACATACAAGATTTACTTTCATCTTTATATTTTTTAAGAAATCAAAATTTAACCAATTTGAAAGTTGGTGATGAGATTGAATTAAAAATGTTTATAGATCAAGAAACCACCAATTTTAAACTTCGTTTTCTAGGAAAAGAAGTGATAAAAACCAAATTTGGCAAAGTCAAATCTTTGAAATTTAGACCGATGGTGCAAGCTGGGCGTGTTTTTAAAGAACAAGAAAGCCTTACTATATGGATAAGTGATGATGATAACAAGATTCCGCTTCTTATTAAAGCTTCTCTTGCGGTGGGCTCTCTTAGAGCAGATCTTGACCAATTTAAAGGTTTAGCACATCCTTTTAACATAATTTTTTAAAATTAAATTGTATTTTCGCAACTCTTATGTGAATTGAATTTAATTGTTAAAAAAGCATCCATTGAAAAAATTTGTTGCCCTTCTTTTTGTTGTCTTAAGTATTGCCTGTAAAGATGAAAAACCTGAAAAACCTCAAATAATACCTGAAAAAATTATTTATGAATTTGGTTATAGGCTAAACGATTATAAAGTAATAAACGACACGCTTAAATCTGGGGAAAACTTTGGAGAAATTTTGTCTAGAAACAAAATTGGAAGCTCAAAAATATATGAAATTGTTTCCAAAATAAAGGATGATTTCAATATTAGAAGTCTTAAAGCTGGAAAGCCATACACCATTTTGGCAAAAAATGATTCCACCCAACAAGCACAAGTATTTATTTACAGGGAGTCAAAAATTAACTATACGATTATCGATTTTAAAGACTCAATAATTACAGCTTATAATGGAAAAAAGCCTATTACAACTAAAATTAAAACCGCATCTGGTATCATTACAACCCACCTTTCCCACGCCATTAAAAGTCAAGGTTTAAGTCCAGACTTAACTTATAAAATGGCCGATGAGGTTTATGCCTGGGCTATCGATTTTTCCAAACTTCAAAAAAATGATAAATTTAGGCTAATTTACGAACAGTTTTATATAGAAGATACTATTCCTGTTGGAATCGGGAAAATAAAAGCTGCCTATTTTGAGCATAACGACAAACCTTTTTATGCCTTTAATTATATGGTGGATTCCATCAAAAAAGTTTCAGAGTATTATGATGATAAAGCCAATGTAATGCGTCGTCAATTTTTGAAAATGCCCGTAAAATTCAGTAGAATCTCCTCAAAATATAATTTAAAAAGAAGAATTGCCTATTACGGAAACAAAATTAAGGCGCACAAAGGTACAGATTATGCCGCACCAATTGGAACCCCAATTGAAGCTACTGCAAATGGAACGGTAACCGAATCACGTTATGCAGGCGGTAATGGAAATTACGTTAAAATTAGGCATAACGGCACTTACAGCACGCAATATTTACACATGAGCAAACGCGCTGTTAAGGTTGGAGATTATGTAAAACAAGGACAAACTATTGGTTATATCGGAATGACGGGAAATACCGCTGGACCTCATGTATGTTATCGTTTTTGGAAAAACGGCGTACAGGTTGATCCTTTAAAAGAAAAATTTCAGAATTCTGAACCTATGAAAAAAGACAAAGTACCCGTTTACTTCAAATATATTGAGCCTCTTAAAGTTCAATTAGATTCTATAGAATATCCCCATAAAAATATTTTATTTTAAAAGTAACATCAGCAATTAATTCTCCGACTAAAACCATGAAAAATATCAACCCAACCGAAACAAAAGCTTGGCAAGCACTAAAATCTCATTATAAAAATATAAATCCAGTTCATTTAAAATCATTGTTCAGTAATGACTTGGACCGAAAAAAGAAATTCAGCATTCATTTCAACGACTTTGAATTTGATTATTCAAAAAATAGAATAACGGAAGAAACACTAAAATATTTATTGGAACTGGCTCATGAAGTTGATTTGGAAAGTGCCATTAAAGCTTATTTTTCAGGAGAAAAAATAAATAAAACTGAAAATAGGGCGGTGTTGCATACAGCTTTAAGAAATCAATCAAATAAACCAGTGATTCTGGAAGGGAAAAACATTATGATTGAAGTAAAAGAAGCCTTAAATAAAATGGAATCTTTTACCAATAAAATAGTTTCTGGAGAATGGAAAGGTTACACCAATAAATCAATTACTGATGTGGTAAATATTGGTATTGGCGGATCAGATTTAGGACCGGATATGGTTGTGGAATCTTTAAAATATTACAAAAATCATTTAAACGTTCATTTTGTTTCCAACATAGACGGTGACCACGTTCAAGAAGTTATTAAAACTTTAAATCCGGAAACAACCTTATTTGTAATTGTTTCAAAAACATTTACCACACAAGAAACGCTTACCAATGCAACAACCATTAAAAAATGGTTTCTGCAAACTGCTTCAGAAGGTGATGTTACAAAACATTTTGTCGCTGTTTCCACAAATTTAAAGGCAGCCAATAACTTTGGCATTGCCACAGAAAATATTTTTCCAATGTGGAACTGGGTCGGCGGCCGATTTTCATTATGGAGTACCGTTGGCCTAACCATAAGTTTGGCTGTTGGCTTCAATAATTTCAAGGAATTGCTCATTGGTGCTTATGAAATGGATGAACATTTTAAAAATACGCCTTTTGAAAACAATGCTCCAGTAATTTTAAGCTTGATAGGTATTTGGTACACCAACTTTTTTAATGCGGAAACTGAAGTTATTTTACCATACACGCAATATCTCAGTAAATTTGCACCTTACCTTCAACAATGCATTATGGAAAGTAATGGTAAAAGTGTGGCCAGAAATGAAAAAAAAGTGACTTACCAAACAGGAAATGTTATTTGGGGAAGCACAGGCACAAACGCCCAACATGCATTTATACAATTATTGCATCAAGGAATCAAATTAATTCCTGCCGATTTTATCGGATTTAAAGAATCACTTTACGGAAACACCGAACATCACACCAAATTAATGGCCAACTTTTTTGCGCAAACCCAAGCATTGGCTGAAGGAAAAACAAAGGAAGAAGCGCATTTAGATTTAAAAATGCAAGGCAAAATGGATGAAATAGAAACCTTGTTGCCTTATAAAATTTTTGAGGGTAATAAACCCAGCACTACCATTTTAATAAACAAACTTACGCCCAAAACTTTGGGAAGTTTAATTGCCTTTTATGAACATAAAATATTTGTTCAGGGAATTATTTGGAATATCTTTAGTTTTGACCAATTTGGTGTTGAACTTGGAAAAGAATTGGCCAATAAATATCTTCAAAAAAAGTAATTTTTATACCCAAAAGAAGCAACCATTGTATTAATTTATCATCTGTTAATAAACTGTTAACATATAAAACTATATAATGCAGTTTTAATGGTATTTTTTACTAATTTTATCTTAATTAATTGTTAAAATTTAACAATTAATTAAAGGTTCATTTGGTAAAAATGACCACTTTTGCACAAACATTTAATTCAACTTAAAATTAAACAATGAGAAAATTTAAAAATTTGTTAATGGCAGTACTATTAATTAGTTCTTCTGCCATTTTCGCTCAAACTAAACTTACCGGTAAGGTTGTTGATGAAACAAATCAACCTTTACCAGGCGCTTCTCTAATTGTCAAAGGCACTAAAACAGGAGCATCAACAGATTTTGACGGGAACTTTACTTTGGAAACCACAATTAACAAAGGTGTTTTACAAGTTTCATTCATCGGTTATGAAACAACCTCTGTGTCATTTAGTGGAAATGCTAATTTAGAAACAATTGTTCTAAATCCGTCTGCTGAAACTTTATCTGAAATTGTAATTACACAAGTCTCTTTTGCTATTGAAAGAAAAACGCCTGTGGCAGTTTCCACTATTTCAGCATCACTTATAGAAAATAAATTAGGAACTCAAGAATTTCCGGAAATTTTAAAATCGACTCCAGGAGTTTATGCCACAAAACAAGGTGGTGGTTATGGTGATTCCCGTATAAATCTTCGTGGTTTTGAATCAGCTAATATTGCTGTTATGGTTAATGGCGTTCCTGTTAATGATATGGAATGGGGTGGTGTTTATTGGTCAAATTGGGCTGGTTTAAGTGATGTTACACGCTCTATGCAAGTACAACGTGGACTTGGAGCATCAAAAGTGGCAGCACCTTCATTGGGTGGCTCTATCAATATTGTAACAAAATCAACCGATGCTAAAGAAGGCGGTGCTATTTCTTACGGTGTTGGTAATGATGGTTACAGCAAAGTTGGCTTCTCTTATTCCACAGGTTTAACTGAAAAAAACTGGGCCATTACCCTTTTAGGTTCCAAAACTTCGGGAGACGGATACATTCAGGGAACTGAGTTTGATGCCGTTAATTATTTTATCAATATATCTAAAAAAATAAATGATGCGCATCAATTGTCATTTACTGCATTTGGTGCACCACAAACGCATAATCAAAGAAATAATGGTGATAAATTACTTATTTCTGAATGGCAGAAACAACCGTTGAAATACAGATATAACGCTTCCTACGGTTTTGACATGAACGGTCAACGTAAAGTTTCATCGCTTAATATTTATCACAAACCGCAGATGTCATTAAATCATACGTGGATAATAAATGAAAAATCAAACCTTTCCAATGTTCTTTATGCTTCTATTGGTGACGGAAGCGGAACAAGTGGCCAAGGTGCTACCTCAGCTGATCGAGGAAATTGGTATGGTGCATCAAATGGTATTCCCAATACTACTTTCCGGGATGTTGACGGCACTTTCGATTATGCTGCCATTTATGAGTTAAACCAAGCAAGTGACAATGGTTCTAAAATGGTTATGTCAAAAAGTGTAAACCAACATAAATGGTTTGGTGCTTTATCTACTTATAGCACTAAATTTGGGGATAACATAGATTTTTTCGGTGGACTTGATTTTAGATATTATAAAGGTGTTCACACCAATGTTATTACAGATTTGTATGGCGGTGCCTTTTATATTGATGCAACTTCCAATAGACCAAATCTTAGCAATGATGATTGGAAAACAAAAAAATTAGGTGTAGGTGATGTTGTTTATCGTGATTATGATGGTTTTGTGTTTAGCCAAGGTGTTTTTACACAAGCTGAATACAACAAAGATGCACTAAGTGCTTTTATCTCTTTATCAGGATCAAATACCAGCTATTGGCGTGAAGACCGCTTCTATTATGATCGAGACCAAGCCAAATCAGAAACTGTTGACTTTTTAGGATTTAGTGCCAAAGGAGGTGCGAATTACAATTTAGATGACAACCATAATGTGTTTGCAAATGTTGGAACTATTTCACGTGCTCCATTTTTCTCTGGTGGTGCTTTCTTGCAATCAACAACAAGCAATCAAACCAATCCAAATGCTGTTAATGAAAAAGCATTTTCCTATGAATTCGGTTATGGTTATAGATCACCTTTCTTCTCTGCCAACTTGAATCTTTACCATACTCTTTGGAAAGATAAAACATTGGTACGTACCGTTGATGCTAACAGTCCTGAAAGTTTGGTTGCAAATATGGAAGGAGTAAATGCACTTCATCAAGGGATTGAACTAGATTTCAGTTCTAAACCAATTGAAGGTCTTACAATTACTGGTATGTTTTCTTATGGCGATTGGAATTGGGAAGATGATGTTTCTGGTTATCTATACAACCGTAGCGGACAACCAACAGACGCAAAAGGAAATGTAGTAGGATTGCTTAGTGAAGATCACGCTAGAATAGATATAAATATTGGTGGAATTCACGTGGGTAACTCTGCACAAACAACTGCTGCATTAGGTGTTAGGTATGACTTTCTTAAATCATTTAACGTGGGTGTTGATGCCAATTACTTTGGACGAAACTATGCTTATTTCAATATTTCTTCTGTTGGAACAAGCTTAAGTAATACTAATTTTGCACAACCATGGAGAATTCCAGACGCAACAACATTTGACCTAAATGCCAGTATTCGCTTCAAAATAAGTGGTTTCGACGCAATATTGATTGGAAATATTCAAAATTTATTAAATGCTGAGTACATTACAGATGCAACTGATGGTGATAATCACGATTGGGAAACCTCTCCTGTATTTTATGGTTTCGGAAGAACTTTCGCTACCTCATTAAAAATTAAATTCTAAAAAATGAAAAAAATGAAAAATATATTCTATTCATTGTTATCGGCTTTGGTTTTTGCAGTGCTCCTAAGTGCTTGCGATGACTTTAACGATCAATTTGATGGACTTGATGACAAGACTCAAATTACCAATTTAGCGGCATACGACTATTCATTGACGGAAGCTGATTATACCACTATCAGCGATGCAGCCGTAAAAGCTGCAACAACCCCAGATGAAATTAGTCTCGCAACAAGTATTAAAACAAATAAATACTTTACAATAGAAGCTCCAGCCTCTGATTATGTGCCATACTTGCTTAAAGACCTATATCCTTATTCTGATATAGGTTCAACAGCAATGGTTACCTACGATTTTGGCGAAGCTCGCTCATCTTATTTAGATGATTTGTCAAATGCAAGCACCTATACCTTAACAAGCGATGATTATGCTTCAAGCGGAAGTGATGTATTAGGATTTTATCCCGATGTGGCTCCTGATGATTTTTTAGATGACATTCTTGCAACTAACATTTCAGATCCAACAGAAGGAGAAATAAAACTGGTAAAATACGTTCAATATACCGAAACACCTGTTATTACTACCACCAGTAATTATTTGGTTGAAGAAAATTTTAATTTTGGATCAACAGCTGGAGATTTAACAACTATTACAAACACTTGGACAGCACATTCAGGTACTGCGGGTTTTGTAGGTTATGCCACTTCAAGTTTGTCAATGACAGGTTATCCTTCAACGGACATAGGAGGATCTGCAACCATAGCTACTACAGGAGTTGAAGATGTAAATAAAACTTTTACGCCTCAAAATTCAGGGACTGTGTATTTTAGTGCCTTAGTAAATTTAAGTGCTGTTAGCACTGGAGCCTATTTTTTCCATATTTATGAATATGGTACTGGTAATTTTAGAGCCAGAATTGGGGCTAAGGATAATGGTGAAGGAAAAATTTTATTTGGTATCAGTGCTAGCGTATCAGCGCAAGTTTATGGCACTACAGCTTTTGAACCTAACACAACCTATCTTATTGTTGCATCTTACAATATAGACAGTGGGGTATCTAATTTATATGTTCTTTCTTCGCCAACGACCACGATACCTACAACACCAGAAGTAACAGATACTGGCGCAGCAGGAACTATTATTGATGCTGTTGCTATTCGTCAAGCATTTGGTGGACCTGCAGGCACTATAGATGGCGTACGTGTTACGAAAACTTGGAATGATCTTTTTATTAATGATGTAGTAGTATCTATTGAAGGAGAAAGAACAAATAATGAAGTTTATTATCAATATGCCGCCAATAAATGGACAGCTTCAAAAGGTATTTATGTGGTAACTGAAGAAGATTATGATTCCATGGGAACTGCAAATGGACAACCAGGTAGATTCAACAACTTTGATAGCTCCATGCCTCCTGAAAATTATTTGCCAGCCTTACTAGCCAAACTTTATCCTTATGCCCAAAATGGAGACAAGCAAATTGTTGCCTATAAATATTATTCTGGTGGGCTTGAAACACGTGTAGATGAATACCTTTTTCAGGAAGGAAAATGGTCTAAACCATCTTCTATCGTTTCAAAATCAGAACAGTTTGCGTTTTCAAATACAGGATGGGTGTTCGACCCAACTGTGAAAATAATGATGGAAAAATCTGACTATCAATTAATGGTTGATTATGTATTGGCAACCCCAAGTATTGCCATATTTGCGCACCCATTTTATAAAAATGAAGAATATTATTATGGGTTTGGTAGCAGATACAACAATGTTAATTTCCGTTTAAGCTATCGTGATCCATATTTTACTGGTGAATACACGCAACCAGTAACAATAGATCCTGAATTCAATGCTTTAACTACAGATGCGGAAAAAGTTGCTTTGATGTGGACTCGATTAGAAGAGGGAATGGGAATATTTTTGCAACTGAGATATCCTGATGCGGTTCCAACCGTGGGTGGACTCGATGTATATTACCATGCAACAACCTATGTTTATTATCCTGAAGGAAATAAAGCAGGAAGTGAATACCACAAGTATATTTTCAAATGTATAGCAGCTGCCTCAGGCAGTACTCCACCAGTATTTGAATTTGTTTCTCAAAATATTGTAGATTAAATTTAGTTTAATTATAAACCTTAAACGCTGTCTGGATAATTCCAGACAGCGTTTTTTTTATGCTTCTAAAATGATTTTCAAATTAATATTTTATGAATAAATTTAAGTTATACCAATTAAATGTTTAAATGTTCTATTAAAATTTGGATTATTTTAGATCAGATTAGTAAAAAAAATTAAGCATAACCTTTGCTACGGTTATTTTTTATGACGATGAATGAATTAACCTGCCAGTAGGCAGGAAAGAAACAAATTTCATGCGGCATTTGAATGTTTAATATTAACTCAGTAATTCAACAACATTTGTGGTAGAACCAACAAAAATAGCTTGAGTAATTAATTACCCAAGCTATTTTTTAAACATACACAGATTTTAAATACTACTCCATAATTATAGGTTAAATATATTTTATGGGTTTTGTAAATATTAGGAAACCGTTTATAATTAAATTTTTTTATTTAAAATACGCAAAAGCTACATTTAAAATTTCTTTTAAAAATTAACTTGAATTCTTGCTTTTACAAATGAAATTTTATCATCTTGTCTATAATAAACATTATCGATATCCATATAGGTATAATTAAGCCTGAACATTACATTATCATTAACATAATAATTTAGACCTAAAGAGTAATCAATACTCTCTCCTCCACCAACACTATAATTAGTCTGCCCTGCAGCAGCTTTTTCAGGATCTGCATTCCAGAATTTATCTTGCATAAAAATACCATCAATATCATTTAAATTAGTTTGATTTAAGCGCACTAATAATTCAAGTGTGCCAGCTTTTGGACGATTTAAGAATGCACTAGAAGAGTTATAGCTATAATTATCTCCTTTAATTAAGTAACCTGCTTGAACATAATAACCATCGGTTTCTATATCTCTTTGTTTGCCATACCAATCTTCAAGATCTTGCGGAGACGAAGGCCATCCAGTCATATCTGGAGTTGAGTGTTCAAACTGAAGCGCATAGTCAGACTTACGATATACTTTGTTGTAATAATATTCTGATTGAATCATGAAGCGGCCATAAGTACCTAATAATTGAGCGTTTAATTTTAATTCATTACCAGCATGGTCAACTACAGCATTTAAAAATTTATCCTCTGGACCTGCAGTATATACTACTTCGCGATTATAATCATCATCATTGTATTCCTCATCAAAACCATTAGCGTCTGGTAATCTGTAAGATGCAGAAGCCCCTATATGAAAAATCATATTGTCTTTTACAATTGGGCTATAAACTGCTTTTCCAGTTACGCTGTAACCTGTATCGCCATTTTTAGTATTTCCTATTTTGCTACCAAATAAACCACCAGAAACAAAATATTTATTCGAAAATGTAGTATAGGCAATACCTATAGTTCTACCAATACTAAAAGCCTCTCCAGAAAAAGAGTTTCCAATAAATTTAGAATCTTTACTTGAAATTGACCCTTGAATACCAAAAGGTTCAAAGAAATTACCAACCTTAATAGAACTATAATCACTTAAAGAATAGCTTAAATAGATGTCTTTTGCATGAACTTCATTATTGGCAAAACTAAAATTAATCTTAGTTTTCCATTTCTTAACCATATCATCAGCATAACCGCCAACAAACCAAGTCCTCCCATTAAAAACCAGTTGGTCATAAATCCGAACCTATCAATGACTTCCATTCAGGTTTTAACGCTAAAAATATGTGCGCAGGAAAACGCCAAAAAAATTTTGGAAGTGGTTAAAAACTACAAAAATAAATAGGCATACCAATAAGTGCCTAAAAATTAAAATTGAAAATAGGTATTGAGAAATAGTTTGTGTGTTTTATAAAAATAATTTGTATTATATGCTTGGTAATTTGAAAAGGAAGTATGCTCTATTAGAGACCAACATATTCTTAAATAAAAAAGACAAAACCCATAATATAGATTTATATATAGTGAGGGTGTTGTAAATATTAAAAAATAAATGTCTATGTTTTAATGAAAGCAATGAAACAATAGGCTTTTTGATAAAAAGAGGTTGCTTTTTCAAGCAACCTCTCCAAATTATCCTCAATTACTAAAACGCAAATTGTAAACGAGTTTGTATTAAACCAAGGTTTTCCTTTCCATTTAATGCATATTCATCTAGATCTATATTCGAATAATTAAGTCTAAATTTTACTGATTTATTTACATGGTAATTTAATCCAACTGAAATATCTTTTTGTAAACCTCCAAAGATATTTGCACCTGAATCATTCAAATCCACTTCATTATACCGAACTACTAATTCCAAAGTT
>JAQVGD010000114.1 GCA_028696945.1 Lutibacter sp.
AAACAGATGAAACGCCTACAACAGAATCATCTAACAGAAAAAAGAAAGATGCTGAGCGTTCCATTTGACAAATAAAAAACAATAAAAAATAGCAAATGAAACGAGCATAACAAATTTTGATACACAGTAGAATGATTAATGGCGAACAGCAGCTGTACCAATAAAAAATAAAATGTAAACAGATGAAAAAATATGTAAAAATGGCTTTGGTAATTCTTGTTTTTTTAGTAATTGCGATTTATTTTATTCCTGCGCCCAAATCCGATTTCTTCAAGTTATACGTCGAAAACGACAATCCATCTCAAAGTTTAAAAGATTTTAACTCAAGAATTACAAAAAAAATAATTATTGACGGTGTTAATTGGGAATATTATGTTGGGGGAAATGGCGATAAAACAATCCTCTTTTTACATGGAATGGGAGGTTCATACAATTTATGGTGGCAACAAGTAACCGAATTTGAAAAAGATTATAAAGTAATTACCTACTCGCTTCCAGAAAGCATAAGTTCCCTTGAAAATGCTTCCGAAGGAATTTTAAAAATACTGGAAACTGAAAATATCGATAAATTTTATGCAGTCGGAACTTCCATGGGAGGTTATATAGCGCAATATTTGGTGTCAATTGTTCCTAACCGAATTGAAAAAGCAATTTTTGGAAACACATTTCCCCCAAATAATTTAATTGCCAAAGAAAACGCAAAAAAAAGCAAAATAATTCCATACCTGCCAGAACTGCTAATTTCAAAACTGGGAGAGAAAAAATTGAATGAAGAAATTGTTCCGGCAGCAAAAAATTCTCCTTTGTTGAAATCTTTTTTGAAGAGTTTGCCTTTTAACAAACAACAATTCATAAACAGGTATCATATTGTAATCGACAGATTTTCAATATTTCCTGATAACTATGAAATAAAACGCATTCCGAAATTAATCATAGAATCTGATAATGATCCGCTTATTCAACCTGAATTACAAGTAAAAATTAAAGAATTGTATGCCAATGCCGAAGTGGTTACTTTTCATAATGAAGGACATTTCCCCTATATAAATGCTTCCGAAGCCTACAATAAAATTTTAAGAAATTTTTTTATGAAAGAAAACGATTATGAAATTGCAGAAAAAACAATTACAAATTATTTTGAAGGAAGAAGAAACGCCGATTTAAAGCAACTACAAAATGCTTTTTCTGAAAACGCCAACCTCTATACAGTTTCAAACGGAGAAGCGATGACAATCTCACTTGAAAATTACTTAAAACTCATAAAAACTGAAGGTAAACAAGAGATTGAAACACAAATTTTAAATGGAGACATTACAAATAATATTGCTACTTTTAAGACTGAATTTAAGTATAAAGATAAGTCTTATGTCGATTTTATAAGTGCCATAAAAACAAAAGATGGCTGGAAAATCGTGGACAAAACTTTTACAAAAACCAAATAAATGAGGTTATTTTTTAATACTTTAGAAAAGTACGCAACTGGAAAAATCATTGCAGCTGGACTCATCTTAGTTCTGATTTTCAACTTGATATTATTTCCATTTCTTTTTAACTTTTTCAACATTCAACACCTTTCTATTAAAAATATTCTCGATTTAAAATATTCTTACACCATAAATGAAGCCTATGAACTATTTAATAAACTGGGAGAAAATGGAAGAAATATTTATCGTTTGGCTGAAATATTTATTGACATTCCCTATCTCCTTATTTATAGTATTGTTTATTCTTTAATGATAATAGCTTTACTTAAAAGCAACAAGTTGACCAATCTATATTTTTTGACTTTTGCACCAATATTAATCGGTTTTTTTGATATTTTAGAAAATTTAGGCATTGTTGTAATGCTCACTAAATATCCGATAAAATTGAATCATGTTTGCAATTTAACTGCTATTTTTACTTCTTTAAAATGGAATTTTGCGGTGGCTACTTTTTTAATCATCCTATTAAGTGGACTCTATTTAATTTTTACAAAAACAGTAGAACGTTTAAAAAAATCTAAAAAAATCAATTAGTGAAAATAGCCATCGTCATCTTAAATTGGAATGGAAAGCAATTGCTGGAAAAATTTCTTCCTTCAATAGTGACATACAGCGATTTTGCCAACACGGAAATTTATGTTGCGGACAATGCCTCTACTGATGATTCTGTTTCTTTTGTAAAACAGCAATTTCCCAAAATTAAAATTGTTCAAAATAGTACAAACGGCGGATTTGCCAAAGGCTATAATGAGGCTTTAAGACATATAAAAGCAGATATTTATGTGTTGATAAATTCTGATATTGAAGTGACCGATGGATGGCTAAAACCTATTATTTCAGCTTTTGAAAACGAACCCAATACGGCCATTATTCAACCAAAAATACTGGATTATAAAAATAAAACCAAGTTTGAATATGCTGGTGCTGCGGGTGGATTTATCGATAAGTTCGGTTATCCTTTTTGTCGTGGGCGTGTTTTTTCTGAATTGGAAACAGACTTACAACAATACAACGATGAAATTGAAATTTTTTGGGCATCAGGTGCTTGCTTTTTTATTCGATCCTCCGTTTTTCATGAATTAAATGGCTTTGATGAAGATTATTTTGCCCATCAAGAAGAAATTGATTTGTGCTGGAGAGCCAAAAATTTATCCAAAAGCATTAAATATGTGGGTAAATCGACCGTTTATCACGTTGGCGGTGCCACCTTAAAAGAAGCAAATCCAACAAAAACATTCTTAAATTTCAGAAACAGTTTGTTTAGTTTGGTTAAAAATTTGCCTAAAAACAAATTAATTCTAGTCATTTTAACGCGACTCGTTTTGGATGGTTTTGCTGGCTTAAAATTTTTTATAGAACTACGTCCAATGCATGTTTTGGCGATAATTAAGGCGCATTTCAGTTTTTACCGATATTTCTTCAAAATGCTAAAAAAAAGAAATAAATCTCCTAAAACAGTCGGTTATTATAAGATAATAAGTATTGTGTGGCAGTATTTCATTTTAGGAAAAAAGAAATATAACGACCTGCTAAAATAATTCCTCCACGCTTCCTAGGCCTTCACGCAAAATAGTGATTTCTCCTTCAGATAAATCTACAATGGTTGATGGAATATTGCTTCCATACCCTCCATCAATAACAATATCAACGCTGTTTTCCCATTTTTCATAAATCAATTCGGGGTCAGTTGTATATTCTAGTAAGTCATCTTCATCATAAATAGAAGTTGAAACAATAGGGTTTCCCAATTTTTTTACCAGCTCTCTGATAATATTATTGTTTGGAATTCGAATACCCACTGTTTTTTTATTTTTAAATGCTTTGGGCAAATTGGTGCTCGATGGCAAAATAAAGGTGTAAGGCCCTGGCAACGCCTTTTTTAGTATTTTATAAACTGGCGTATCAATTTGCTTTACATAATCGGATAGGTTGCTTAAATCGTAACAAATAAATGAAAAATTGGCTTTATCTAATTTTAAACCTTTAAGCTGCGCCACCTTCTCCATAGCTTTGGAGTTGGTAATATCACATCCTAAACCGTAAACGGTATCCGTAGGGTAAATGATTAATCCGCCTTTTTGTAAAACCTTAACAATCTTGTCAATTTCACGTTCATTGGGATTTTCATTATATATTTTAATTAACTCTGCCATTTGTTTATGGTATAATTAACAAATATAGCCTTTTTTTATGACTTTTCTAACAACCTAAATCCTTCTCCGTGAATGTTTAAAATTTCAACATTTGGATCCAATTTTAAATATTTTCGAAGTTTTGCGATATACACGTCCATGCTTCTGGAAGTAAAGTAATTGTCGTCCCTCCAAATTTTGGTCAATGCCAACTCACGAGGCATTAAATCATTTTTATGGGTTGCCAACAATTTCAGCAATTTACTTTCTTTTGGGGAAAGCTTTTGAGTTTCACCGCCATCATAAGATAAGTGACGTAATTTTGAATTGAAATCAAATTTGCCAATTTTAAACTCAAAAGTGTCTTCTTCAATATTTTGTTCCGATTCTTGTCGTAGCAAAATGGCTTTTATTTTATACAATAAAACTTCAGAATCAAAAGGTTTGTTTAAGTAATCATCTCCTCCAGATTGATATCCTTTCAGCACATCTTCTTTCATTGTTCTGGCTGTCAAGAATATAATTGGCACTTCAGAATTTGTTGCCCTAATGTCTTTCGCCAATGAAAAACCATCTTTTCTCGGCATCATTACATCTAGAATACACAAGTCAAAATCATCATTTTTAAACATAATCAAGCCTTCTAAACCATCTTTTGCCAAAGTAACTTTATAATCATTTAGCGACAAGTAATCTTTTAAAACAGTCCCGAAATTGGGATCATCTTCTACCAATAAAATTCTATTATTTTCCATTTCTTTTATTTTAAATTAAAGGCAGTTTTATGGTAAAAGTGCTTCCAATTCCTTTTTCACTTTCCACATAAACTTCGCCTTGATGAATTTCAACAATTTTTTTCACGTATGCAAGTCCCAAACCATGACCTTTTACATTGTGAATATTTCCTGTCTCTTCTCTGTAAAACTTCTTAAAAACGTTTTTTTGAACGTGTTTAACCATTCCAATACCTTGATCTTTTACTTTTATAATGATGTGTTTGCCCATATTCTCAGTTGAAATATCAATTTTTGGTGCACCTTCGGAATATTTTATGGCATTGTCCAACATATTCACAATCACATTGGTAAAATGAAAATGATCGGCTAAAATTTCTGTCGATTTCGCGTTTAGTTTCATTTTAATATAGCCGCCTTTATCTTTAACCAACAGTGCTACGTGCGTTACGGCTTCTTTTATTAAGTCGTGAACAGCTACTTTTTCTTTACTTACGTCCAATTGATTCTTCTCAAGTTTGGAAATTCTCAAAACATTTTCAACCTGAGCATTCATCCGTTTATTTTCTTCGCGAATCATCGTTATATAACGCATCACCTTTTCTTGATCACTAATTACTTTCGGATTTTTGATGGCATCTAACGCTAAATTTATAGTTGCAATAGGCGTTTTAAATTCGTGTGTCATATTGTTGATAAAATCTGTTTTAGTTTCTGAAACTTGTTTTTGTTTTATCAACTGATACAAAGCGCTTGCAAATGCCAAAATAATAATCAGTACGAAAAAAATAGACAACACCAATATTTTAAAAATTGAACCTAAAATATAATTTATCTTTTTAGGAAAAGTCACATATAACTGATAATTGCTATTTCCATCAGCATCTGTAAACATGGGAACCATATAACTTTTACCCACTTCTTTTCTGAAATAACCCGATTTCACACGAGTTGCCAACCCGTTGCTATAAATCCCATATTTAAAATTAGTACTAATTCCTTTAGACTTAAGCTCATTGGTTAACCTACGTGAAATTTCTCTGTTGCTTACCCTTCTATGAACTGGAAGTTTGCTGGTGAGAACATCAAATTGTGCTTCTAGATATGATTTTTCTGCACCTTCAAACCTACCGACTTTTACATAACTTTCCTCGGATGATTTCATAGTTGCTGAATGGTTGTCCAGCACATGATTTTTTGCAACTATAACTTCTTCTTTACTGTAAATTTCTTTAAAATTTACGCTATCATTTTCAAAGAACTCTGTGGGAACTTTATAATTTGACTCAATAATATTTTGAGAATAGGTGAATTTTTCATTATTGGTGGTGTCAATTTTTTCATAAATAAATTTCCTTACATCCGCCTCCTTTATTTTTTCTCCCGTTTTATAAAGCTCGGCCATTTTAAAATAAAATTCATTAAACTCCCGTTGCTTAATGTCTTCTGAAACTTTTGCCAATGCAAACTTAACGTTTGCCGAAAATTGCTCCTCAGTTATCTGCACGGTATTTCTTATCCAGAATACCTGTACGGAGATAATGCCGATTAAGGCAACGCTCATTAAGATAATGATAAGTACAAATACCCTTTTCCTCATCGTTCAAATTTACACGTTTAACAGTATATTCTTTGTTATTTAACGTAAATTAACATATTTATTATTTTCTTAACAATTTTTTAAGAAGAACTTTATTTATTTTCTTAATTTTAACAATAACTCAAAAATAGTTGAAACCTGACATTTTGTATTTTCCAACTTGTTATTTCTAATCACAAAATCAGATTTATTAATTTTAAAATCATCACTTGACTGGTGTTTCATTCGCTCCAAAATTTGTGCTTCAGAAACCCCATCGCGTTTCATTATTCTTTCTATTTTATTTTCAAAAGAAGCCAGAACAGTTATTATATAATCACATAATTTATCACTGCCGCTCTCAAATAAAATGGCTGCCTCATAGATTATGAAGTCAGCATTTGTTTTTTTAATGAATTTTTGAAAATCTTCATGAACCTTGGGATGCACCAATGCGTTTAAGGCATTTAACTTTTCTTTATCGTTAAAAACAATTGAAGCGATGTGTTTACTGTTTAATGATTCGTTAATGTATGCCTTTTCGCCAAATAATTTTGTAATCTGATTCCTTAATTCCCTATCAGCCGTCATTAATTTTTTTGCTTCATTGTCTGAAATGTAAGTTGCAACACCAAAATCCTTAAAAAGTGACAAAACAGTGCTCTTTCCACTTCCAATTCCGCCTGTCAGTCCAATTATTTTCATCTGTTTATGATTTATTTTTTTATTGGTACAGCTGCTGTTCGCCATTAATCATTTCTGCCATATCAAAATTTGTACTGCTTGTTTTATTTTTCTACTAAAAATTCCAGTTGTGTCGGATTAATTTTTAAAGCATAAATATAATCGCTTCTTTGTTCTATTATGGGGGTTAAGAATGTAATTAAAGTATCATTCTCATATTCCTTATAATCGAAAAGTACTGAAATATCATTTTTGGTAATTTTGCTGAAATTAGAAAGTCCAGACTGATAAATCACTTCAATTTCTTTAGGAAAAGTAGTTATATGAACCCCTTCAGGGACATTGATTATTTTTACGGGAATTTTAAAAGTACCTTCCGTAAATTTATCAACTTTACCGCTTATTTTAACTTTATTGGCCGACATTTTAATTTGGTTAGCTTTAAAAGGCGATTTTAAAGTAAGTTCCACCTCAATATCTTTGGAAACATTGTCTAATTTTAGCGATTTAGTAGTCAGTTCTGTGATGGAATCAATATTCCTTTTTGAACCTGACACAATTACCGTGTCGGGCGAAATTTTTAATTTTTCAATCAAATTATATCCTGCTTTGTATTGAATTTCAAGATTTGGCTTTACGGGTACTTTTTTAGAGATTGAAGCATCCATTTCAATAAAAATAGTGTCATTTAAAATACTGACAATATCAATTCCATTAGAAAATTGTGAATTTAAAAATGAAATTTGTTTGTTCGGCAATATATAAGAAACATCTTTGGTTATAGAAGTATTTTTTAAGTCCAAAATTATTTTATGCTTCTTAACTTTGTATTTTATCAAGGTAAAACCCTGCCCTTTTATTGCCACTTCCAATTCTGAAATAGGTTTTTTTTGAACCAATTTGCCAGAAGGTAAACCTGTATATTCCACATAAAAAGCAACAGTGGTAACATAACTTTTAGACAATTCTATCAGCATCCAAATTATGGAAGACAACACTAAAAAAAATAAGAATATTTTAATTTTTTTATTGCTTTTTAAAGATTTAATGTTTGATGCTGAAGTTCTTTTCATCTGTTTACATTCTATTTTTGATTGGTACAGATGCAGTTCGCCATTAATCATTCTGCTGTGTATCAAAATTTGTTATGGCTCGTTTCATCTGTTTACATTCTATTTTTTATTGGTACAGATGCAGTTCGCCATTAATCATTCTGCTGTGTATCAAAATTTGTAATGCTCGTTTCATCTGTTTACATTCTATTTTTTATTGGTACAGATGCAGTTCGCCACTAATCATTCTGCTGTGTATCAAAATTTGTAATGCTCGTTTCATTTTAATGAATATAACTATTAAAGATACAAAAAAAAGTGAGCTTTTGGGCTCACTTTTTAAAATACACACTAACTTTTATTTAATTTCTTCAGAAACTTGGTATTTTTTGCTCAATTCCATAGAAATAGCAGAACGTTCGAACTTAATTTTACCTGCTCCGGTTTCAATAATTACCGTATTATCGCTGTCCACAATATCAACAATTTTTCCATGAATACCGCTATTGGTTACAATCTTATTACCTTTTGCAATGGAAGTTTGGAACTTCTTTTCGTTTTTCTGACGTTTTATTTGTGGTCTTATCATAAAAAGATAAATTACCACAAACATTAATAAGAAAGGAAGCATACTTGTTAATGAACTTCCTCCAAGACTTTGTAAAGCAATACTTGAGTACATATTTTAAATTTTAAATTAATTTCCTGATTATTTTTTTGGGGTTACAGTTCCTCCAATACGCAACATTTCTGTAACATTTTCTGTATTCGTTTGCAAAGTTATCGATTTGCTTTGTTTTCCTGTTCTGCCAGCTGAATTGAAAGAAAACTTTAATTCTCCTGAATCTCCAGGTTTAATAGGATCTTTAGGCCATTCAGGCACCGTACAACCGCATGACGCTGATGCATCCGTAATAATCAAATCCGTTTTTCCTTTATTGGTTATTTTAAAGATACCTTCAACAACTTCACCTTCATTCACAACTCCAAAATCGTAATCTTTTGTGTCAAACTCAATAATGGCAGTTCCCAAACTAATTTTTGCGTCTCTTTCTTTTGCTATTTCTAAATTTGAAGAATTAATTTTTGCTGATGCTTTGTCTTTGCAAGAAACAAATACCAAACTCAATAAAATAATTCCTACAATGCTATTTTTTATCATGGTTCTAGTTTTTTTTGTAAAAATATGAAATTACAACAATCCTCGTCCAATTTTATTCAATCTTTTTGATGCTGTAAAATCCTTTAAAATTTTATCGATAACTCCATTGATGAAAAAACTGCTTCTTTCAGAAGAATAATCTTTTGCAATTTCAATATATTCGTTAATGGTAACGCTTGTTGGAATTGAAGGAAATTTCAAGAATTCACTTATGGCCATTTTAATTAAAATCATATCAATTTCCGCAATACGATCGGTATCCCAATTCGGCGTTTTATTTTCGATTTCCTTTTCAAATTCTTTGTGGTTCAACACCACTTTTCTAAATAAATCGACCACAAATTTTTTATCGTCTTCATCTTTGTATAAATTCCCCAATCGGAAAGGCTGTTTGGGCTTTAACTGATTTAACGATTTCACAATCCATGTATTTACAAAGGGAATATCATCAACCCAACTAATGGTTTTATCTTCGAAATATTCAGCCAGTTTTTCATTTGGAGCCACTACATTCTTAAATAGTGCAACAACAAAATTCCGATCTTCTTCAAACGAACTTTTGTCAGATTTCATATAAGCGGCATAAACGTCGCTTTGTTTAATCAACTTCAAAATTTCATGGATATATTCATTATCCAAACTCCAATAATTGAGCTTATTAGCCTCCAAATAAGTATTTAACGAAACGCTTTCATCCAATAATTTGAATATTTCGTTGTTGATAAATTTAAAATTCGGATTTAAATCTTGGGAAGTAGCTAAATATTTTTTTCCAGAAATTTCAATATGCTTTTTTTCCAAATTTTTAACCTCCACAAGCAATCGAAGCATTAAAACGGACAAATCGTGCATTTTTTCTATACTTAGGTATAAAAAATCTTCCTCTCTTTTAAGATCATCGCTTTTAGATAGCAGCAATGCATAAACCGATTGCATTACTTTTATTCTAATATGTCTTCTGTTTATCATTTAAAGAACTTTTGTGTCGTTTACTAGTATTAAGGCGCAAAAATACTAATAATTTTTAGAAATAAAGTTTTGTTTTTATTTTTTTACATAACGTGATAAAATTACAAAAACAAAGAAAATAAAAATAGTATTTTGAGTCTGCTTGCCTTTTTGGTGGGCGTTACCCTGCGGGTCGGGTTTTTCGTTCCAATCCGTCGTTGCGAGCGGAGTGTGGCAATCTATTGAATATATTACTTCATAAACTCGCAACGCCGGGATTTCCACTTCAACCCCTAACGCAAATTGAATTTCAAATTAGGATTTTAGCCTAATTCTTCTTCTTCTTATTGTTTTTAAACTATATAAGCACAAATAAAAATCTGAAAAACAGACCTTTATTTTTGGGTGGAAGACCAAAATCAAACTTAATAAATTTTAAGCTTTAAAAAATCTTTTCCAGCAAGCCCTATTTGATCATTGTTGTCCGATAAAAATTCATAAAAAATGATTTATCTCAATCTAAATGGGGCTTTAGAAACAGGTCGCCCCGATGGGGCTTGATTTACATAAAAATCTATTTTTCTACAAATAGGTCGTCCCTCTGGGACTAAAACAGCTCCGTTGGAGCTAAATGTTTGTAGAAAAATGAAACGAGCATAACAAATTTTGATACACAGAGGAATGATTAATGGCGAACTGCAGCTGTACCAATAAAAAATAAAATGTAAACAGATGAAACGAGCATAACAAATTTCGATACACAGAGGAATGATTAATGGCGAACTGCAGCTGTACCAATAAAAAATAAAATGTAAACAGATGAAACGAGCATAACAAATTTCGATACACAGAGGAATGATTAATGGCGAACAGCATCTGTACCAATAAAAAATAAAATGTAAACAGATGAAACGAGCATAACAAATTTTGATACACAGTGGAATGATTAATGGCGAACTGCAGCTGTACCAATAAAAAATAAAAATTAAACAGATGAAAAATTTGAATTATTTAAGTCCCATCGGGGCGGTCTGTTTATTAAAAATTTAACCGAACAATAATGATATTTAATTATTGTTGTCCGATAAAACTTAAAAATAAGAAAAATAGTGCTTCAATCCCAATAAATAGGTTGTTTTATCTTGAAAACTGAAAAGTAAGCCCCTGCTTTTTATTGATTTTATTTAAAGCTAAAT
>JAQVGD010000115.1 GCA_028696945.1 Lutibacter sp.
ATAATATTGATGTTCCAAGCCCTTTCTTGGCGAAGCTATTTCAACAATTGGTGCGTGGTAAGATTATTTCTTCCACCAAAGGTCCGCATGGAGGCTTTTATTTATCGGAAAAAAATAAACAGAAAAATGTTTTGAATATCATCGAAAACATTGATGGTTTAACCAAGCTAAACAGTTGTTTTATGGGTTTAAATGAATGTGATTCCACAAACCCTTGTCCGGTTCATTTTATTGTAGAGCCTTTTAAAAATAATATATTGGGAAAGTTTCGGGACAAAACAATTATGGAGTTTGCAAAAGAAATTTCTGATAAAGGGCACCTTTTAACGTTAAAAGATATCAGTCCGAAATTTGAGGAGCCTCTCGGGTAATTTTTATGACAAAAATCATAGTTTAATTAATTGTAAGACTATAAATTCGCATTATTAAAAGATAAAAAGGTCTTTTAATAATAATAACCAAATAACCAAATAATAATAATAATAACCAAATAATCAATTAAACAGTAAAACTATGTTATCTAAAAAACAAGCAAGGGCTTTCTTTTTAGGCGGAACATTGGTAACGTTTTTAATATTTATAGGACTTACCATTTATTCCTTCTCAAAGGGAAATGACCAAACAAACCGCGAAAACCTCACCGCCGAAGTGGTAAGGGGAAAAGAAATTTGGGAATCCAATAACTGCATGGGTTGCCATACCATATTGGGTGAAGGCGCTTACTACGCACCCGAATTAACCAAAGTTGTTGACCGTTTAAACATTCGATACGACGGAAACGGTGAAGAAGTCATTAAAAGTATTTTAATGTCGCCGAGTCCTTGGCAACTCAACGGAAGAAAAATGGTTGCTTACGGAATGACTGAGCAAGAAGCAGGTGATGTAATTGCCTTTTTTAACTGGATCGGAAAAATCGATTTAAATGGTTTTGACAGGATAATATCTCCATTGGCAAAAGAAAAAATCAATAAATAAAAAAAACATTATGAAATAGCTTAAACTAATTTTCATTCGAACAAAAATGAAATATGAGCTATTGATAATGACCGATAAAAAACAAATAAAAAGAACATTATGAAATAGCTTAAACTAATTTTCATTCGAACAAAAATGAAATATGAGTTATTGATAATGACCGATAAAAAACAAATAAAAAGAACATTATGAAATAGCTTAAACTAATTTTCATTATGATTAAAATGAAATATGGCTATTGATAATGACCAATAAAAAACAAATAAAAAGAACATTATGAAATAGCTTAAACTAATTTTCATTCGAACAAAAATGAAATATGAGCTATTGATAATGATCAATAAAAACAAATAAAAAAAACATTATGAAATATAAATCACAAAAAGTTGCCTATTGGTTTTTTGCCTTTTCTATGGTGCTGTTAGTTCTACAAATCACTTATGGTTTTATCATGGGGTTTGCCCACATGGGATTTGATAATTTACACGAATTTATACCTTTTAATACCGCAAGGGCAGTTCATACAAACTTATTGGTAGTTTGGTTATTGTCTGGCTTTATGGGTGCTGCCTATTATATCATTCCAGAGGAAGCACAACGCGAATTGGTTAACGTAAAATTGGCGTATGTTCAATTAATAAGTTTGGCATTGGTTGGCGTAACTGCAATCGTCGGCTTTCACTTCAATATTTGGGAAGGAAGAAAATTTTTGGAAATTCCAAGACCTTTGGATTACTTGGTTGTCCTAAATGTACTCTTATTTTTAGGGCTTATTTTAACAACTTTATTTAAGGGAAAACGCCAAACAACAACGGCTTTGGTGCTTTCTATGGGATTGCTTTTTGCTGCATTGTTGTACTTGCCAGGAATGTTGCCGTTTGACAGTCAGGTTACCGATTCGTTTTTCCGTTGGTGGGTGGTACATTTATGGGTTGAAGGCGTTTGGGAATTGATTATGGGTGGTATTTTATCTTTTCTTTTGATAAAATTGACTGGTGTGGATAGAGAAGTCATTGAAAAATGGCTATATGTAATTATTGGTTTAACCTTCCTTTCTGGAGTTTTGGGCACAGGACACCACTATTATTATATTGGCGTAAATAAAATTTGGCTGATTGTTGGTGGAATTTTCTCAGCATTGGAACCGTTGGCATTTTTAGCGATGGCTTTGTTTGCTGTTAACATGTATAGAAAAGGAGAGAAAAAACATCCAAATAAATTGGCTTTATACTGGACACTTGGTGCTGCAATTGTATCGTTTGTTGGTGCTGGTTTATTAGGTTTTGCTCATACATTACCTCAAACAAATTTATATACACACGGTACTTTAGTTACCGCAATGCACGCTCACTTGTCGTTTTGGGGAGCTTATGGAATGATTGTTTTTGCAATTATCAGTTATAGTTTGCCTAATATGACAGGAAGAAAATTATACGATAGTTCTATTGGGCGAATGGCTTTTTGGCTTGCCAATATCGGTATGGTTGGAATGACCGTTGCTTTTGGTGTGGCCGGCGTTGCTCAGGTTTATTTAGAGCGTAAGTTTAAAATGGACTTTATGTTGGTGCAAAAAGAAATTGCCGTTCACTTTTTTGTTTTGGTAATTTTCGCAACCATATTTGCAACAGGAATCACACTTTATCTTATCGATTTTTACAAACATGGGAAACCAAATGATGAAGCGTTAGAAATTAGCGAATAACCAATGTAAATAAATAATTTTTCGTAGTTTTTTAGATGGATTTCCAGCGTTGAAGATTATATTTTTTGAAATGTATATAATTGGATGCGCTGGTTTTTTAATCCTAATGAAGCTATAAAACAACAATAACTATGAGTATCAAAACTCCATATTACCACGCAATTGGTAAAGAAATTGAGGTGTTTGAACACGCCTTCAAAAATAAGATTCCCTTTTTATTAAAAGGACCAACGGGAACTGGTAAATCACGATTTATTGAGTTTATGGCTCATAAATTGGATAAAAAATTAATCACTATTTCCTGTCACGAAGAAACTTCTTCAACCGATTTAATTGGACGTTTCATTATAAAAGGTGCAGAGACAATTTGGTTAGACGGCCCACTTACTACCGCTATAAAAGAAGGTGCCATTATTTATTTGGATGAAATTGCAGAAGCTAGACCTGATGTAATTGTCGCCATTCACTCGCTTACCGATCATAGACGAGAATTATTTATCGATAAATTGGGGGAGATGGTTAAAGCCCACAACGATTTTATGTTGGTAGCGTCCTTTAATCCCGGATACCAAAAAGGGTTTAAAGAATTAAAACCTTCAACCCGACAACGATTTATTGCAACTTCCTTTTCCTATCCTGAAGCCAAAATAGAAGCGGAAATCTTAGTGAATGAAACCGGAATTGAACCGGATATCGCAAAAAAATTAGTAAACATAGCCACAAAAATCCGAAATTTAACGGAACTTGGTTTGGCAGAAACAGTTTCAACCCGTTTGTTGGTTGATGCAGCCAAATTAATTCATAGCGGTTTGCCAAAAAGACTTTCTGTTGAAGTCGCCGTGGTTGAACCATTGACTGACGATTTAGAAGTGATAGAAGCTCTTAAAGATTTATGTAATCTGATGATTTGAAATAGCCCACAGTTTACAGTTGTTGTTGGTAGTTTTCGCCTTAAAATTAAAAACAACTAAAAACTGAAACTGAGAACTGAAACTAAAAACATGTTTGAACCCGATGAATATCTGTTTACCAAACTCGCTTATTACTTTAAGCGGCGCAACCTTAAAAAACAGGAAAACATCGCTCATGCGGTAAACTTGGCAGATTTAAAATCGCGATTAACTATTTTTGCGCGTGCCATTACTGGCGAACCCATTGAGATTTTTGAGGCAGAAAGAGAAGGTGGCTATAAAAATAACAACTTTTTTCTTCCGGTTTCTTTTTCCGATTTTCCTTCAGAAGAAGATAATATTTCCTTTTATTTATTCAGAATAGTTTATTTGTCCGTTCAAAAAAAATTAAATTTAAACTGGAATGACTATCAGGAGCACGAATTATTGGAATCCCAACAAAAAGCAGAAGAAACTTCATTAAGAGTTTTGGAATCCATATTTGACCAATTTCCAATTACAAAAAAATACTTTGAATCATTTATTCTACTTTATAAAGGTAAAGTCAAAGATGAACAACTTGCCGATTATTCCTTTATCTATGGAAAATGGATGCGGAATAATTTGGAAAATGATGGCGATATATTAAAGAATTTTACCGATGAGGTTAAAAAAGGACAAGAAGATCAGCCAAAAACCACGATAAAATCTAAAGCTATTGAAGAAATTATTTCAGTGCAAGTTGATGTAAAACAGCAAGAGGATGCGGTGCTGCAACATCAATTTGAAAAAGTGGAAACTGCGGAAGAATTTGGCGGAAATTTCAAAGATTTTGATGGCGATGACGATTTAGAAGATCACGCCAATGCTTTGGATGAACTTAATATGAAATTTACAGTTCGCGTTGATGATACGGCGCATTCTGTTTATCAGGCCGATTTTATTGAAAACACAACGGTTTCTGAAAGTGCCAAATATGACAGTTTAGGATATCATATTACTTATGATGAATGGGATTATTCCAAACGCACTTACAAAGAAAACTTCTGCAAAGTATATCCAAAAACACAGCTAAAATCAAGTGTTACTTATTATAAAAGAACATTGTTGAAAAATAATTCAACCTTAATCGGATTGCGGAAAATGCTAACCACGGTAAATAATAAATACCAATTTCAGCGCAGGCAAACCCAAGGCGAAGAATTTGACATTGATGCCATAACCGATTTATTTGTTGATGTGCATTCGGGTCATACGCCTTCTGAAAAAATATATCTTTCCAAAAGAAAAAAGGAAAAAGATTTATCCATTTTGTTATTATTGGATATTAGCTTATCCAGTGATGGTTATGCCGCCGGAAATCGTGTTATCGATGTTGAAAAAGAAGTGTCTATTTTATTTGGCGAACTCTTGAATGAATTTAATATCGATTTTTCCATCGATTGTTTTTATTCAAAAACCAGAAACCATTCCACGTACATTACCATAAAAGATTTTGATGAGGATTGGAACAAAGCAAAGTTTAAAGTTGGTGCGGTTGAACCAAGCGGTTATACTCGTATTGGTGCTGCTTTGCGACATTCTGGTGCTATGTTGGACAAGCGAGAAACCAAAAATAAATGGGTTATTTTAATTTCAGACGGAAAACCCAATGATTATGATAAGTATGAGGGAAAATATGGCGTCAATGATGTGAAACAAGCTTTACGCGAATTAAACGAACGCCAGATAAATTCTTATGCCTTGGCAATAGAAGCACAAGCAAAATATTATTTGCCACAAATGTTTGGACAAAATCATTATCAAATTTTAACCACACCTGTTGAATTGCTAAAATCTTTGGTGCTTTTATTTGAAAAAATTAGGCACCAATCTTAGGTTCGATCTCGACTAATTTATTCCCTGATTTGTCAATATTCCGATATTATATGGCTGTCTTTTAGAATGTGTCATTTCAAAAACTTCATAATACAACTAACTTAATGGCTTCATTCTTTTAACCGCAAAGACGCCAAAAAAAATCGCAAAGGGCGCAAAAGAATAAGAAATTATCGAAATGGGAATCGTAAATAAAACAATTTTCTTAACGATCGAATTGCTTAGCGTTTGGGTTTAATTAATAATTTAGTTAATGGAATTCAAGGTATTGCGACCTTTGCGTAAACCTTGCGATCTTTGCGGTTAAATTTTTTTCAATTTTATAAAATTCACTCAGAAATATTAACGTTTTAATAAAAGACTAATTGGTATTTTATTAGTATATTTGTACCATAAATTAAACACAAAATGATGGGCATCACCAAAGAAAAAACAGTTGCAGAAGTAGTAGCCAAAAATATGGGAGCAGACCAAGTTTTTAGTAAATATAAAATAGATTTTTGTTGTGGAGGTGGAACAACTTTGGAAGTTGCTTGCAAAGAAAACGGCGTTGAATTTGAAGTTCTGAAAAACGAAATTGAAACCATTTCGAAGAAAATTTCAAGCACTGATTATTAAAATTAAAAATCTCAAAAAATGAATTCATTTTTATCAACGGTAGAGAAATTGCCAAAAGGGCATCCTGTAGAAGTATATTACAGGGAAAGTGCCTTAATTCAAGAGTTATTATTGGAATTGACAGAAGCAGATCCTGTGGAAGATTTTCAAAAATATTTTAACATTTTTAATCAGTTAACAACCATTGAAAAGCGATTTTCCCGCAAAGAAAATCAGTTGTTTCCTTATTTGGAAAAACACGGATGGGAAGGGCCAAGTCAGGGAATGTGGTCTTTTCATGATAATTTAAGAGCGCAAATAAAATTGTTAAATGATTATAATGCCGAAAAAAATACCTCTAAAATTATTGAAAACATTCCTTATTTGGTTGATGGAATTAAACGTTTGTTGAGCATAGAAGATATGCGTTTGTTTCCAAACTCAATGGAATTGTTAACTGAAGAGGATTGGAAAGAATTTTATCAGGGAGATGAAGAAATAGGATGGATGTTGTTGGTAAAACCAGATCCTTTTCCTGCAATTGTGGAAGAAAAATATGTGCATCCAAGCGAAGATTTTACCCAACGCGATTTGTCTTTTTCGTTAGACAATACTTTTCATTACGATGAAGGTTATATGACGCCAGAGCAGGTAAATTTACTGTTGCGCTTTTTACCCGTTGACATCACTTATGTCGATGAAAATGACAAAGTAGTCTTTTACAATAGGGGAGATGACAGGGTTTTTCCTCGAAGCAAAGGCATTATTGGTCGCGAGGTTCGTTTTTGCCATCCACCAAAAAGTGTGGACATGGTTTTGCGAATTGTGGCTGAATTTAAAGCTGGTACAAAAGATGTCGCGGAATTTTGGTTCAATTTCAAGGGAAGAATTATCCATATCAGGTATTTTGCAATTCGCGATAACAATAAAAAATACAAAGGCGTAATTGAAATGTCACAGGATATTACCGAAATTCAAAAATTAGAAGGTCAGAAACGATTGTTGGACTGGGATTAATATTTTAAATGCAGGGGCAGGTCGCGACTTGCCCGTTATAAAATTAAAAAAATATGGATTTAGCCAAAGCGAACGTAAAAAACATTTATTATCCACCAGGGGGAATATTATTGTGGATTATCATTTTTTTGGAATTATTTACTTTCGGAGTGGCTTTAGTCGCAATGGTAATTTACAGTAAAGATGAACCTGAAATATTTCATAGTTCAAGGTTGCTTTTAAACACAACTTTTGGATTGACAAACACTGTTTTTTTATTAACTAGCGGATTTTTTATGGTAAAATCCGTACAAAGTTTTAAGGCAAATAATATCAAAAATTCTTCCCTGTATTTGAAGTTGACCATGTTGGGAGGTTTTCTCTTCTTATTATTAAAAAGTATCGAATATTATGAGAAAATTGAAGCAGGTTTATCAATTGGTTTCAATACTTTTTTCACGTTTTATTGGATGCTTACCTTGTTTCACGTGATTCATGTAATCGTAGGATTGGTAATATTAAGTTCGGTTTATTTCAGTCTAAACAAGAAAGACAAGGATTTGGCGCTGGAAGATTTTGAAGCCAGTGCTACATTTTGGCATATGTGCGATTTAATTTGGCTCTTGATATTTCCAATAATCTACTTAATTTTCTAAAATTATAAATATTAATTGATGAAACGAGCATAACAAATTTTGATACACAGCAGAATGATTAATGGCGAACTGCATCTGTACCAACAAAAAATAAAAATTAAACAGATAAAACGAGCCATAACAAATTTTGATACACAGCAGAATGATTAATGGCGAACTGCATCTGTACCAACAAAAAATAAAATGTAAACACATGAAAAATAATTTGTATTTTAAAGTACTGTTATTGCTTATAATCTTAACAATACTGGCCGCTTTTGTTGTTAGGTTGGATATCGGATTAAAAGTAGCTGCAGCAATAACTCTGGCACTTTTTATGATTAAATTTCTTAGCGTGGCGTTTTATTTTATGGAGCTTAAAAAGGCCCATATTTTTTGGAAATCTGCTATACTAATTTTCGTGTCAATATTTTTGACCATTATTTTAATCAGTGTTTAATATTTTTTGAAATTGCATTTAAGAAATCATTATTGTCCAATTAAAATTTTAATAAATAGGTCGTCTCAAAAGGGTTTTAACTTCTAAATTATTTCATGTTTCTACAAATACTTAGCTCATACAAGGCTATTTTAGCTCCATCTGGACTTACTGCTTGTAGAAAAATATATTTTCCTTAAAAACATGGCTGGATTCAATGTCTTAGCGGGGCAAACTGTTTGTAAAGTACATTTTGATTGAGATAAATCATTTTTCAAGAATTTTTATCGGACAACAATGAAAAAAATTAAAAAAGTTGACAATTGTCATTTTTTTTAAGTCTAATAATCTTACTTTCGTTGCCAGAAGATGAAAAAGAAAAGAGTTCTTGCATTTAGATAGGTTATATAAACGCAAAATTTTTTTTGTAATAAAAATTTAGTTAGTAGTTTTAGTTAGAACCAAAACCTTGATTGTGAAATCTAAAGTTTTGGTTCTTCTTTTTTAATCTAAAAATTATCCGAAGCCTCTGCTTTTAGAGTATTCGATTCCAAGAAATTTTTTACTGCAACACCGAAAATTCAATAGATGAAGAAGTAAAAACCGTATGGGTCTGGGTTTTGAAATCTTCTTTTCTTGCTTTAAAAATATTGTCCACATAAGTTTGTGGATTTAAATCAATCAATGGAAACCAAGTACTTTGCACCTGAATTTGTAATTTATGACCTTTCTTAAACGTGTGATTTACGTCTTGAAGCTTTATGTTTACTGCTGTTTTTTTATTTGGAATAAACGGTTCTGGATTGGTAAAGCTATTTCTGAATTTTCCCCTCATCACTTCACTTCTTACCATTAAATGATAATTGCTCAATTTTAAATGATCCTGTATTTTTTTGTTGGTTTCTTCAACATCTGATGGATGCACATCAATCACTTTCACAATCCAATCGGCGTCAGTTCCCGTGGTTGCCACTTGCAGTTTTGCCAAAATATCGCCTGCCAAGGTAAAATCATCTTCCAAAACTTCAGTTTCAAAAACCAAAACATCGGCTCTTCTTGCAGCAAATCGCTGGTCGTCGGTCATATATTTTCTTGGGGTAAACACGGTTTTTATGTCTTCGGAATAAGGCACAGGTTTTTTAAGGTCGCTAATGAACTTTATGCCGATCTCCTTTTCTTCAGAAATTGTTAGTTTTTGGTTATCAGACAAGAACATTGAAACTTTTTTAGCACTGGCAGGAGGCCAGGTTGTGTATGATTTCCATTCCTTTTTTCCAGTATCATACACATAAGCTTCTGGCAAACCAGAATTTTTATCGCCACTTCCTTTTAGGAAATGATTGAAAAATTTTGTTTCAATTTGTCCTTGAAATTTTATAGAAATAGAATCTCCAAAATAATAATTTCCCACGCTGTTTTCAACAGACGTTCGTGCCCATTGTCCGTGACTCCAAGGCCCAAAAACCAAGGTGTTGTAATTGTCTTTATTGTATTTTTCAATGGTTTTATAGGTTTCCAAAGGCCCGTATAAATCTTCTGCATCAAATTCTCCGCCAACAACCATGGTAGCCACAGACGATTTTATGTTTTTCAAATGCTGAATAATGCCCTTGCTTTGCCAAACTTCATCATAATTTGGATGTTCTATCAATTCTTTCCAGAAAAAATCATCCACTTTATCTTTATTTTGAAGAGCTGTTTCATCTAATTTTTCGGATTGAAAATAGTGGTTCAGATTACTTAACGGACTAGCATCCAGAAAAAACTGGTATTGATCTTGTGTTTTTAAATCGGGAATTGAATACCATGCCGTATCGGAAGGTGTGTCTTTTGGCGTTCCAAACAAAGCAGTTGCCCTAAAGTAACTTAATAAATAAGCACCGTTATGGTGGAAATCATCAAAAAAGAAATCGCCAATAGGCGCTTGTGGTGAGGCCGCTTTTAAAGCTGGATGGGCATCAATGGCAGAATAGGTGCTGTAAAAACCCGGATAGGAAATTCCCCAAGTACCCACATTTCCGTTGTTGTTCTCTACATTTTTTATCAGCCAGTCAATGGTATCGTACGTATCGGAACTTTCATCAACGTCTTTATTGCTTTTTTTATTCGGAATATACGCGCGCATATTGTCGTATATTCCTTCACTCATCCACCGTCCGCGAACATCTTGATACACCACAATATTTCCTTCTTCCATTAAAAATTTATTGGGTGCAATGCTGCTTTTCAATGAATCTGCTCCGTAGGGCTGGCAGCTATAAGGCGTGCGTTGCAATAAAATGGGATATTTTTTGCTTTTGTCTTTTGGAGAATAAATGGCGGTAAACAATTTAACGCCATCGCGCATGGTAATGGTTGTTTCCTTTTTATCGTAATTTTCTTTGACAAAATCGATTTCAATTGCTTCGGAAGTCGTTGTTTTTTTGCAGCCAGATAAGGAAATGCTTAGCAATAAGATGAATATTGCTTTTGAAAAATAAAATTTCATGTGTTGGTAGATTGATTTAAGGTAAAACTACAAAAATTTCTATTTTAAAAAGTGTAAGTTTTAAAAAATTAAAAAAACGCTAAAATTCTTTATTTGAAGCAATCTATATCAAAAATATTTTAAAATTTCCTGCCGTTTTGGAGGGCGTTCCCTACGGTCGTGCTGTTCGTTGCAAGTCCTCGCTACGCCCAAAAGCGTGTCTGTGGGCTTTCCACTGCCATCACTAACGCAAATTGATTTACGTCCCGATAGCTCCTAATCTCCGCAAGTCTTTTAAAAAAAATGCTGCAAAACCTTATTAGATAAAGCTTTGCAGCTACGTAATATTCACTTAAATTAGTGTTGACCAAT
>JAQVGD010000304.1 GCA_028696945.1 Lutibacter sp.
TCCGAAGTTTTAAAATCTTTTCGGTTTTTTCTAATAATTCATGCATAATATAATTATATCAAACAACTTGCATAACATACAGATTAGTAATACTATAAAACAAATACCCAGCATAAAAACGAGTTATACGCAATTCCGCTTCGCTCCATTGCGTATAATGTGTTGCGGATATGCATCCCACTGCTATACTTCATTCCGCTACGCGGAACTCCGTATAACAGCGGGATATGCAAAATTATTTTCTTCAAAAACTCCGTTTCACTGTGTTTTTTTCAAAAATAACTTTGCATCATCCGCAACACATTAGGCGACATATTTTTGAAAAATTTGTTTTTAAAATGTTTTTGGTGGGCTTTAAGAAATAAGGAATTTGATTTTTTAATTTTTAAAGAGGGGGGGTAAAAGGTTTTTTCTCCGCTATCGCTCCGAAAACGATTTATTTATAATTTTTTCTAGGCTATAATCAATATACTATGCAAAAATCATTTTACGAAAAACCGAGATTTAAGCTATACCAAGCAGATTGTTTGGAACTTTTAAATTCTCTGCCTGAAAACTCTGTAGATATGATTTTTGCAGATCCTCCTTATTTTTTATCAAGTGGTAGTTTTACTTGCCAAAACGGAAAAATGGTAAGCGTAAAAAAGGGCGATTGGGATTTAACTAACGGAACTAAAAAGAATTTTGAGTTTCATAACGAGTGGATAAAAGCGTGTCGCCGTGTTTTGAAACCAAATGGAACAATTTGGATTAGCGGAACTTATCACTCAATTTATCAATGCGGTTTTGCCTTAGAAATAAACAAATATCATTTTCTAAATGACATTGCATGGTTTAAGCCTAACGCTTCTCCAAATTTGTCATGCCGATTTTTTACAGCCAGTCATGAAACTTTGCTTTGGGCAAGAAAAGAGAAAAAAGCAAAGCACACTTTCAATTATGATCTAATGAAAAATGGCGACTGGCCAGAAGATCAAATGAAAAAGCCTGGCTTACAAATGAGATCCGTTTGGTCAATCAATACGCCAAAACCGATTGAAAAGAAATTTGGCAAACATCCAACGCAGAAATCTTTTGATTTACTTAAAAGAATTGTTTTAGCAAGCACAAACAAAGGCGATTTAATCTTAGATCCTTTTACTGGAAGTTCAACGACAGGTCTTGCGGCTTATCTTTATGGTAGAAATTTTATTGGCATAGATACTGAAAAACAATATCTTGATTTATCTATTAAAAGATTTGAAGAATTGGACAAGAATTTAAAAAATAAGCTTTCTAAAAAATAATATGAAAATAGTTACAAGAACAACTGCAATAAATAATTTAAAAAAGCATATTGGAAAAGATCTACGAAAACTTGCTTTACAATACGGAATTACAACATACGAAACGGGAAAGCAAAACAAAGGTTGGAAAGGTTTAGTTTTGGAAAGATTGGCAGGTTTGGAAAATAATGTTTCAAAAGCACCAAACGGACTTTCGTATGAATTAAAATCAGTCAGTTTTCATGAAGTAAAAAACGAACTTACGCCAAAAGAAACAATGGCAATTACAATGATTAACCCAGAAGAACTGAAACAACATTCATTTTTTGAAAGTCATTGTTGGGCAAAACTAAAATCAATCGTATTTTGTGCTGTAATGTGGCACGGTCAAAATTCTGAAAGTGCCGAATTGTTAAAAGTCGCAAGTTTAGATTTTGCCGAAGATGACGATCTTATCAAAGAAATAAAAGCCGATTATGATTTTATCCGAGAAAAACTTATCAAACACGGCTTTGAAAGTTTAACAGGCAAAGACGGAAAATGGATACAAGCGAGAACAAAAGGAACAGGCGGAATAAATCCCAGAACTGGAAAACGCCGACCAATTACTCGTGCATTTTATGCAAGAACAAGTTTAGTCAAAAAAATTTTTGAAACAGCGTCTTAATCTAATAATAATCAACAATAATATGAAAAAGAAAACTATTACAAAAACTGCAATAAAAAAGGAAAGAGATCCAGAAAAAATTCAAAAAGTCTTGAAGTCAAAAGGATATAAAGATGGAAAATTACCTAAAGGAAAAGAATTGCACCATGTTAAACCAGTCTCTGAAGGCGGTAAAACTACGCCCAAAAATACAAGAGTAGTCAGCAAAGCTAAACACAAACAGATTCATCAAAATAGAGCGAAAAGAGGGAAAGTTTAATAAGGAGTTTTGAAAAATGGAATTCACCCCCAGCCCCTCTTCCATTTTTCAAAACAAAAAAATCAAATACAATAATAAAAAGCCCACCAAAAACGGAATAATATGGATAAATTTTTCAAAAATACGCAAGGCACGTTGCACTCTCGCTCCGCTATCGCTCCGTTCGGCTCGCCTAACACAGTATATGCGGTTCGCTCGTTGCACTTCGCTCTCCCATATTTTGCTCCACTGCGTTCCGCAAAACATCGCATATACTGAAACGTTGTGCGAAATGCCACTTACATTTTACCTAAAATCAAAGTTAAACTATGGAAAACTCAAAACTTTCACTCTCAATAATGCCGGATAGATTGGCTGTTTGCCGTTTGGAAACCAACGCTCGGATTCC
>JAQVGD010000305.1 GCA_028696945.1 Lutibacter sp.
CTTCCGATCTAATTTTTATGAAAAACTTTTTTTTATACGTTGCAGTTCTAAGTCTGCTATCATCCTGTATTTCAACGAAACAAGTGACCTCTTTTCAAGGAGAACCGGTTAGCAAATCGTAAATTCACAAATTAAATAGTGAACCATATCGTTTACAGGTAAATGACATTTTATATATTGACATAAAAGCTGAAAACCAGGAACTCGTAACGCTTTTTAAGAATAGCGCATCAGGCGGAAGCAGTGCGGGCGGACTTTATTTTACCGGTTATACTATTGACAGTCACGGAAATATCAGAATACCTTATATTGGTGAAGTGAATGTTTTGGGCTATACAGAAAAAGAAGCAAGGGAAAAATTGGAAGTGGAATTGGGTAAGTTTTTAAAAAATCCGGAAACTGTTTTTGTCACCGTAAAATTGGGCGGCATAAACTTTATTGTCACCGGCGAAGTTGGCTCGCCCGGAACAAAAAACTTAATGCAAAATCAGGTTTCCATTGTTGATGCGTTAGCCAATTCAGGAGAAATTTCAACTTATGGAGACCGTGAAAATGTGGTAATTATCAGAAAATCGCTCGACGGCGTTAAAAAATATAAAATAAACATTAATGAAATTGCGGTATTTGAATCGGAAAATTTCTACATTCAGCCCAATGACATTATTTACGTGGCGCCGCTAAAACAAAAATCGTGGGGAATTGGAACTACTGGTTTACAAGCATTTACAACAGTAGTTTCGGTATTGTCTTTTATAGTAACCTCTGTTTTATTAGTAAAAAATATATAATATTTTATGGATAATAAATTCAAATTTATTGAAAATCCAATTGAACAAATCTCAAATATTAAAGATTATTTATTTCGAATTTTAGCCAATTGGAAATGGTTTGTGGCAACAATCGCCATTGCATTGGCAATTGCCTATTATGTAAATATTTCTTCCCAAAAAATATACGGGTTAAAAACTACGATTGCCGTAAATGAAAAACAAAATCCGCTTTTCTCTTCAGGAACAAATATTGCATTTAACTGGGGGGGCGTTAGCGACAAGGTTGAATCCATCAGGAAATCGTTGACTTCAAGATCGCATAATGAAAAAGTAATAAGCAGACTCAAATTTTACGTTGATTATTTAAAAGATGGCCGATTCAGAAAAGAAGACGCCTATGGAGATACGCCATTTACGCTAAAATTACAGCCAAACCAATACCAACTGCTGAATACCTTAATTAAAATTGATTTTATTGACAACCAACGATTTGAACTGTCGGTGGATTTTAGTGAAAAAGCTACTTATTCATTAATAAATTACAAAGACGAATCGTTGCGTGATTTAGAAGAAAATAAAAACCGTTTTTCAAAAACATTTTTAATTGATGAATATATAAACCTTCCATTTTTAAAGGCCCAGATTGAACTTGTGAATGATTCAAAAGAGTTAAAAGGACAAACATTTTATGTTCAGTTGAAATCCATTGACCAGGTAACCGGAGAATATCAAAATGTTAGGGCTGAAGGACTTACGGGAACGTCATTGATAGAATTGTCTTTAACGGGGTCCAACAAAAACAGAATTGTTGATTATTTAAATGAAACCGTAAAAGTTTTGGCGGAACATGAATTGGACGAAAAAACAAATTATGCACGCAGCACAAAACAGTTTATCGACGATCAGTTTAAAAATACTTCAGACAGTTTAAAATTGATTGAAGACAATATTGGGAAATTTAAACAGGATAATTTGATTTACGAATTGTCGGCTGAAGGAAGTGAAATCTACTCCCAAACAACAAGTTTGGATAAAATGCAAGAGCAATTAGGTGACAGAATTGTGTATTTCAACAATTTGGAAAAATACATTAAAACGCATACAAATTTTACCAATATTCCTGCGCCTGCAATCATAAATATTGAAGATGGTTCTATTTCGGGAATGGTAGGAAAATTAACGGAGCTTTCCATTAAAAAGGACAAATTGTCAAAAGAAGTTACTGCAAATCACCCTTCTTTAATAGCGGTAACCCAGGAAGTTGAAACCACGAGAAATGTGCTGCTTGAAAATCTGTCTTCATTAAAAAACGAAACCAGAATTACGCTGAATAACAGCAGAAATCGTTTAAATAATTATAATTCGGAGCTAAACAAACTTCCGAAGAAAGAACAAAAATTATTAAATTTTCAAAGAAAGTACAGCTTAACCGAATCTAATTATGTTTTCTTGATGCAAAAACGTTACGAGGCTGATATTGCGATTGCGGCAAGCGTATCGGATATTTCGGTTTTGGATTCTGCAAAAGATACCGGCCAGGCATCCATTTTGCCAAGAATGCAGTTTAATTATATGATTGCGTTACTTTTAGGCACTATTTTACCGCTATTTGTGATTATTTCCAAAGAAGTTTTGGATACCAGAATTCATTCAACAGAAGATATTGAAAAAATTTCACCAATACCAATTTTGGGTGTGGTGGGAAACAATGGAACCGACAGTAATTTGGCGGTTTTTACCAAACCAAAATCGGGTGTGTCGGAATCATTTAGGGCCTTGCGTTCAAATATTCAATTTCT
>JAQVGD010000116.1 GCA_028696945.1 Lutibacter sp.
AGAAACACGCTGTTTTTGTCCGCCCGACAGGGTAACACCCCGTTCTCCTACAAAAGTGTTGTAGCCTTCGTTAAACTCAATAATATTGTGATGGATGTAGGCATCTTTTGCGGCTTGTTCAATTTTTTCGTCGGAAGCACTTTCATCACCAAATTTTATATTGTTTTTTATGGTATCAGAAAAAAGGAAGGCCTCTTGCGGAACAAAACCTATACTTTGACGCAAATCGCCTAAATTGAATTGTTCAATAGGTTGTCCGTCAATTAAAATCTTGCCCGATTTTACATCATACAAACGGGCAATTAAACTAATAAGGGTTGTTTTTCCAGAACCTGTATTACCTAAAATACCCAGTGTTTTTCCTTTTTCAAGTTTGAAATTGATACGTTGAAGCGCGGCAATGTTGGTGTCGTCATAGGCAAAAGACACCTCTTTAAATTCAATGCTTCCTTCTATTTTTGAGGGTGTAGAAGTGTAGTTTTTTATTTCAGGCTCTTGTTTTAAAAACTCGTTAATACGTTTTTGGGATGCTTCAGCTTCCTGAACAATAGAAGTTACCCAACCCACAACAGCAACCGGCCACGTTAACATGTTTATGTACATAATAAACTCTGCGATAACTCCCAAGGAAATGGTGCCTTGTATATAGCGCAATCCACCAACATAAATAACCAGAACATTACTCAATCCAATCAGTAAAATCATAGACGGAAAAAACAATGCCTGGACTTTAAACAAGCTGATGTTTTTTTCTTTGGCAGCATTGGACAAGTCCTCAAATTCGACCATAGTCTTTTTTTCAACACCGTAGGATTTTAAGATACTTATTCCTGAAAAAGTTTCCTGGGCATTAGCGGTTAATTTTGACAAATATTGCTGTACAACGGTGCTGCGCTTATTTATAACCCTGCTTAAATAATAGATTAAAACCGATAAAATAGGCAATGGCAATAGCGTATAGTTGGCTAAAGTAGCATCAATATTATACATTTTAATAATGGCCACAGAAAATAAAACCAGCATATTTATAGTGTACATAATGGCCGGTCCGGAGTACATGCGCACTTTACTTACGTCTTCGCTAATGCGATTCATTAAATCACCGGTTCTGTTTTTTTTATAGAAATTTAAGGACAAGCGTTGGTATTGCTGATAAATTTCATTTTTTAAATCAAATTCAATTAACCGTGACATAACAATGATGGTTTGTCGCATTAAAAAGGTAAAAAAGCCTGAAAGTAACGCCGCCGCAACAATTAGTAGAATGTTATTTAGCAATTCCGATTTTACCACAGATAAATTGGTCACAATGCCATTTCTGTAATCTTCGGCAACATTTACGGATTCCCTAATAAGCTGAGGAACCTGCAACGCTAAAATTTTGGAAGCAACGGTAATAATTATGCCTAAGAGCAGTCGGTATTTATATTTTAAAAAGTATTTGTTTAAGTATTGTAAAGCTTTCATAAAGAATTTAAATGCAATCAATTTTTTAAAGTGCGAAGATACGGCAAAAATAAAAGAAAATAGAAAATCCAAAATCCAAACATTAATTTATTTAGGTAATTTTTATGATGGTAAAATCTTTGTTTTTAGTATAAATTTGATATTTTCGCTCATTAATGTTTAAACTAAAATTGATGAAACGTATTTTTATTATTCTTTCTTTTTTAACTGCTGCTACTGCTGTAGCTCAAACTGCTAACGATATTGCGTTCGAACAACAAAAGATGAAGCAGGCTTTAGCGTATGGAGATAAAACCGTTGCAGCAAACGCCATGTATTCAATTATTTTACTGGAAGGCCCAAAAAGTGTTTATAAGGACAGTTTGGCTTATTTGTATTTTAATGATCGAAATTTTATTTCGTGTTTTTTGGTAAGCAATGATATTTTGAAAAATAAACCTGATAACTTAGAATTTATGGAGATGAATGCGATTTCCTTAGAATCTATGGGTGCAATCGAAAAAGCTGCGGAAGCCTATCAAAACTTATTTACAAAAACAAATAACAATTATCACGCATATAAATTGGCCGGATTGCAATTTGGAATGAGTAAATTTGAAGAAGCCTATATATCGATAAAGAAAGCGGATAAACTTCCTGATGACAAAACAGTGAAAATAACTTTTCAGGTAAATAAAAATTACAGCCAGAATATTGATTTAAAAGCCGCAATCGCTTATTTGGAAGGAATTATCGCTATGAATTTGAATAAAGATAGTGAGGCAAAATTGAGTTTTGAGCGTGCCATAAAAATATTTCCTGAATTTGTGTTGGCAAAAAGCAAATTAGATGCTTTGAATGCTGAAACTAAAGAGTAATTTTTATAAGAAAGTACTTAAAGTACTTAAAGTTCGGAGTACATAGAGTTAAAAAAAATGGACTTTTACGAATTAATAAGGATAATTTATTAAAAAATAAGATGATTGTCTGTAAAAGTTAAAAAGTTGTTTATCTTCATTTAATTATAAAATTGAGGGATATTTAATTTTAGGCATTTTAGGCACTCCAAACTTTAGGCACTAATGTAAATCACTTTAATTTTTCGGATAAATAAGGTGCAGTATAAGATTCCTTACATTTTATAAGTTCTTCTGGCGTTCCCTGAAAAATAAGTTCACCGCCTAATTTTCCGCCTTCTTTGCCCAAATCAATTATGTAGTCGGCGCATTTTATCAAATCGATATTGTGTTCTATCACAATAATGGAATGCCCATTTTCAATTAAGGCATTAAATGATTTCAGCAGTTTTTTAATGTCGTGAAAATGCAAACCAGTGGTAGGTTCATCAAAAATAAAAAGTGATTTTTCCTGCCGAGTTCCTTTAACCAAAAAAGAAGCCAGTTTAATTCGTTGCGCTTCACCGCCCGAAAGGGTTGATGATGATTGTCCTAAAGTTACATAGCCCAAGCCCACATCTTGCAACGGTTTTAACTTTTTGGCAATTTTTGTCTCTTTGTGTTTGGTAAAAAAGGTTACGGCATCATCAATAGTGCTGTTTAGCACATCGTTAATTGATTTTCCTTGAAAAGTTACCTGTAGCACTTCTTTTTTAAATCGTTTTCCTTTACAGGCTTCACATTCCAAATGCACATCAGCCATAAATTGCATTTCTATAGTAACTTCTCCATCACCTTTGCAAACTTCACACCTTCCGCCTTCCACATTAAAAGAAAAGTGTTTTGGTTGGTAATTTCTTATTTTCGATAATTTTTCTGAAGCAAATAAAGCTCTTATGTCATCAAAAGCTTTTACGTAAGTTACCGGATTTGAGCGACTTGAACGTCCAATAGGATTTTGATTGATAAACTCAATGTTTTCAAGGATATTTACATCACCTTTTAACTCGGTGAACTGTCCGACTTTTTCTCCATAACCACCCAATTGTTTTTGAATTGCCGGATACAGTATTTTGCTTACCAGCGTGCTTTTTCCGCTTCCAGAAACTCCAGTAACCACAGTTAAACAGTTTAAAGGAAAAGTGACGTTGATATTTTTTAAATTGTGTTCACGAGCACCGATTACCTCAATACTTTTGTTTGATTTTCTTCGGATTTTTGGTACTTCAATCTTTAGCTGATGATTTAGATATTTTGCAGTTAAGGAATCGGATTTTAGAATTTCAGAATAATTTCCTTCAGCCACAATCTCGCCACCTAAAGTTCCAGCTTCTGGACCAATATCAATAATAAAATCGGCCGCTTTCATAATATCTTCATCGTGTTCCACCACAATAACGGTATTGCCCAAATTGCGCAAATCCTTCAATACTTTTATAAGCCGTTCCGTATCTTTTGGGTGCAATCCAATACTCGGTTCGTCTAAAATATACATAGAACCCACCAAACTGCTTCCTAGTGAAGTGGCCAGATTAATGCGTTGACTTTCTCCGCCAGATAAGGTTGTGGAAGTTCTGTTTAAGGTTAAATAACTTAATCCCACATCATTTAAAAATTGCAGTCTGTTGTTGATTTCAACGAGCAAGCGTTTGCCAATTTGTTGGTCGTAAATATTGAGTTGTAGGTTTTTGAAAAAATCAGCCAATTCATTCAAAGGCAAATCTACCAATTCATTAATATTTTTGTGGTCTATTTTAATGTTGTTGGTTTCTGGCCTTAGTCGTTTCCCATTACAAGTGGCACATTTTGTTTTTCCACGATAGCGGGAAAGCATTACACGATATTGAATTTTATAACTTTTTTCTTCTAAATGTTTGAAAAAATCATGGATGCCTCTGAATGAGATATTTCCATTCCAAATAAGTTGTTTTTGATTCTCTGAAAGTTGAAACCACGGTTTGTGAATGGGAATGTCGAATTTACTGGCGTTGTCAATCAAGTCGTTTTTGTATTGGGCAAACGAATCTGTTTTCCAAGGTAAAATGGCGTTTTCATAAATGGACAAGGAAGTATTTGGAATTACCAAATTATCATCAATTCCAATTACATTTCCGAAACCATCGCAGGCAGGACAAGCACCATACGGATTGTTAAAGCTGAATAAATGAGTGTTTGGCTCCAAAAATTGAATACCATCCAATTCAAATTTATTGTTAAAAGTAGTTTGCTTTTCGGCTTTTAGGTCTTCAATAATACATTCTCCTTTTCCTTCAAAAAAAGCAGTTTGCACCGCATCGCCCAAACGGTTATAAAAATCTTCATTATCCTGAACCACAATTCTGTCGATTACCAAATAAAAATCGCGTTCAATTTCAGCAGCAACTTCTTCAATTCTAATAACGTTTCCTTTGTATTTTATTCTGGAATACCCTTGTTGCGCCAATATTTTTAAAGTCTGTAGCAAACTCCTTTCTTCTGGAATATGAACAGGGGACAAAAGCAATACTTTTGTATTTATTTCTAAAGTTTTAATGTAATTGATAACATCGGCAACTGTTTGTTTTTTTACTTCATTTCCCGAAATTGGAGAATAGGTTTTTCCGATTCGGGCAAACAGCAGTTTCAAATAGTCGTAAATTTCTGTTGAAGTACCAACAGTTGAACGCGGATTGGTGGAGTTTACTTTTTGTTCAATGGCGATGGCAGGCGAAATACCTTTGATATAATCTACATTTGGTTTGTTTAACCTTCCTAAAAACTGACGTGCATAAGACGATAAACTTTCTACATACCGGCGTTGTCCTTCTGCAAATAAGGTGTCAAATGCCAAACTCGATTTCCCTGAACCCGAAAGCCCAGTAATAACCACCAATTTATTTCTTGGAATGGCAACATCGATATTTTTTAAATTATGAAGTTTTGCTCCTTTAATGAGGATATTTTCTTTCGGACTAAGTGCTGCAATATTGTGAGTCATTTTCCTTAAAAACTGAATATTTGCAAAGGTACTTACAAAATTTTAAAATGAAAGCAAAGGTGGTTTTGCATTTAATAAAAATCGAAATATTATAATTACAATTTTGGATAAAGTGTTTAATTTTAATTTTATTCAAAAAAAGGTTGGATTTATAAAAATAAAAACTGATATTTGTTAAATATAACGCAAAAAAAACGCTTATTCTACAACATTACTTTTTATAAAATTTAATAAATACACCTTTAACCAACCCCTATAATGTATTTAAATTATGGAAAGTAAAACTATTCTTGACAGCGTTTTAGTCAACAACTACATCAATGGACATGAAAAATCCTTAGAGATTTTAATAATTCGTCATAAACAACGAATTTTTAGTTTTATACTGTCTAAAGTTTTAAATAGAGATGTTGCCGAAGATATTTTTCAAGACACTTTTATTAAAGTTATAAACACCTTAAAAAGAGGTGCTTATAGCGAAGAGGGTAAATTTTTGCCTTGGGTAATGCGTATTTCACATAACTTAATTATTGACCATTTCAGACGAAATAAAAGATTGCCTAAATTTAACAACACAGATGATTTTGATATTTTTGATGTGCTTAGTGATGAAATGCTGTCTGTTGAAAATCAGATTATTAAAAATCAGATTTTAGAAGATGTTCAAAAACTTGTTGAAGAATTGCCCGAAGACCAAAAAGAAGTGTTAATAATGCGAATGTATAAAGACATGAGCTTTAAAGAAATTGCCGAAAATACGGATGTGAGCATTAATACAGCTTTAGGAAGGATGCGTTATGCTTTGATTAATTTGAGGAAATTAATAGAAAAACACAATATTATTTTAGTAAATTAAAAGAGAATATAATAAAAGTAAAATTTTATCGTTTAATAGTACAAACCAACTATTTATGATGAAACTTTACTCACAAAAGTCTCCAATGATGGAGCAACCAAGACCCGAAATAATTCAATATTTGCTCAACTATTCAAAACAATTGAAGATAGTTAAAACCAACAAAAAAATCCATATTGAATTACATTTGAATTAATGTTCTTTGAGACCCACTTTATAACCTAAAGTGGGTTTTTGGTTAAAAATATTTTTCTACCAATTGTTTTTGTGATGATATCCTTTTCTAAATTCCAGTTTCTTGCTGGAGAATATTCCCGACCGTAATAAATAATTTGTAAATGCAGTTTATTCCATAATGCTTCAGGAAATAATCTTTTGGCATCTTTTTCGGTTTGCACTACGTTTTTTCCATTGGTTAAATTCCATCGATACATCAATCGATGAATATGTGTATCGACAGGAAAAGCTGGGATTCCAAAAGATTGACACATTACCACGCTTGCTGTTTTATGTCCAACTGCTGGTAATTCCTCTAAATCTTTAAAATTTTGAGGCACTTGTCCGCCATGCTTTTCAATCAATATTTTCGATAAGCCGTAAATCCCCTTCGATTTCATAGGCGATAAACCTGCAGGTTTTATAATTTCCCGAATTTCTTCCACCGAAAGTTTTACCATATCATAAGGATTATCAGCTTTGGCAAATAATTTAGGCGTGATTTTATTTACGCCAACATCGGTACTTTGTGCCGATAACAAGACAGCAATTAATAAGGTATAAGGATCTTTATGGTGTAGCGGAATTTGTGGATTTGGATATATTTTTTCGAGGGTGTCAATTACAAATTGAACTTTTTCAGCTTTGGTCATACTTTTTTAGTTAGAAAGTTGTAAAGTTAAAGAAATTATTAAACACAAAATTATTTTAAATTCCCCTCTCTTGGGTATTCTATGATAAAAAGCAAGAAAAAATTATAAAAAAACGCCGAACCAAAAATTTATTAACCGCAAAGCACGCAAATAAAAACCGCAAATCGCGCAAAAAAGTTTTGAGTCTTTTAAATTCTAATTTATAAATCATCTTGCCTATTCTATTATAAAAAGCAAGTAAAATATTAAAAACCAAATCCAGAATCTAAAGATTTCTTCTTCTAAAATCGTAAATCAGCTATCTTAAATCAATTTGGTTAGGGGTGTGTTTTTCATGGAACATTCCATTGTAAGGTTATTTTTAAAGTTTTATCTCTGTATCATTTTATTTCTAAATTTAACCTACCTTCGGCAGACAGGCTTTTTAACTTTCAATTGTTTTTCCTATCCCCAACCCTTTCCAAAGGAAAGGGAGATTCCTTAGATATTAAATAAAAAATTGAATTTCAATTTTTAAACTTTTTTTTGGAAGTTTCATAAACTATTTTTTCATTAATGATTTTAACTTTTTAACTTTCAACTTTTAAAACTATAAAAAAATGACAACATTGAAAATCGGCGATGCCGCACCAAATTTTGAAGCACTTGACCAACAAGGAAATACCGTAAAATTATCTGATTATAAAGGGAAAAAGTTAGTGCTGTTCTTTTATCCGAAAGCAAGTACGCCGGGCTGCACCATGGAAGCTTGTAACTTGCGGGACAATTACCATACTTTTCTAGCCAAAGGATACGAAGTTTTAGGCGTAAGCGCAGATTCGGCAAAACGCCAGCAAAATTTTAAAGAAAAATATAAATTGCCTTTTCAGTTATTGGCAGATGAGGACAAAAAAGTAATTAATGCTTTTGGCGTTTGGGGACCCAAGAAATTTATGGGACGTGAATTTGACGGAATTCACAGAATTACTTTCGTGGTTGGTGAAAATGGCATTATTGAAGACGTGATTACAAAAGTTAAAACGAAAGAACACGCAAGTCAGATTTTAGGTTAGATTATTAGAATTTCAGATTATTTGTATTTTAGATGAATTGTGAAACTTGAAACTGAAAATTTTTAACAGTTAAACGATTCAACAAATAAACATCAATCAAAACTTCACATCAACTTTTACATTAAATACTCTTGAAGTCATATAATTTGGGATGCCATAAAATTGTTTGGAATACACATCGCGCACCCAAGTGTTGGTAATGGCGTTTTGTACATCGAACATATTAAATATCTCAAAACCAACAGATAATTCTTTAAAATCATGCAACCAACCACTTTGATATTGGTTTTTTGCATCGGTAAAAACGTACGAAATACCGATATCAGCTCTTTTGTAAGCATTTAAACGGTTTTGATATTGGTACGGATTTGAATAGGAGGGAGAACCGCCTGGAACACCTGTATTAAAAACCAAATTTAAGTACATTTTAATGTTTGGGATGTTTGGAACATAATCCTGAAACAACATGCCAAATTTAAAACGCTGGTCGGTTGGACGCGGAATATAACCTTGGTTGTTTTTATTTTCTTCTGTTTTTAAAAATCCGATACTTACCCAGCTTTCTGTGCCGGGAACAAATTCACCATTCAATCTTAAATCGACTCCTGTAGCATAAGCAGTTGCGTTGTTATCTGCGCTGTACCGCACTTTTACATTGTCAACCGTATAAGTATTTACATCGGTTAAATGCTTGTAATAAACTTCAGAAACCAGTTTAAAAGGTCGTTCCCAAAGTTTAAAACTATAATCGTTTCCTAAAATTACTTGTAACGATTTTTGCGCATCAACAGTTGGAATTACTGTTCCTGATTGGTCTCTAAGCTCTTTGTAAAATGGCGGTTGGTTGTACATTCCTCCTGAAATTCTGAAAAGCATGTCTTTCTCCCAATCGGGTTTTATGGCAAATTGGCCGCGCAAACTATAAATAATTTGATTTACAGTTTCCATATTGTCGCCGTTTACATTCCAGTTATGTGATCGAATTCCTATATTATACCAAATTTTATGATTGTTCCAAAAAACATTTTTGCTGTATTGTGCAAACCAAACCAATCGGTCTATTTTAGTATGATTTTTTGCCTTAATATTTTGAAAAGGAAGTAGTTCACCTGTAAAAGGTTCGTAAGGCTGGTTATTTGAGGTAAAATTTGGAGGTCGAACGCTAAATCCTAAGGAATCTATAACTTCCCATTCATTAATTCGGTCTTTGGTGTCTTCATTTTGGTATTTTATGCCAAAATCTATTTGATGGCTGTCCCTTTTAAAAGTGCCATTTATTTCAACATTGGTTATTAAAGCATCTAAATCGTTGCGGGCGTGACTTAATTGCGAACCAATTCCTTCAGAAAATGCAACTTCCCCAAAATTATCAGAACCAAAATCACTATTAACTTCGCCTAAATTATAACTGGCCAAAATATCATAATATTCTTCTTCAATGGTATGATAGCTTGAGGTTGTTACATTGACATTTAAATTTTCATTTACCAAATAACTTCCTTTTAAAGCGCCAAAAACCGTTTTAAATTTATCTTTCTCTTGGCCTTCATAATAAACAATCAATTCCTGTGGATTGCTGATAGTTCCAAATTTTGTTCTTCGTGATTGAGGCGTAAAATTGTAATTGTTGATTGAAAAATTTCCCAGAAAATCGATTTTTAATTTGGGATTAACAGAATATGACAAAAATGTTTGAGCATCCGTAAAATTTGGATTTGAAGTTGTTTCAATATCTTTACTGTTGATAAACAAACTGTTATCTCGATACCTAACACCCACCAACGCACTTAATTTATTTTGAAGCATGAGACCTTCCACCGTTACGCTTCCGCCCAAAAAACTTGCATTTATAGCAGTTGCCAATTCTGTTGGCGTTCTGTAAGTAATGTCTAAAACCGAAGAAAGTTTATCGCCATATTTTGCCTGAAAGCCGCCAGCTGAAAAATTTACATTTTGCACCATGGCACTATTTACAAAACTCAATCCTTCCTGCTGTCCTGATCGCACCAGAAATGGTCGGTAAACTTCAATGCCGTTTACATACACCAAATTCTCATCGAAATTTCCGCCACGCACATTGTATTGGGTGCTCAATTCGTTGTTGTTATTTACGCCAGGCAAGGTCATTAAAATATTTTCAACACCTTGATTTGCTCCTGGAATTTTAGCAACATCGCTCGGATTTACCATAATAAAACCTTGTGCATCTTTTTTGGTGTCTTTTATATTTACTTCATTAATGATTTCAGTTTTAGCTTCTAAAATGGGCGAAAACAGAAGTGTCTTATTTTTTTGCAACTTCACAATTTTATTCAAAGTGATAAAAGAAATATGGCTAAATTTAATCGTAATCTCTGTATTTGCAGGTATTTTCAAAATATATTCCCCATTTTCATCAGAAGTGGTTCCAGCATTTAAAAAGGTAATTGCAACGCCTTCAAGAGGTGTATTTTTGTCGGTTTTTAAAACACCTTTAACAGTTGCCGTTTGGGCAGTTATAAGTATTGATGCCAATAAAAAACACAGGGTTAGCGTTGCTGTTTTTAGCATAGACTTTTATATTTTTCTGAAAAAAGTTGCGGTAAGTGTGTTTGAATTTCCAACATTATCCGTGACCACAACCTTCAGTTCATGCTTGGAATCAGAAAAAGTTTTATCGTTAAAATCGTAGGTTAACAATCCAGTTGCCACATCATATTCCATTAAAATCCATTCTCCGTTTATCTCTGCTCTGTAGGTATTTATGCCAGATTTATAATCGAAAATCTTAACCTGTAATTTTTCATGATTG
>JAQVGD010000306.1 GCA_028696945.1 Lutibacter sp.
GAAAAACTGATACAAGAGGCAACAGATAAGATTACAAGGCACCAAACTTCTATAATTATTGCGCACAGATTAACAACGATCAAAAAAGCCGACAGAATTATTGTGATGGATAAGGGGAAAATTGTGAAGCAAGGCTCTCATTTGGAACTGCTGGAGAAAAACGGCTATTATAAAATGTTATATGATATGCAATTTGCTGGTGAAGCAGCTTAGTAATTGTTTAACAGATTAAGGTTTTAACTGTTTAATTTATAGCTAACTATACAATTATTAAATAATGCCATGCATTAACCAAGATCGTGGCGAATCATTTCAACAAGTTCCTGGCTATTTTTGAATAGCATAAATTCACCATCTTTTATATAAGACATTTTACCTGTTTCTTCTGAAACTATCAAACAAAGTGCATCGGTTTCTTCGGTAATTCCTATGGCGGCTCTATGGCGCAACCCAAATCGTGCCGGAATGTTTTTTGTGGATAGCGGTAAAACTGCCCTGGTGGCAATAATAAAGTTATCTTTTATAATTACCGCGCCGTCATGCAGCGGACTGTTTTTGTAAAAAATACTTTCCAAAATTGGCTGATTTACTTCAGAATTCATTTTGTCACCGGTAGCTTTTACAAAATCTAAATTGTGTGTTCGTTCCAAAACCAGCAACGCTCCTGTTTTTACAGCCGACATCGATTCACAGGCTTTTACAATGGTTTCAACATCCATCGTAATGTAAATCTCACTTTTTAGAAAGCTGAGTTGCTTTAAAAAATTTCGTCGATTTGTAAAATTTGTTGAACCCAACATCAACAAAAATTTCCTTACTTCGGGCTGAAAAACAATAAGAATGGCAATTGCGCCCAAACTAATCAGCGTGCCCAACAATCCGCTAAGCATTTCCATTTGTAGTGCTTGGGTTATTTTCCAAATAATTACCACAAGTCCAATTCCAATAAAAATATTGATGGCAACACTTCCTTTTAAAAGTTTATATACATAGTAAAGCAGCGTAGCTACCAAAACGATGTCTAAAATATCAAGAAAGGAAAAGTTTAGAAAATCAAGCATTCAAATTGTTTTTGTAAAAATAGGAAAAAAAGATGGCTTGTTAAACAGTTAATTTGGTTAACAAGTCAATCTTTATTTTAGTTGAAAATAAGTTCGTTTTTGTTTGTTAAAATGTTTTCATTGCTAAGGTTGTGAATGATTGTTCTGTAAAATAAATAATCCTGATACAATAGGTTTCTATTAAAGTTTAAATGAAGCATGGACTGTTTGTTTTCAGCAGTCAATTTAACAAGTGTTGCAAGTTCATTCTTAAAATTTGATTTATCAGTTTCAAGCGCATTTATTTGAACATTATTTTTATAGAATATCAGATTGATATTGTGGTAATTTTGATTCTTTGATGCGTTTTCATCCAATAGGTTAAGAGGTAACTCATCGATTGTCTCAAAAGTGACGCCGTCAAATTCCAGAAATGAAAGTCGCTTCGAAATTGTGTCGGAATAGCTAAAATAATCGAGCATTCCTTTTTCTGAATGCATGGAATTCGCGTGCTTGTCCTGAAGCATAATTATTGAAGGAATAATCGCTTTTAAAGGCAAACGTTTGTCGATATTGTAAATCCAATGGGTGCTGCTAATGGTGTTTTTTCTATTAACAACTGCAGCAGTGTCGTTATTTTTAACTTCAAAAAACATCCAAACCTGTGAATGATTTTGTAATTCCTGAATTCCTTTTTCAGCCAAAGTCGGGATTTTGAGTTCCTTTTTTGCGCAGCCAAGCAGTAAAAAAGTGAGCAATATCAGCGAAAATTTTCTCATCCTTTATTGTTTAATAAGGCGACAATTTTAACGGCTTCAACAGCTTCTTTTACGTCGTGAACCCGAAGAATGGAGGCGCCATTTAGCAGCGCAACGGTATTTGCCGCCGTTGTTGCGTTCAGCGCAGATTCCGCAGTAATTCCCAGCGGATTGTATAGCATTCCTTTTCTTGATAAGCCAATCAACAAGGGTGTTTCCAGATTTTTAAACAGCGCTAAATGGTTTAATAACTGATAATTGTGCGCTATGGTTTTGCCAAAACCAAATCCCACATCGGCAATAATATCGTTAAGCCCAAGTTCTCGCAATTCGGCAATTTTTTTTGAAAAATAGTAAAGCAAGTCGGTGATAACATTGGTGTAAGTCGGATTTTGTTGCATATTTTGAGGCGTACCTTTCATATGCATCATAATGTAAGGAACCTGCAGTTTTGCGACCGTTGAAAACATATTTGCGTCCATTTCTCCGGCGGCAATATCGTTAACAATACAAGCACCTTGATAAATACATTGTTCAGCAACCTGACTTCTAAAAGTATCCACAGAAATTAAAACAGAAGGGAATTCGCTGATTAAAAGCTTGACCACAGGTAAAATTCTGCTCAATTCTTCTTCTTCTGAAATGTGTTCTGCGCCAGGACGAGACGAATAAGCGCCACCATCGATAAATGTTGCGCCTTCACTTAGCATTTTTTCAACCTGATTAACAATCGCCTTTGAATTGCTTTATTTTCCGCCA